>JACQGX010000080.1 GCA_016199265.1 Chloroflexota bacterium | reverse complement strand
TCATGAACCGCGAGCTGGACGGCGCCGAGGGCGCCGAAACCGTGGTGCTCAAGGGTCAGAAAGCGCCGCGCCAGGCGCTCCAGGAGGCGAACCAACGGGTGAACGACGCGATCAAGGAAGGCCGGGCGGACTAGGAATTCACCACGGAGACACGGAGACACGGAGAGGGCTTGGGTTCTTCGCGTCGGGCGGATGGTGCCGCCTGGCGGTAAGCGTTGCGCAGTGGCGCGGCCGAAGGAGAGAGGGAGAGAGCACACAGAGATGAGCGCGAAGAAGGTGGTGCGGGTGGCGATGATTGGGGCGGGGCGGATGGCGAACAACGTCCACTATCCGTCGCTGGCATCGTTCGGCGACGTCGAGATCGCGGCGATCTGCGACATCAGCCCGGCGGCGCTCAACGCCACGGCCGACAAGTATGGCGTCGCGCGGCGGTATACCGACTACCGCACGATGGTCGAGGAGGTCGCGCCCGATGGCGTGTACGTCATCGGCCAGCCGCACTACATGTACGACATCTGGGTCTGGTGCCTGCAGCAGGGGCTCAACCTGTACATCGAAAAGCCGATGGGCCTCACCTGGCATCAGGCGCAGATGCTGACGCACCTGGCCGACCAGAAGGGCGTGATCACGCAGGTCAGCCACCAACGCCGCACGAGCCCGCTGCTGGTGACGCTGCGGGAGAAGTTGCTCAAGCGTGGGCCGGTCGTCCACGCAGTGTGCGAGTTCTACAAGCACGGCCCACGGCCCATGGTCGGCGCGCGTGACCACATGATGGACGACTCGACGCACGCGATCGACACGGTGCGCTGGATGTGCGGCGGCGAGGTGGTGGCGATCGAGAGCGAGTGCAAGCGCATCGGCACGCCGGATATCAACTGGATCGGGGCGACGCTGCGCTTCGACAACGGTTCGACGGGGTACGTGCTCAATAGCTGGTGCAGCGGCCGGCGCGTCTTCCGCGTGCAGATGCACGCGCCGGGTATCTGCGCCGACGCCGAGGTCGAGGGGAAAGCGTCCCTCTACGCCGACGGCGACTACGACGGCGTCGAGTACGACGCCAAGGCAGTGGCGGGGAGCGATCAGCTCTACGTCTACGGCGGCTTCCGGGCGAAGAATCGCGAGTTTATCGACTCGCTCAAGCTGGGGCGCGAGGTGACGAGCTCCCCCTTCCGCGACTGCGTGAAGACGATGGAAGTGGCGGAAAAGATCCTGGCGCAGGCGCTGCTCAAGGGAGAGTAGATCTCACCATCACCTGCCAGTACGACAACGATGGATTGTCATTCTGACCGGAGGGAAGAATCCGGTTCCCCAGCCGAGGAGCACGGATTCTTCCCTCCGGTCAGAATGACAACGAGGCACAATGACAACGAGGCACCGTGCGGGTACACAAGTGGAGGTCGCCATCGCACCGACCGCTCTCCAGCCTGGCCGGAGAGCGGTAACGCAACCGAGAAGCCGAGACGCTACGGGTTGCTGGCGTAGAAGCCGCGGACCTCTTCCATCGCCTGCTTCATCGCCTGCGCCACGCCCATCTCGTTCCTCAGCATCGTCGCACTCATGTAGTTGCCGACGATCTTGCCCACCTGGTCGGCCTCTTTCCAGAAGGCGCGCGGGTCCGGCCGAGCCGTCTCGGCCATGGTCCGTCCCAGGCGTGCGTTCTTGCCCGTGTACACCTTCTCCCAAACTTCGGCGGACGACTTGCGCGGCGGCTGAAGACGGCGGATCTGCGCGCGCAGCGTTTGCGTCGACGTCGAGACGAGCTCGCGGAGCACCGTCCACGACTGCTCGGCATACTTCGTCTGCTTGTCGATCATGTACCCGTCGGTCGAGATGCGGGCGCCGTGGCCTTTTGGTCCCTTGACCAGCGGCAGGAAGTCCCACTCCAGCCCGGTATCAGGTGCTTTCGTGCTGATGGCGCCGGCATTGCCGCTGGCCTGGAAGTAGATGGCGATCTTACCGTTGAGGAAAGCGTCCTGGTTTCCCATCCCGCCGCGCTGCTCGTTGTTGATCGGCGACACCTGGTGCTTCCAGATCAGGTCGTGCAGGAACTGCAATCCCTCGATCGTCTTGGGGTCATCGTACATCAGCTTGGTCACCACCGGCCCATCCTTGGGATCGTGCGGCTCGCCGCCGTTGTTCCAGATCCAGGTGATGTTGCGGTCGAGGGCAGCAAAACCCATGTCGTAGCCCCAGCGGTCGGCCCGGCCCGGCCCGGTGCGCTTGGCCAGCTTGACGACATAGTCGAGGAACTCCTGCTTCGTCCAGCTCTCGGATGGGTACTTCAGCCCGGCTTCCTTGAGATGGTTCAGGTTCACAAACATGATGTTGGTGTTGATGTACACCGGCAAGCCGAGTTGCTTCCCTCTGATAGTGAAGGCCTCGTACGGCCCCCTAAAGAAGTCGTCGATGTCCTGCTGCTTCCAGTCGCGCTTGATGTACTTGTCGAGCTCCATCACCAGACCCTTGAGCATGAAGGGGCGGATGAACGTGCAGCACAGCGTGATGATTTCGGGCATGGTGCCGGAGACGGCCATCGTCGTCCACTTCTCATACCGGCCCGACCAGCCACCCTCGGGGAACGGCTCGGTGACGACCGTGATCTTTGGGCCGTACTTCTGGTTGAAGGCCTTGTTGAAGGCCTCGGAGAACTCGACTTCGAGCGGGCCGGTGCCTTCCGGCCAGCGGATCGTGACCGGCGGCGCGCTCGCGCCGGGCTTTTCGGCGCCGCCCGCGCCGGGCGCCGCGCAGCCCACCGCGGCGAAGACGGCCGCGCCGCTCGCAGCGGCCGCGGCTTGTGCGAGGTACGTCCTTCGTGTCATTTTCATCTGTCCCTCTCAGTTGCTCCCGTAGGAGGAGAATGGCACGGCACCCGCCTGGGGCACCGTACGGGACCAGCGTAAGACGTAGACCTCAACAAATACCTCAACGACTTCGACGAGGCGACCGGCATGACCTCGCGTATGCAGGAAAATGGGCCGGCAGAACCACTACTCGGCTTGTCGGCCCACCACTCCCTTTGCTGCGTACAGGGCAGCAGCCACTTACGAGCGGGTGGAGAGCGCTGCGGTGCTGAAGACGGTGCTGAACCGCTTACAGTAGATCACGACCGACCTGAACTGGGACAAGTCGAGCAGTCTTGTGTCAATCGAAGTCCACAGTTGCAGCATGGGAAGGCTCCTCTACACGTCCAGCGACACGTCCAGCGTCGCGCTATTCGGTGCACCACTACTCTGTCTCGCCACCGCCCCGATCGTTACATCCTTGGTCGGCCCCTCGGGATAGGCGGATGCTGAGACTGCTCGCTGCGTATCGGAACACGAAGCGCCGTTGACCCGAACAGCGCTGACCGGCGCCGGCAAGGCGGGCAGCCGTCAGGCTTCGGCCTCCGCCTGCGCCTCGAGGCCGCGCCGGTCGAGGAGCTTGATGCTGCGCCGCCCGAGCTCGACGAGGCCGCGCTTGCGAAACTCGTGGAGCGTCACCGTCACGGTTTCACGGTACGTCGCGACCATATCGGCGAGCTCTTGGTGGCTGGCCTCGATCAAAACGGGCTCGCCGTCTCCCGGATCGTCGCCGGCCAGACGCAGCAGGACGCCGGCCAGGCGCGCGGCGACGGGCCGGAAGGCGAACTCCTCGACCATCGCCTCGGTTTCGGCGAGGCGCGCGCCCACCCGTTCGAGGAAGCGCAGAGCAACGCGCGGATGGGACAGCATGAGCTGTTCGACGTCGCGCCGGCTCATCGCGCAGATAATGGCGTCGTCGAGCGCCTCGGCGGTCGAGTCGCGCGGGAAGCGCTCGCCGATGAGCGCCATCTCGCCGAAGAAGGTTTCGGCGCCGAGCACGGCGGTGACGAGCCGCTTGCCGTCGACCGTTTCACGAACGATCTGGATACGGCCCTTCTTGAGCAGGAACAGCGTCTCGCTGACGTCGCCGGCGCGATAGACCGTCCGGCCGCGGGCGCAGGTGAGCATCGTCGTCGTCCGTGCCAGGCGCTCGAGCTCGGCCGGCGGGAGGTCGCGGAACACGTCGATCGCCGAGAGATACCGTTCCTTGAGCGTGCTGCCGGTGCTCCCGGCGGCCGGCTTCGGACCCCGCATGGCCTGCGTGGCCGGTTCGGGGCTGCCCGATGCGCCCGCGCGGCGCACTTTGCCCCACGCGTTTAGCAGTTGACCGAGCCTCATTGCTCCACCTCGAGCTGGACTTCCAGCTCCGCGAACAGCCCCTCCGGAGCGGGGTTGCCGAGAGAAATCACTCTTCCGTCGAGGACATACGCTGGAATGGCCACGATCGGTTCCCGCGGGGCGCCTTTGTCGCCGTTCGGACGCTTGTGGTCGCCGACCCCGTCGAGATCGACGATGCGAACGGCGATCTCCGGGAAGCGTGCCGCGGCTGCGGCGGCGAGACGCCGTGCCTCGGCGCAGCCCCTGCAGTGAGCGGCGACGTAGACGTCAAGCGGTCCTTTCAACTCTTCACCGTGCAATGCGTGGAATCTGTGGGATTTGCGACACCTGTCCCCTGGCCCCTTCTTGGGTCTCTTGGGTCACCCCATTCTGGCACGGCCATCGCGCGGCGTCGGTAGGGTACCTTACAGGGAGCGCCTAAAGCGAGTCCAACGTCGTACGTCCAAGGTCCAAGGCGCGCGGCATCTGGCGGTCGGCCTTGAACCTTTGTTTCCACCGCACCGTCGCCGGCCGTCCCGGGCAGTAGCAGCCATTACGTCAAGCGGCCGGCGACGCGCTGCCGCCGTTCAGTCCAAAAGATCGTATAACGTGTTACGTTCTGTAATCGGATCTACAGCAAACGCGGCCGATGGGTGATATCCTGGCAGTATGAAGATCAGAGCATCATCGTTGGTCATCCGGTTCACGGTGCTCAGCATCGTGGTGACCATACTGATTAGCGGCGTCGCGGCGTGGCTGATGGAGTGGCAGGTGGAGGCCTACGTCTTGGGCGATGCCGCGCGCCAGGCAGGGGTTCCCTTCCCGCAGACGCCGCAGGAAGTCGCCGCGCTGCTCACACCGCCGCTCGTGGTGCACATCCACGAGATGCAGGAGTTCATCGTCGCCAGCGTGATAGCCGGTTTTGGCGTGCTCTACGCGGTGCTGTTTACGGTAGTACGCAGCGCGGCAAAGCAACTGGCTCAGCAGCACCAAGCGCTGAAGAAGAGCGAGGCGCGCTTTCGCAGCATTTTCCAGCACTCGAACGACGCGATCTTCGTCATCGACCCACCGAACGACCGGATCATCGACGTGAACCCTCAGGCGTGCCGGCTGCTGGGCTACGGCAATGAGGAGCTGATCGCGCTGCCGGTGTCGGCAGTACATCCGGCTGAGATGCCCCGGTTCATGACGTTTGCCCAGTCGGTGACCCACGACGGCCACGGGTGGACGGACGAACTCACCTGCCTTACGCGAACCGGCCAGGTGCTGCCCGCCGAAATGTCGGCCTCGCGTTTCGAGCTCGCCAGCCAGTCGTACCTGCTGGTGTTGGTCCGCGACATCTCCGAACGGAAGCGGGCGGAGGAGTCGCTGCGTGACAACCACCGGCGACTCGAGGCCGCGCTGGCGGAGAGTACCGCCACGGCGCACGCCAACGCCCAGCTCTATCGCGAGCTGCAGGCGGCGCACGAGGCCCTGAAGGTGACGCAGGAGCGGGTGATCCAGCAAGAGCGGCTGCAAGCGCTCGGCGAAATGGCCAGCGGCGTCGCGCATGACCTGAATAATGCGCTGGCTCCGGTGGTGGGGTTCAGCGAGCTGCTGATGCTCGTCCCCGGCGCCCTGCCGGACAACGGCCGGACGCGGCAGTATCTTGAGTTGATCCATACCGGCGCACAGGATGCCGCGAGTGTCGTTCGGCGGCTGAGCCAGTTCTATCGCCAGCGCAGAGCCGAAGAGCCGCTCGCCCCGGTCGACGTGAACCGCCTGGTCGAACAAGCGATCGCGCTCACACAGCCGCGGTGGAAAGACCAGGCGCAGGCGGCGGGCAGCATCATCGCCGTTCGGAGCGCCCTCAATTCGGTGCCGGTCGTGATGGGTGACGAAGCCGCGCTGCGCGAGGCGCTGACCAACCTGATCTTTAACGCCGTCGACGCGCTGTCCAACGGCGGCACTATCATCGTCCGGACCCGCGCCGGTCGCGGGCACGTCGTGCTCGAAGTCGTCGACGATGGCGCCGGCATGACCGAGGAAGTGCGTCAGCGCTGCCTCGAGCCCTTCTACAGCACCAAGGACGAACGAGGGACGGGTCTAGGCCTGGCGATGGTGCACGGTATCGTGGAGCGGCACGGTGGTGACCTCGCGATCGAAAGCGCGGTGGGGGCCGGCACCACCGTTCGACTCTGCCTGCCGATCGAGGCGCGTCCGCCGGAGAAGGCGACCGCGCCACCGCTGACCGAACGGCGGCCGCCGCGGCCGCTGCATGTCCTGGTGATCGACGACGAACCGGTGGTCCGGCAGACCACCGCCGCCTACTTGCAGACCGACGGCCATACCGCGGTGGTGGCCGGCAGCGGGCGTGAAGGTATCGAGCGCTTTGATGCCGGACGGTTCGACGCGGTCATTACCGATCGGGCGATGCCCGACATGAGCGGCGACCAGGTGGCAGCGGCGATCAAGCGGCTGGCGCCGGCAATACCGGTCTTCCTGCTCACCGGCTTCGGCGACGTGATGACCGCCGTCGGGGAACGTCCGGACCACGTCGACGGTATTCTGTCGAAGCCGGTCACACTGGCGCGGCTGCGCGCGGCGTTGGCCACGGTGACCGCCTCCGTTGCCGGCGGAGAGACAGAGGCGACGGAGCCCGCGCGCCGGGAAGCTCACGCAGCGAGCTCATGGCGAGCGGGAATAAACCCGCCCCCCTTCGTGTTAGAGCAGAAGGACGGCGGACTCGGCCCCATCGGCGCGTGGCCTCGGTCGCAAGCCTCTGGGGTCTCACACGCCGGGTAGCCCGGGTGCCGCCGCCGTAATCACAACCCAAGGGAGGATTAAGTCATGAAACTTGTTCTGGGCGGCCTGATCGCGAGTCTGGTGATCGGGATGTGGGAGATGGTGGTCGAGGCCTTCGTCGGCCAGGGGTTGTTTGCGCCCCCGGTCTTTATCGCGGCGACCGTGCTGCGCAACTTACAAGACGCGCAGGGCGGCCCCGGCCTGGGGCCCATCGAGCCCCTGGCGATCGTCCTCGGCCTGATGGGGCACATGATGAACAGCGTCATCCTGGGCATCATCTTCGCGCTGCTGGCACGGCGATTCGTGCGGGGGACGCTGGGTCTGGCGATCGCCGGGATGGTCTACGGCGCGCTCGTGTTCGTCGTGATGTGGCTCGTGATCGTGCCGCTGCTGGATCCGGCGATGCTTCGACTGAACGGCACCGCGTTCTTCCTCGGTCACTTGATGTGGGGGGCCGCCGTCGGGCTGGTGAGCACCTGGGCGCCCGCACGCGCAGGTGCTCGTGCGCCCGTGAGCGTCGCCGCGCACGCATAGGAGAAGGTCGAAGGTAAGCGTTCACCGCAGAGACGCAGAGAGCGCCGAGACGCGCGGAGCGAGACGTGAACCATCTGCTTTCGCTCTGCGTCACTCTGCGGACTCCGCGACTCTGCGGTGAGAGCGGCGGAACGGTTACGGTCGAAGCAGCGTGATCGACCAGGAGCGAGCGCGATGAACACGAACGACATACGGAACGACGCCCGGCAGCGTCTGTTCGACGCCGAACTGAAGTCGCTTCAGGCCTGGCAGCGGTATCAGGCCCTCCGGCGGGCCGCCCTCTTCGACGAGGGCGACTTGGAGGAGTTCGACCGGGCCGTGGTGGCGTACCGTCAAGCGGAGCGGGAGTTGGAACAGGCCCGCGCCGCCTGCGCAGCGGATGCCGCCTGCGCCGCCGCGACAGCGACGGAAGCGCAAGCTACCGGCCTCGACGGGCCGTATCCAGAGCCGCCGACGCGACGGCTGCTGTTCGCCCGCTGGCTCGTGCAGACCGGTCGTCTCTCAGATTGGGACGTGGCGCGTGGCCCAGCAGGGCCGGCAGCGTAGGCTGCGGCGCCGGCGTCTGGCGGTCGTGGCAGAGGAGGCACTATGGCGCTGGATGGGAACCAGCGGGCGCTGACTGCTCCGGTCGGGCCCCCTGGCGGCGGACACCTTCCGAAGCTCTGGCACCTGAAGCTGAACCGGCTGTTTCACAGCTTGAGCGACGAGGACCTACGCCGCTGGGTGGACCGGATCACAGTGGCGATGGACTACCCCCGCCACAGCCTGATCTACCTGGCGGACGAGCCCGGCGAGCGTGTCTACGTGCTCAAATACGGACGAGTGCGGCTGTATCGCGTGGGCGAGGACGGTCGCGAGGTGACACTGGCTCTCCTCGACGCCGGTGACGTTTTCGGGGAGGAGGTGCTGGCCGGCGAGGTGCGGCGCACCTGCGCCGAGGCGCTGGAGCCGGCGCACGTCTGCAGCCTGCGAGGCCAGGACTTCGTCGAACTGATGCGCCAGCGCCCGGAGGTCGCTATCGAGGCGCTGCGTCTGATTGCCAAGCACTCGATGCGTGCCCAGGGCCAGGTCGAGCAACTGGCGGGCCGCAGCGTCGCCCGGCGGATCGCCGGACTCCTGGTCGAGCTGGCGGCGCGCCAGGGCAGCGGGCAAGGCAGCGGTCGTGCCGGATCAGTGGGGCCGGTCGGGCCGGTGGCGCTGGGCCAGGGCCTCACCCACCAGGTCATGGCCAGCATGGTGGGCACGGCGCGCCAAACTTTCACCACCGAACTGGGCCGGCTGGTGGAGCTCGGCCACGTGGAGCGGACGGGCCGCCGCCTGCGTCTCCCAGACCTGGACCGCCTGCGCGCCTTCGCGGCGGGCGAGGACCTCACGCCTGTGCCCATTGGTCAGCATACTGACCGACACCGGACGCCGGCCCAGCGACACTAAGAGTGGGCGGCCGGAGGCGCCGGACGCACTAATCTACTTATGGGAGGCAGTTCATGCCTATACTGAAGCTGGTGTCGGAGCGCGAGGCCGAGCCGCGCGTGCGGGAGGCATTTGCCCGTGTCAAGGAGCACTATGGGGGCTATGTGCCCGACTTGTATCGGCTCTTCGCCAACGACCCGGCGTACCTCGAATCGGTAAGCCGGCACATCTTCACGGTGATGGAGCCGCGGAACATCGACGCCAAAACGAAGGAGATCATCGCCTTCGCCATCTCCGCCGTCAACGGCTGTGACTTCTGCATCAACGCCCATAATCTCGCACTGCGACGGATGGGGCTGGGCGACGCGGAGCTGGCCGAGATCCTGGGGGTGGTCGCGCTCTGGGAAGAGGTCACGCGCTTCAACATCGGCGCGCGGCTGCAATGGCCCGCACCGCGGCCGGCAACCGAGGCCGCGGCGTGATGGGGCGGCGAGTGCAGGCAAAAGTTCCGGCGGCGTAGGTGTCCTGTAGGGGCGTATCGACATACGCCCGGCCGCCGCCCCTGGGCGTATGTCGATACGCCCCTACAGCCAGTGGCGGTCCCCGGAACGTTTGCCTGCACCCGGTGGCGGCGAAGCGGCGAAGCATCCCAACCTCTTCGCCGCCCCATGTCCCCAGAGACCAGAGTCTGTGCGAATCAGGGTTTTCCCCGATGCCTCCCGGCCGCGGAGCAGGGGTAGGATGGAGATGCATACTCTAGCCACGGCAAACGCTTTGCCCCACGGGGGCGAGCCCGTGGTGGAGCCGGGCGAGGTCTTTTCGCCCGGCCCGCCTATCGGCAGCCGGCTGCGTTACACCGGTGGCTCTTATTTTCGGTATCCTGCCGGTAGATTGAGGATGGAATCGAGAGATGGTGCTTAAGCTGCAGAACTCCGGTGACCCGATGGTGGCACCCGGCCACACGTTTTCGCCCGGGCCACCGCTGTCGAGCGTGCTTCCGGATATCGTCTTGCCCGACCAGCACGGCCGCATCGTCGATCTCCATGCCCACCGCAGCGGGCGGCGGGCGTGGGTACTCTTCCACCGCAGCGCCGACTGGTGAGGCTTCTGCCGCACACAGCTCGTGGAGCTGCAGGAATACCAGCCGGTGCTGGAGCGACACGGAATCGCCGCCTACGCGGTGAGCTACGACCCGGTCGAGGTCCTGGCGCAACTGACGCGAGGCTACGACGTCGCCTATCCGCTCCTGTCCGATGCCGAGAGTCGCGTCATCCGGCAGCTTGGCCTCCTCAACAGCAACATCCCGCCGGGGCATCCCTGGCACGGCGTGCCGTATCCGGGTACGCTGCTGCTGGACGAGGCCGGGCGGGTTCTCGCCAAGTCGTTTTACCCGGACCACCGCAGCCGCGACTCCGTGGCTCGGCTGCTCGAGGACGCCTTCGGCGTGGCGCCGGACCTCTCTGGCGCCGGACGGCCGGTAGACACCGCCCAGCGGGATGGCGTCACCGCCACGGCCACGCTGTCTGCTGGGACGATACGGCCGGGACAGGTACACAGCCTCACGCTCGTCGTGGCACTGCGCTCCGGCCAGCAGCCGGCTGCGAGGGGCCTGTTAGCGGACCCCGCCGCGGTCGAGGTCGCGCTGGCGCCCGTCGAGGGGATCGAGTTCGGCCCGGTGGCCGCGGTGGCACCCGTGGCCGCCGCGCAGGAAACGGCCGCAGGGGCCACAAGGGCAACACCGGCAGGGAGAGTCGTGCTGCGCGCGAGCGTCACCGCCGCGCGGCGACGGGACGATTTCGTGGTCCAGGCCACGGTGCGCCTGCCTGGCGACGGCCGCCCAGGAGCCGATCAACCGGACTCGTCCACTTCATTCAGTCTGAGCCTGCCGGTGCGATTCGTGCCAAACGCCGCGCCGGCCACGTAATAACGCAACGACACTTCCCGGATCAAATCTTTGCGGCGCTCTACCAGATCGACGTGTCGTTGCAGTAGTAAGCAACTCTACGCGTGGGGCGTCGCCCGGACTATTCACGCACTATCCGCTCATCCTGAGCCTGTCGAAGAGCCTGCCCTGAGCGCAGCCCTGAGCGCAGCCGAAGGGGATGCGCTCAGGCACAGCCCAGGAGCGGTGAATACTCCGGGGTAGTGGCATAACCGGAGACGGTGTAGCGCGTCGCGGAGAAAGGAGCGCTGAACTCGATGGCCAACGAGCGCTTTGACGTGGTGGTGATCGGCGCCGGCATGGGCGGTCTGAACGCGGCCGATGAGGCGGCCGGCCGCGGAGCGAAGGTCGCCGTAATCGAGGGTGGCCGGGTCGGCGGGACCTGAATCAACGTGGGGTGCATCCCCACCAAGGCGCTGGTAGCGTCCGCCGAAGCCATCCACACCGCGCGCCGCGGCGACGAGTACGGCTTCCGCATCACGGGGCTGGAGCCGGACTGGCCCCGCGCCGTCGCGCGCAAGAACACCATCGTCGGCCAAATCCGCGGCCGCCTGGAGCAAGAATACGAAAGCGGCCAAGGACCACGCCTCATCCGCGGCTGGGCACAGTTCGAGTCCAGCACCTGCTTGCGTGTGAACGGGCGCCTCCTCGAGACGGAGAAGATCATCGTCGCCACCGGCGTCGCGCCGGTGATCCCGGACCTGCCCGGGCTACGCGAGGCTGGTTACCTGACCAACGAGACGGTGATGGATCTCTCCCAGTTGCCGGAGTCGATGATCGTCATCGGCGGCGGCCCGGAGGGCATGGAGTTCGGGCAGATGTTCCAGCGGTTCGGCACTCGTGTCACGGTGCTCCAGCGGCGCGACCGGGTGCTGCCGCGCGAGGACCTGGACGTCTCCCGCGAATTGGAGACGATCCTTCGCGAGGAGGGCCTGAACATCCGCACCGGCGCCACCCCGCGGCGCGCGGAGGGCAAGAACGGCGATCGGGTGGTCGTGCACGCCGACATCGCCGGCCGCGAGGAGCGCTTCGCGGCGACGCACCTGCTGCTCGCTGCCGGCCGGCGCCCGCGCCACCCAGCCGAGTTGGGCCTGGACGCGGCGGGCGTATCTGCCGATGAGCGGGGCGGGATCAAGGTCAACCGGGCGCTCCGGACGGCCGCGCCAAATATCTGGGCTATCGGCGACGTGCTGGGGCGCGCCCAGTACACCCACTTCGCCGTCTATACCGCCGACCTGGCGGTGGCCAGCGCGCTGGACGGCAGAGACGTGGCGGTGGACGAGACCCGCGTGCCGGGCGCGGTCTTCACGGATCCGGAGGTGGCCTCCGTCGGGCTGACCGAGCAGCGGGCGCAAGAATTGGGGCGGCGGATCAAGGTGGGCACGCAGCCCTTCCAGAAGGTGGGGCGCGCGCGGGCGGCCGGACATACCAAGGGCTTCGTGAAATGGATCGTCGACGCCGACACGGACGAGGTGCTCGGCTTTCACGTGTTGGGGCACGGTGGCGCCGATCTGCTGCCCCAGGCGCTCATCGCCATGCACGCGCCCGGGCGCAAGATCGATCCCGTGCTCAAGTGCATCTGCATCCATCCGACGTTCTCGGAAGGCGTCAAGGCGGCCGCGGAGAACCTCAAGCCCATCCGTCACGTCGGTCCGCCAACTGCCACGGGCGAGCTGCCGGCGTGATGCTGCGAGTCGGGCTCAGCCGGCCAGGTTCGGCCGGCCGACGCTCGGGGCCGCGTCGTTGGCCGGCCGGCTGGTCTGGTACGGCTACGTGCAACGGATCGGCGGTCGCCTGCGCGTCCCGGACCTGACCCATCTGCTGGCCTTCGCCACCAGCGAAGATCGCGCGTCGCCGTAGTTGGTCAGCATTCTGACTGACGGAGGGCGCGGACTCCCTGATATTGGAGTGGGCGGCCGACGGAATCGGTCGCACTACCTACTCCTTAGGAGGCCACGATGTCCCAGAGTCAGCAGACAGTGCCCCAGCCCCAGACGCAGAAATACGTGTGTAGCTCCTGTGGCAGCACCAAGGACGTGCCGCAGGGGCAGGCTGCCCCGATCTGTTGCGGCGTCCCCATGAAGAAGCAGGGCTGAGCCCCGCACCGAGCCAGCACGATGTGGCCGGCCCGCCGGCCGCATCGCACCCTTCCTCAGGCAGCCGGTCGACCTCGCGCATCTGCTCGACGGTGACCGTCGGGACGTTTGCTTGTGCGATGAGTATCGGCGGCTGCTGGGCCACGTACCTGACGCACCCGTTCGCTGGCATTTACCGTAAGACGCGGCTGGGCGCCGGTAGGCCCAACCGCCGCGCCACTTCTTTGGCGTCGGTGTCGAGCAACCATTCGTCGCCGATCTTGGGGTGCACACAGAAGTTCCGGGGACCGCCACCGGCCGTAGGGGCGTACCGACATACGCCCAGGGGCGGCGGTCGGGCGTATCTCGATACGCTCCTACAGGACACCTACGCCGCCGGATCAATTGCCTGCACCCCCGATCTTGAGCGTGGGCACGAACGGTTGTCTGGTTTCGCGCAACAACTCCTGGAAGATCCCCGAGTCGGTGCTCGCGTTGCATTCCTCATACCAGACGTCGTGGGTATCGAGCAAGTGACGGACTGCTTTCGCCAGGGCCATGTCATCAGATCTCCAGGTGAGGGTCAGACGAACGACGATACATCGCCTCCAGGAGCGCCACCGCCGCCAACACCGTTGGTCATTGCTACGGCATCGTTCTTCACCGGCAGCGGTCAGTTCACGGCAACGGCAACCCGGGCCAGACGGCACCGTCCACACCGCATCGTCGGTGCCCGCCCGGCCAGCGTTGCCGCCGCCGCGGCCACGGGGTCGACCACCTGGCCATCGAGCCCTGGCCAGACCCTGGCCTGCCCGACCAGCGCCGCGAGCGGCGTTGCGCGACGGCGCTGCGCTGTGGTGCACCACTCGGCCAGTTCGCGGACGACGGCTGGGAGGTCCCGCCGGTCCCGCGTTCACGCCCGGCAGCGCCGCGCCGTCGGCCACGCTGGATGCC
>JACQGX010000076.1 GCA_016199265.1 Chloroflexota bacterium | reverse complement strand
TCATGCGGATCGTTGGTTGGCGTCGTGGGATCGTAGACGTGGACCATGCCCACCGAACCCGCCATCAGCATGACGGCCGCCAGCGCGGCGGCGTCGGCGCCGTTCTGGTCGAAGCGGCGCTGGCCGCCGACGACGAGCGCGAGGTCGATCCCCAGCGCCAGGAAGCCCATCATCGCCATCATCATGACCGCGAACAGCACCAGCGCCTGGCCGGACTCGCCTCGTTTCACGTTCATCTTGCGATAGCTTAACTTCTCGTTCATTCGTTTGCGCTCCGCGGTTTCAGCTTTTGGCGATCAGCTTTTGGCGATCAGCTTTTGGCGATCAGCTTTTGGCGATCAGCTTTTGGCGATCAGCTTTTGGCCCTTTCTTGGTTCTAAACTGAAGCCAAGATGGAACCCACAGGTATCGCCACTTTGCACTTTGCACTTTGCACTTTGCACTTTGCACTTTGCACTTTGCATTTGGTTTAGGTCACGGTCAGGGTGGCGATTCCGCTGCTGCTGTTGAAGTTGGTGCTGCCGCCGTAGGCTGCCGTGATGGTGTAGGTACCCGCGACGAACGGGGCAGCGGGCACGCAGTCGGCGCTGGCCGCGCCGCTCACTACCGTGCCCGTGGCCGTGCACACGGTCGCATTGCTGGCGTCGGTTATTGTGAAGTCGACGCCGCCCTCGTTGAGTGTTCCCGCTCCTGACGTGACACTCGCGGTTAGCGTGATACTCGTCGCGCCGGACGCGGCGGTCGCGTTGTCCGGTGCCGTCGTCGTGTTCGCCGGCGCGATGGTGAGCGTGCCGGTGGCGCTGCCGGAGTAGTTCGGATCGGTAATCGTCGCCACAACGGAGTAGCTGCCGGCGTTGGCCGGCGCGGCCGGCGAGCCGTCGTAGGTGACCGTGTAGCTCAGCCCCGCCGGGTTTGTTGTCGCCGTGACGGTTTTCGGCGTGCCGTCGTAGGCCGGCGATAGCGTCGCCGCGTCGAGCGCGATCGTGGCCGCCGCTTGGTTCACGGTCAGCGTGTTAGTGCCGCTTGCCGCCGCGTAGAAGGGATCGCCCGCGAAGCTGGCGCCCAGCCCGCTCGGGTACGTGCCGGCGGCGATCCCGGCGAGGCTCGCGTTCGCCAGCGTGGCGACACCGGCCGCATCGGTGATCGCGCTGCCGGCACCGGCGCCGTTGAGGGTGAAGCTCACGGTGTAGCCCGCCAGCGGCGAGGCGCCGGAGGTCAGCGTCGCACTGAGCGTCGTCGTGCCACCGTAGGTGCCGCTCGCGCTGGCAGGGCTCAGGCTCGCGCTCTGCGCGTTCACCGTCAGTGTGGCCGTCCCGGAGCTGGCGGCAAAGTTGGCGCTGCCGCCGTAGGCTGCCGTGATGGTGTAGCTGCCCGCCGCGAGCGGCGACGCCGGAGCACAGGCGGCGCTCGCCGCACCGGAGACGACCATGCCCGACGCCGAGCAGACGGTGTTGCCCAGCGAGTCGGCGACGGTAAAGCCCACGCTGCCCTCGTTCACGGTGCCCGCCGCCGACGTCACGTTTGCGCTCAGGGTCACACTGGTTGCCCCGGCAGTCGCCGTCGTGTTGGTCGCCGTCGTCGTCGTGCTGGCCTTACTGATCGTCAGCGTGTCGTTGGTGCTACCGGAGTAGTTGGGATCAGTGATCGTGGCGGCGACCACGTAGCTGCCGGCGTTCGTCGGGGCCGCCGTCGAGCCGTCGTAGGTGACCGAGTAGCTCAGCCCCGCCGGGTTTGTCGTCGCCGTCACCACCTTCGGCGTGCCGTCGTACGACTGGCTCAGCGTCGCCGCGTCGAGCGCGATCGTCGCCGCTGCGGCGCTGATCGTGAAGCTTTGCGCCACGTCCGGGGCGGCGTTGTAGTTCGCGTCGCCCGGCTGCGACGCCGTGACCGTGCAGCTCCCGGCGCCGGTGAGCGTCACCGTCGTGCCCGAAATTGTGCAGTCGCCGCTCGCGCTGAAGCTCAATGGCAGCCCCGAGGAGGCCGTCGCGCTCACGTCGAACGGCGGATCGCCGTACGTCTTGCTCGCCAGCGGCCCGAAGCCGATCGTCTGGTCGGCCTTGGCGATGGCCAACGTCCCGCTCGTGCTGCCGGAGTAGTTGGGGTCGGTGATCGTCGCCACGACGGAGTAGCTGCCGGCGTTCGTCGGCGCGGCCGGCGAGCCGTCGTAGGTGACCGAGTAGCTCAGCCCCGCCGGAGTGGTGGTCGCCGTCACCGCCTTCGGCGTGCCGTCGTACGCCTGGCTCAGCGTCGCCGCGTCGAACGCGATCGTCGCCGCGGCCTGGCTCACGGTCAGCGCGTTGGTGCCGCTGCTGGGGGTATAGAAAGGATCGCCCGCGAAGCCGGCGCCGACGCCGCTCGGATACATCCCGGCGTCGATACCGGCCAGGCTTACGTTCGAGAGCGTCGCCACGCCGGAGGCGTCGGTCGTCGCGTTGCCGGCTGGAGTGCCGTTGAGGGTGAAGTCCACGACGTAGCCGGCAAGTGGCGTCCCGTTTGCCGTCAAGGTCGCCGACAGCGTCGCCGTGCCGCCGAAGGTGCCCGCTGCCGAGGCAGTGCCCAGGCTCGTGGCTTGCGTATTGACGGTCAGCGTTGCCGTCCCCGAGCTCGCGGTGAAGTTGGTCGAGCCCGAGAAGTCGGCGGTAATCGTGTAGCTGCCGGCGGGCACACCCGCGAGCGAGAAATCCGCGCTCGCGGTGCCGGCAGCGACGGCGGCCGGGCCGGCAGTGCCGACCGTCGTCATCCCCTGCGATACCGTGAACGTCACCGTTCCTTCGCTCACCGTCGCGCCCGTCGCAGACGTCACCGTCGTGCTGAGTGTGACGTTCGAGCCCGACGTTCCGGTCGCGTCGTTCGCCGTCGTGGCCGTGCCGGCGGCGTCGACCGTCAGGCTGTTGCTGCCGCTCGCGGTGTCGTAGATCGCGTCGCCGGCAAAGCTCGCACCGGCGCCGGTGGGATACGTGCCGGCGGCGATGCCGGCGAGGCTAACGTTCGCCAGCGTTGCCACGCCCGATGCGTTGGTGGTCGCGCTCCCCACGGTGGTGCCGTTGAGCGTGAAGCTGATCGTCTTTCCGCTCAAGCCGGTGCCACCGGATGTCAGCGTCGCCGAGAGCGTCGTCGTGCCGCCGTAGGTGCCGCCGGCGGCCGCCACGCTCAAGCTCGTCGTACGCCGGTCGACCGTCAGCGTCGCCGTGTCGCTGCTGGTATTGAAGTTCGTCCCGCCCGAATAGTCGGCCTCGATGGTATAGGTGCCGGCCGCCGTGCCGGCGGGCAGGCTGTACGTTACGCTCACCGCGCCGTCGGTCACAGTGCCCGTGACCGGGCTGCCGATCGTCGTCGTGCCCGACTTGACGGTAAACATGACGGTGCCTTGGGTGACGGTTGCGGTCGACGGGCTGTCTGCCGTCACCGTCGCCGTCAGCGTGACACTCGTCGGGCCGCTTGCCGCCAGCGTCGCCGTCTTGTCGGCGGGCGTTGTCGTCGTGTTCGCCTTCGTCACCGTCAGCGTCGCGGTGCCGCTGCTGGAGTTGAAGTTGGTCCCGCCGCTGTAGTCCGCCTGAAGCGTCCAAGTGCTGCCCACCGCCGCCGTGCCGATGTTGCAGCTCGCGCTCGCCACGCCGCCGCTGACGCTCACATTGCGCACGTCGCAGATCACCGTGCCGCCATTCCTCACCCGGAACCGGA
Organism: Chloroflexota bacterium; assembly: GCA_016199265.1. Taxonomy (GTDB): domain Bacteria; phylum Chloroflexota; class UBA11872; order UBA12225; family UBA12225; genus JACQGX01. The sequence continues at coordinate 9,024 of JACQGX010000076.1, read as the reverse complement.
CGGTGCCTTCGTTGACCGGCGCCGTCGACGGGCTGTTGGCCGTGACGTTGGCCGTCAGCGTGATCGTCGCTCCGTACGGCACCGTCATGTTTGCCGTCGTGGTCGTCGTGTTCGCCTTGGCGATGGTCAGGCTGTTGGTGCCGGTCAAGCCGGCGTAGATCTGATCGCCGGCAAACGCCGCCTGGATGCCGCTCCCGTACGCTCCGGTGTTGATGCCGGTGAGACTGACGTTCGGGAGCGTTGCCACGCCCGAGGCGTCGGTCGTCGCGGTACCGGCGGCGACGCCGTTGAGCGTGAAGCTGATCGTCTTGCCGTCGACCGGCGTGCCGCTGGAGGTCAGCGTCGCGGTCAGCGTGACCGTCGACGGATCGCCGTAGGTGTGGGTGACCGCCGAGACCGCCAGGCTGGTGGCCCGCTTGTTGAGCAGGAGGGTGCCCGTGCCGTCGCTGCCGTTGAAGTGGGTGCCGCCGCTGTAGGTGGCTTCGATCGTGTAGGGCGCCGGCAGAAGGCCGGTCAGATCGAAGGTCGTGGTGGCGACACCTTCGACGACGCTCACCGGGCCCGCGCTGCCAACCGGGTTCGTGCCCTGCTTCACCGTGAACGTCACCGTCCCCTCGTCGACTACGGCAATCGACGGCGCGTCCGCCGTTACGTTGGCCGTCAACGTGATGCTGCTCGTGCCGTAGGTGACCGACCGGTCGACCACTGTGGTAGTCGTATTCGCCTTGGTGATCGTGAGCGTGCCGGGGGTTGGATCGTCACTCGGGTAGTGGTTGGACCCGCCGACGTAGCGCGCCTGGATCTGGTAAGTGCCCAACTCGGCGCCGCTGGTGATGCACGTCGCCGTCGCGGTGCCGTTCGTGACCGTTCCCGTGGCCTCGCAGATGATCAGCCCGTCGACGACGGTGAACTCGACCGTGCCGCCGGTGACCGTCGCCGTCGACGGGCCGAGCGGCGTTACGCCGGCGGTCAGCGTGACGCTCGTCGAGCCGTAGACTGTGGTGGCGTTGCCGGCGTCGGTCGCAGTGTCTGCCTTGGCGATGGTGAGACTGTTCGTGCCGCTCGAGACGGCGTAGGACGCGTCGCCGGCAAAGCTCGCACCGATGCCGCTGGGGTACGAGCCGGCATTGATGCCGACGATGCTGACGTTCGAGAGTGTTGCTACGCCCGGCTCGCCGGACGCATCTGTCGTGGGACACGACGGCTTACTCGGAGCGTTGCACAGCGCGCTGCCGTTGAACGTGAACTGAATGGTCTTGCCCGCCACCGGCGTGGTGCCGTGAGTCAGCTTGGCCCTGAGCTCGTGCGCGGCCGGATCGCCGTAGACCGCGGTGATCGAGGTGAGGACCTCGAGGGTGGTGCTCCACCGCACGCTCAACGTGGCAGTTCCCGCGACCGCGCTGGCGGCGAAGTTCGTCCCGCCGGTGTACTGCGCCTGGATGGTGTAGTTGCCCGGGCTCGTGCCGGCCGGAATGGTCAACGTCGCGGTGGCCACGCCGTTGATTACCGTGCCACTCGTTACTGGACCGCCGATGCCCGGCACGGTGAACGTCACGGTGCCTTCGTCGTTCACGACGGCGATCGACGGGCTGTTGGCGGTGACGTTGGCCGTCAGCGTGACGGTGACCGAGCCCGATTCGGGGAGCAGCGCTGCCTGGTTGACCGGCGCGGTGGTGGTGCCGGCCTGAGTGACCGTGAGCGCTCCTTCTCCCCATGCCTCGCAGTAGCTGCCGTCTCGGCGCAATCTAGCGGTGATGCCGGTTGGGTACGAGCCGACCGCGATCGACGACGGCAGACGCACATTGGTCAGCTTGGCCACGCCGCTGCCGGTCGTTCTGTCGGCGCCGACGGATGTGCCATTGAGATAGAAGTCCACCCATAGGTTCGATTGCGACGGCGAGATGTTGGCACGCAATTCCGAGAGCGTGCCGCCGTAGACGCCGGAGGCGGTGGACACCGTAACGGTGGCGTTGATCGTGCAGGGCATCGGCGTGGCTGTCGCCGTCGGCGTGTTCGTCGCCGTCGGCGACGGCCCGATCGTCGGCGTGTTCGTCGGCGTCGGCGGCACATAGGTCGCTTTTGGCGTCGGGCTCGGCGTCAGTGGGTTGGGCGTCGGAAAGACCTCCTCCATGCCCATCTTCGACGACGCCCTCAGGCGCTGCGCGCTGTTAATGAACCGGTCGATGAGCGGCGTGATCGCCTTGAAGCGGTGTGTGATGGTCACGTGAATGGGCGTGCCGGCGTCCAGGTCTCCCGGCTCCACCCGCACCTGCAGATCCGGATCGGCGGCGGATGGCCAGTCAAACTCGCCCGCCGACGTACACGTTGGGTTCTGCGACGCGTACGGCACGAACGACTTGCGCACCGCGATTTCGCAGACCTCCTTGGCCGAGCGACCGGTGATGCCCGCCCGCGTCGCCTCGCGCGCCGCGTTGCTGAGCATGTTGTGCTGGTAGACCGAGCGCCCGAAGTCGAAGACCCCGAGCACCAGGAGGATGAACGGCACCAGGATCAGCGCAAACTCGACCATGCCCTGGCCGCGCTGGTTCAACCAAGGGCAAAGTGCAAAGTGCAAAGTGCAAAGTGAGGCGGCCTGCGGATTCCACCCTGGCTTTGGTTTAGTACTTGGTCGTTCGCTGTGCCACATCACTCGTGCCTTGCCCATTTCCGCTCGGCCTAGTTCCACACCGGCATCACGGCGCTTGCCGCCACCTTCCTAAGATTGCCTGTGCTCGGATCGCGCATGAATCGGTCGACGAACGGCGTGATTGGCGTGAACGTCGCCGTCACGCGCACGGTCACGGCCGCGCTGCTGTCGGGGTTTGCCGCCACGTTCGGGCACGGCGCGCCCCAGGCGCCCGCCGGCTCCAGCCGGACGGTGATCGCGTCGGTCGTGATCCGTCCGTCGAGCTCCGCCGCCACCGCGCCCGCCGGTGTGCTGGCCCCGTCGGCGTTTTGCGCGCAGTAGCGCGCCCCCTCGCGCGCCGCGTTGACCAGCGCTTGGTAGGTGTAGAAGATGCGCCCGAAGTCGACCAGGCCGAAGGCGAGCATGACGAACACCGGCAGGATGAGCGCGAGCTCGACAATCGCCTGCCCGCCATCTGCGCGGCGCCCGAGGCGGCGCCACAGAGGACGCCTGCTACGTGACGTTTGGTTGGTTGCTTGTTTGCCCATCATGTCGGTCGTCGGTCATCGCGTGTGCTTGGCGCAACGCGTGGGATTCCCTCCGGCCGCCGCGGTATGACCTGGCGAGCGCCGGCAACGAGGGCTTCCCCTGGCGCACTGCTTTGCTTCCAACTCAAACACTACGAAAGCCGGGGCGGAGCTACGTTGCGAACGTAAGACAGCTTTGCCGCAGTTGGTGAACAAACCGAAAGAGAAGGCCGGCAGTCGAACGTGCCACCGCAGACCGGCTTCCAGAGCGGCTTCCAGAGCCGGCGTGCGTGTATGATCGGCGCCGCTAGCGCTCGAAATTCGCCGTATTCGCTTCCGGCGAGACGGGGCCGTTGGTCGACGGTCCCTCCTCAAACTGGCTATAGAACCGACCGACAATCGACGAGCTGTCGGAGGTGTAGTAGCTCGGCGGCTTGGTGCAGTTGCCGTTGCCGTCGTACTCGCAGTACAGGCGGAAACGGAACAGACGCCGGCCGCGCACGCGCTGCGGATCTCCTGCCTGGTACACCCAGACGCCTGCGCTGTTCGCTTGGGGATCGCGCCAGGTGAGAATGCTCACGTCTCGGCAGCCGTAGCCATGGACCTCTCCTACGTCGTCCGGACATATCACGCGCCCCGAACCATTCGGCTTCCCAATCAACTCATTCTTCGCAAAAAAGTACGTGCCGGTCGGGTTGACGCTTGGGTCGCAGCCGTTCCCGCCGTCGGTCACCTGGTTCGTCTGGCAGTAGAAGCCCTTGGCGATTTCGTTCCCATGGTTACCGCTCTGGTCAGGGCTCGAGTCGACGTACGTCGGGAACCAATTGCCGTCGGTGTTGTACACGAGGCACTTGCCATTAGCCTCTGTAAGACACGAATCCGGGCGCACCTTCCCGGGATAGCCGCCTCGGCTGACCCAGTACGTGACATCCGCCACGACATTCTCGCCACCCGGGTGCAGTGCGTCGTGTTCGTAGCCTCCCCGGTTCCAAGTGCTGTCGGTGCCGCCGCACTCTGCCTCCGGCGGCGTGAAGGCGCCGTAGATGTAGTCGTAGTTGGTGGCGGCGTCGCCATTGCACCACGTCGGTTCATCGGAAAAGTCGAGCATTTGCTTGAATGAGCCGGTGGGCGGGTTGCCCGGTGCGCAGTAGTCTCTCGGGTTGGCCTCCCACAGGTCGTACGGTGCGCCGTCCGATGTGCCGATGTGACAGTCGTTGACGGTGATCGGGAGGAGTGGTGGCATGAGGCTGCTAACCCGTTGGCCGGCGATCACCACCACGGCGTGGGCACACGTCGTCCTACCGGGCGCCTCGGCAAGTGTCAGCGGCGTCCACGTCCAGGTCGAACCGGTCTCCGTCCCCCGCTGCGGACGGATGCACGCGGCGGCGCCGGAGTCGGTGAGCAGAGGGGCATCCGGACCGCCGTCGCCGATACCGATCGCCCGGGAGAAGTAGCCGTTAACGGTCGAGCTTACCGTCACCCGTACCTTAAACGGCAGCACCGGCGACGGCACGGGCACGTACTTGACCACATCGCCGGTTACAGGGTCGACGCGCTCGTCCAGTGTGCATATTCCTGGCGGTGGATTACGCAGCGGCCGCGGCCCCGTGGGCGAGTAGCACCACGTCGCGCCCCATTCGTTAGTGCCCCAATACTCCAGCGTAGCCGCTAGCTTGGCGCGCGTCGTCAGCCCCACACTCTGGTTGATGCCGGTCGAGTCGGACGAGGCCCAATCGGTGGTGCCAGGGCGCAGGCCGGCGTACCGGCGCACGAGCCCGTACACGTACTCATCGGCGGCGCTGAAATGGACGAGGTTGTCGGAGTTCGACAAGTATGCCTGCTTGGCCAACCGCTGTCCTACGGCCATCGCGGCCGCATCAGCGCCGTTCTGGTCGAAGCGGCGCTGGCCGCCGACGACCAGCGCCAGGTCGATTCCCAGCGCGAGCATCCCCATAGTCGCCATGATCATCACGGCGAACAGCACCAGCGCCTGGCCGGATTGGCCCGTCCCGATCCTCGCCGCCTTCTGAGTCGATGCACTGCTCATCATCATCCCCTTACGCGATACTCCAGGCTGCACACGCGTTGCGAGTTCCGGTCCGCCACAACGTCGTGGCTCAAGTTTCAACTAGCCGACACCTACGGGCAGCCTGACTTCATGTAGTTCACATTTCCAGTGGTCGTGCTGTTTAAGTTGGCAGTGTTTCCGTTGTAGAAGTACACGGTGTACTGTCCCGCGGGCAGTATGCCGGTGGCGGTGCTGAAGCTGGAGCTGATCCGGGTGTCTGAAGCGAGCGCCCCGGGAGGAGGCGCACTGCTGCTTTCACCTGATCCGGCTCCGAGCGGCGTACCGGCGTAGATGGCCAGCGTGGCCTCGAAGCTGCCCGGCAGCGTCCAACTGGCCGAGATGGTGCCCGAAGCCTGAGTCGTAATCGTGTAGTAGTAGCCTCTCTTCTTGTTCAGCCTGGGCACCGTTGTCGTCAGGCTGCACATGCTCGGTACCGGCGTTGCCGTTGGCGTGGCCGTCGCGGTCGGCATCGGCGTTGGCGTCATGTTCGGCGTCGGCGTCGGCATCAGCGGATTGGGCGTTGGCACCGAGTACTCGACGTACATGTTTGACGACGCGCTGAGGGTCGTCCCGCTCCCAATAAGGTCGGCGATGAACGGCGTGACGAGCTTGAACTGGTACGTCAGCTCGACCTTTACGGGATCATTTACGTCTCCTGCCTCGCCGCTGTCCACTCTGACCTTCAGGCCCAGCAGGTCGAGCCTCGCCTTTTTGCCGCCGCCGTATTCGGTGCAGCCGGCCGGCTTGGGCATGTTGGGCACGAACGACTTGCGCGCGGCAATCTCGCACACCTCGACCGGCGAGCGCCCGGTATTGCCAGCCCGGGCGGCCTCGCGCGCGGCGTTGCTCAGCAGGTGCTGCTGGTAGATGCCCCGTCCGAGGTCGAATATCCCCAGCACCAGCAGAAAGAACGGGACCAGAATCAGCGCGAACTCGACCATCCCCTGGCCGCGTTTGTCACGCTCGATTCGCTGCACACTATTTCGCCGCATGTCGTCCATCATCCGCCTATCCGCTTTGCTGCTGACTGCTGACTGCCGCCCTACGCCGGCGGCGCCGTCATCACGGCCGTGGCCGAGACGGGCTTCGGGTTGCCGGTGATGTTGCTGATGAACGGCGTCACCGGTTTGAAGTCGACGGTCACCCGGACCGTGACCTGATCCCCCTCGCCGGACATCGGACACGCGGTCGAGCCAGCACCCGACGGTACCGTTCCCGCGGGCGTGACCCACGCGGCGATCTGCACGCGTCCGCTTGCGACCCACTCTTGGAAAGGCTGGCCGAGCTCGCCGACGTTGCTGTCTGTCACACGCTTGGCGAGCTCGGCGTCACTCGCGTTGGGATTGAGCGCGCAGAACCGCGCGCCCTCCCGCGCCGCGTTGATGACGGCCATGTAGCTGTAGAAGATGCGCCCGAAGTCGAGGAGCCCGAGGGCAAGGAAGGCCAGCACCGGCACGATCAGCGCGAACTCGACCACCGCCTGCCCCCGCTCGGCGCGGTGCCGCGCGCCTGTGACCTGCCAATTCGTCGCTCTCGTCGCTCTCATTGCTTTCGTCGCACCCGCAAATGTCACTTTCGTCGCCGGTCGCCGGCAGGCCCGCATCAGGCCTGCCGCAGAGCCGGGCCTGAGCCTGCCGAACGTGATCGATCGCTGGCCCTCAACCGCCTACCCCATGAATGTCATTAGTCCCGGTACTGCCGGCCCGAGGATGACGATGAACATCGCGGGAAAGATGAACATGACCATCGGGATCAACATCTTGATTACGGCCTTGCGGGCCAGCTCCTCGGCACGCTGCCGGCGGTGAATGCGCATCTGCTCGGCCTGAATCAGCAGCACCTCGCGCATCGGCGCGCCCAGCTCGTCCGCCTGCACGACGGCGGCGACGAAGTTCGTCACCTCGTCGAGGCGGGTGCGCGTGGCAAACGCGCGCAGCGCATCTCGCCGGCTCGTGCCCAACTTCATGTCTCGCAGCACCGCCGCGAGCTCCTGCGTCAGTGGGTTCCGCCACCGCCGCACGACTTCCATCAGCGCGCCGTCGAACCCCAACCCCGCGCTGACGCTGATCGAGAGCAGATCGAGCGCGTCCGGCAGCGCGCGCAGCACCGCCAATTGGCGCTGCGCCATGCGCCGCCCCAGCCAGATGATGGGGAGGTAGTATCCCAGCACCGCACCGACGATTCCCGCTACCACGATCCTGAGCAGTGGGGCATCATCACTCCAGAGGTAGAGGACGAGTCCCGCCGCCACGACGGCGGCGAGCGCCATCTGCGCCGCCAGGAACTGCGTCAGGTGCCGGCTCATCGGCATGCCGGCCACCATGAGGTTCTTGCGGATGCGCTCGACCTGCCGGTCGGGCAGCAGGCTCTTGGCGAACTGCCCCAGCGCCTGCACGACCGGCGCGACGGCGCGCACCTGGAACGACGGCTCGTCGAACGCGCTGCGGGGCATCACCGCCTCCAGCGACACGAATGCTTCGATCCGGCCGGCCAGGCGGACGCGCGCCGCCCAGAGGTGCACGCCGTATGCCAGACACGCGACGGCCAAAGCGGCGCACAACGGCGCGAGCACGATCAATAGGTCGTCCGAGCCGCCGAGCAGCCCGAGTACATGGGATGATTCAAACAGGGTGCTAGACATCGATCGCCACAATCTTTTTCATCGAGAAGTAGCCCAAGGCGATGCCGGCGATGCCACCAATCAGCAGCATGCGCGGGAGGCCGGGCAGGAATAACTGCGCGATGTAGTCGTACTTCGTGAAGTACAGGTACAAGAAGAGCAGGATGGGCAGCGCCGTGATGATGTAGGCCGAATACCGTCCTTGCGCGGTGAGCACGTTGATCTCCCCGCGGATACGCAGCCGCTCGCGAACGGTGTGGGCGATCGAGCGGAGGATCTCGGCGAGGTCTCCCCCAACTCGGTTCTGAATCGAGATCGCGCTCGTCACGAGCAGCAGGTCGGAGCTCGGCAGGCGATGGACGAGGTTGGCCAGGGCATCGGTGAACGAGAGCCCCAGCTCGACCTCGCGCAGCACGCGTCGAAACTCCCTCGAAATGGGCGGGTGCATCTCCCGCGCAATGATCTCCATCGCCTGCGGCAAGGTCGAGCCGGCCTGGAGCGTGCCGGCCATCGAGTCGATGGCCGGCGGCAATTGCTTCTCGAACTGTTTCTGGCGGCTGCGCGCGCGCTGGTGGAGGGCGAATAGTGGTGCCAGGAAACCCAGCAGCCCGACCCCCGCCGCGATCGCGAAGCGGAGCGCGTCGGGCACGCGGGGCAGGAGCAAGAAGCCGAGTATCGCCGCGGCACACGCCGCCGCTATCTGTAAGAGGATGAGCTCCGAGGGCTTCAGCGCCAGCCCCGCACGGGTGATAGAGAGCTGCGCCGTTGCCCCGAGCGACGAGCGCGTCAGCCTGCGGTTGAGACTGGCGGCAAACTGGGTGCCGGCGTCGGCTCGCTCCGCCCCCGCCGATGGCGAGAGCGGCACCGGAACGGCGGGTCGGTCGCCGGCGACGAAGCGCCGGATGCGTCGATTGATGAGCTGCCAGCGGAGCGCATGGTATGCGCCCGCCGCGACCGCGGCCGCACCCGCAGCCGCCGTGCCGACTGCTCCAACCTCTAATAACTGCGCTTCCATACGTGTGCTCAGTCGCCTCCTCTCGCTTCGGCTCAAATCCCCTCTCCTAAACCAAGTGCAAACTGCAAAGTGCAAAGTGAGGATCCCCGCGGGTTCCACCTTGGCTTTGGTTTAGGGGAAGAGGGTTGGGGTGAGGGCGCCGCTACGCTGCCCGATCAAAATGTGCTC
>JACQGX010000073.1 GCA_016199265.1 Chloroflexota bacterium | reverse complement strand
CCGGCGGCACCTGGTCCGAGTCGTTCCGCCTCGAGGGCTGGCAGAACACGCTCGCGCCGCTCACCTGGTGGCTCGCGCTCCAGGCGCTCGGGCTGCTGGCAGCGCCGATCATCTGGCGGCTCTTCGCCCGCGTGCCCGACCGCGGCTACGGCGTCTCGAAGGCGCTGGGACTGCTCGGCGTCTCGTGGCTGGCGTGGTCGCTCGCCGGGTTCCGGCTCCTGCCCTGGACGCGCCTGACGCTCCTCATCGCCTTCGCGGCGCTCGCCGTGGCCAGCGGCCTGGCGCTCCGCCGCTGGGGCGCGGCGTGGCTGGCGTGGGTGCGCGCCCACGCTCGTTTGGTGCTCGCGATCGAGGCCGTCTACCTCTTCGCCTACATCCTCTTCGTCTTGATCCGGATGGCCAATCCCGATCTGTGGCACCCGGCGCGCGGCGGCGAAAAGCCGATGGAGTTCTCGTACCTCAACGCCGTGATCAAGACGGCCTACTTCCCGCCGTATGACCCCTGGTTCGCCGGCGGCTACCTGAACTACTACTACTTCGGCTACGTCCTCGTCGCCGCGCTGACCAAGCTCACCGGCACGATGCCGTCGATCGCCTTCAACCTCGCCATCCCCGCGCTCTACGCGCTCACCGCCGCCGGCTGCTTCTCGTTCGCCTACAACCTCGCGCGCCTCGGTGGCCAGCCACGTTTCGGCTTCAGGCCCGCCCTCGCCGCCGGTGTCGCCGGCTTCGTCCTGGTCGCATTCGCCGGCAACCTCGACGGCTTACTGCAGTTGCTCGAGCGCCTCGCCCGCGCGGCGCAGGGACCGGTCGCCGGCGGGCCGAGTCTCGGCGGCGTCGTCGGCGGCATCTTCGCCGTGCTCTTCGGCGGCCGTCCGCTCGAGCCGTTCGATTTCTGGCGCTCGTCCCGCGTCATACCGAACAACACGATCAACGAGTTCCCCTTCTGGACGTTCCTGTTCGCCGACCTCCACGCCCACCTCATCTCGATTCCGTTCCAGGTCGTCACCCTCGGCTGGCTGCTTAACCTAGCTTTCAGCGGTCGGCGGTCAGCGGTCAGCGCTCAGTATCCGGGGAATGGAGCCGCTGATGCGCAACTGACGCGGACGGAGACGGATAGTGCGGTGTGGGAAGTTTCTGGCAAGGGGCAGTCCGGTGCGCTTAAGGAGTCGCCCGTCCGGTGGCTCTGGCGCACCATTGGCTGGGGGCGCGTTGGCGAGATCCTGTTTACCGCGTGGCTCGCCGGTGCGCTCTACGTCATCAACACCTGGGAGTTCCCCACGTATCTGCTGCTGGCGGCCGCCACGTTCGTGATCGCCGAGTTCACCGCGCAGCGTGGGCTGACTCTCGCCGGGCTGGCGCGCGCCAGCGCCTCGGCAGCAGCCATCTTCCTCCTGGCCAAGGCGTTCTACCGACCGTTCTGGAACTACTTCCTCACGTTCTACACCGCGGTCACACCGTGGACGACCGACAAGTCGCGGCTCGACCACTACCTGATCATCCACGGCGTCTTCATTTTCCTGCTGGGGACGTTCGTGCTGCTCCTGGGTGTGCCCGCCTGGCGCCGGACCGGCTGGGGGCGCTACCTGCGCGCCCGATGGCGGTGGCTCGGCGATTGGGAACGGTTCAGCACGATCGAGCGTCTCCTCGTGCGCAATCGACGGTGGCCGGCGGCCGGATACGCCGTCGTCCTCGCCGTCGCCGTCGCCGTCGTGGTCGCCTTCTGGCTGCGCGGCCTGCCGCTCATCGCCTTCCTCTCCGCGATGCTCGCTGCCACCATCGTCGCCTCGTGGGAACGGCGCGACTCGCCCTCGCTGCTCTTCGCCTCGCTCCTGGCCGCGACCGGCTTCGCCATCGGCATCTTCGTCGAGTTCTTCACGCTGCAGGGCGATATCGGCCGGATGAACACCGTCTTCAAGTTCTACCTCCAGGTGTGGGTCATGTGGGGCCTCGTCTCCGCCGCCGCCCTCGCGTGGGCGGTAGACCGCATCTTTGCCTCCCGCGCCGCCGCCCAGCCTGCCGTCGCCTACGCTCCGACGCCGGCGGCGCATCGTGGCCTCCTCTTCGACGACCCCATCGCCGCCGGCGTAGGCGACGGCGATGGGATCGAGGAGCGGTCAGCGGTCAGCGGTCAGCGGTCAGCAGGCGGTGGGCAGGCGGCAGGGACTGGGGAGAAGCTCCCTCTCCATCTGGGAGAGGGTCCCACTTCTCCCCCTCTCCCCGTGTGGGAGAGGGGATTGGGGGGTGAGGGGAACATGCCCTGGTACCATTGGGCCTGGCTCGCCGCCGCCGCCGCGCTTCTGCTCGCCGCGCTGGCCTTCCCGCTTGGCGGCACACCGGCGCGCCTGACCGACCGGTTCCACCCGCTGCCGCCAGCCCTCGACGGGATGGCGTACATGCGCTACGCAACGATCGTCGACGGCAGCAGCGAGGTCGCGGCGGCCAACCCGGGCGGCGCGCACCTGCGCGCGTCCGCCGAATACGACGCGATTGGCTGGCTGCTGACCAACGTACCAGGCTCACCGGTCGTTCTCGAAGCATCGGTGCCCGAGTATCGCTGGGGCTCGCGCATCGCCAAGTACACCGGCCTGCCCGCGGTGCTCGGCTGGCGCTGGCACCAGGTCCAGCAACGCGGTACCTTTGCACCGCAAGTCGACCAGCGCCTGCGTGACGTGCAGACGATGTTCAACGATCCGTCCCCTAGACGGGTGCTACCGCTTCTGGAGAGGTACCAGGTGCGATACATTTATGTGGGCGATCTCGAAAAAGCCTACTATGCCGCTGCCGGGCTGGCGAAGCTCGATCAGATGAGCGAGCTGCGACCGGTCTATCAGCAGGACGGCGTAACCATCTACGAGGTGATCGCCGCCGTTCCCAGCCGTTCTAAGTAGCATTGGTCACGCGCTCAGCGCTGCCATGGCCGAGACGGATGACGAATGACGAACGACGAATGCTGCGGACTGATGCCTTTCGTCGCTTGTCCTGCGTCTACCGTCTGTTGATCCAAGCAGAGGGAATCTGTCGTGTCGATTGAGAGACCACCGGGCCGGCAACAGAGAAGCGACCGGCCGCCGCCGGCGCCGGCGGAGCCGGACTACGACGCACTCGACCTTACACCCGGAGCGCCGCCCGAGAACGGCCTCGACGGCGGAGACGAGCACTTCGAGCCGGCCGGGGCAAGCGGTCCAACCGGCCAGAAGCGCCTACCTCGCGCCGCCCGCGGCGCCACGGCTCTGCGAGCGGGCGCGGCGAGCGACCCGCAGGTCGACCTTGGCACCGGTGGCGCGGCGCGTCCGGTCACGCCCGTACGGGCGGTGGACGGCGCAGCGGGCATTAGACCCGCTCCCGCCGCGGCCCGCTCCACTCCACCGGTCGAGGCCACGCCGGCGGCACTGCACGAAGACGAGCCCTCGCTCGGCGAGTGGCTCAGCCGGCGCTGGCTCTTCGGGCTGACCTACTGGCAGGCGGCGCTGCTCGGCCTCCTTGCCGTCGCGCTCGTGCTCACTCGCTTTTTCGAGCTCGGTGTGCGCGCGATGCACCACGACGAGAGCATGCACGCGAAGTTTGCCTGGGACTCGTTCCACGGCCAGCTCTACAAGTACAACCCTCTCCTGCACGGCCCTTTCCAGTTCCTGTCGGTCGCGGGCAGCTTTTGGCTCTTCGGCGCCACCGAATGGACGGCGCGCGCCGTGCCCGCCGCGTTCGGCGTGGCTCTGGTGGCGTTGACGTTCTTCTGGCGACGGTGGCTCGGCGCTGCCGGCTGGCTGTTCGCCATCGGCATCTTCGTCTTTTCGCCGTCGTTCACGTATTACGCGCGCATGCTGCGCGAAGACAGCTACACCGCCACCTGGACACTGCTGGCGGCGACCGGGCTCGTCGGCTACATCCTGCATCGAGGGCGGCCGTGGTACTACGCCTTTTGCGCCGGGCTGGCCTTCGCCTTTGCCACCAAAGAGTCGACCTACATCACCGCGTTCATCTTCGGCACCTTCATGATCCTCTCGCTGCTGTGGGAAACCGGTGGGCCGGCGCGGCGGAGGCTGGTCGCCGGCGGCGCCGCCGGCGCGGTCGTCGGAGCGTACCTGTCGTCGGTGGTCGGACTTTACAAGAAGGAGCTTTTCGAGGCCGGAGGCGCGGCGCTCGGCCTCCTCGTCGGTCTCGCATTCAGTTTCGCCTATCACCAGATCCGCGTCGCACGGACGCGCGCGGGCGCCGGCGGCGCCGCTGGGCCGGCGCGGCTACGCCACCGGCGCGGATTCGCCGGCTTGCACGGCGGTGCGGGCGCCGGCCAAGACAATCAGCCGGACGGGAAGTTCACGCGCGCGCTCGTTACGCTCTGGCAGGACAAGGACGGCTTCTGGGGCGTCGGCACGTTCTGGGGGGGTGTCGTCGTCTTTTTCCTCATCTTCATCGTCATCTTCTCGAGTCTGTTCACCAACCCCGCCGGCATCCGCGAAGGCATGATCGGCTCGATCCGGTACTGGCTCGAGCAGCACGGCGTCCAGCGCGGCAACCAGCCATGGTTCTACTACCCCATCATCTTGAGCGTGTACGAGACGCTGGCGTGGGTGTTCACGCTTGTGGCGACGGCGTACTACCTGCGCAAGCCGACGTGGCTCACGTCGTTCCTCATCTGGTGGTGGGTCGTCGCGCTGGTCATCTATTCGTGGGCCGGCGAGAAGATGCCGTGGTTGATCATCCACATCGCCACGCCGATGGTGCTCTTGAGCGCCCGCTATCTCGGCGAGCTGGCCACCAGCGCCTTCCGCGGCATCTGGGAGAAGCGCCTGGCGTTCGGCGCCGTCGCCGTGCTCGGGATCTGGACGATCCATACCGGCTGGCCGGTCAACTTCGAGCGGCCGGATACGCCCAAGGACCTGCTCGTCTACACCCAGACGGCGCCCGACGTGAAGAAGGTCATGCGCGACATTGAGCGCATCTCCCTCGAGCAGACCGGCGACGCGCGCACCATCGGCGTGACCGTCCAGAGCGGCACGTGGTGGCCGTTCTCGTGGTACCTACGCGATTTCAAGAACGTCGACTATCCGTCGCAGTTGACCGCGCCGGCAACCAAGCCGATCGTGCTCATTGCGCTCGAAGACGACGAGAAGAACCGGCCGTTCCTGCAGGGCTATACGCGCACCCGGTACAAGATGCGCTGGTGGTACCCGGAGGACTACCGGAGCCTCAAGCCGTCGAGCTTCGTCGATTTCTTCACGAAGAAGGATGTACGCGACGGCCTGTGGAAGTGGCTGATCTACCGGGAGACGACGCAGCCGCTCGGCTCGTATGACTTCTACGCCTACCTGAAAGAAGGACTGGGGCCGACAATCGCCGGCTCCGGCGAGTCTGGCGGTGAGCCGGCCGTCCAGGCGCCCGCGCCGCGCATCAACGCCGAGCAGTACGCCGCCAAGACGGTGGCGCTCACGCCGATCGTGCAGTGGGGCAGCGCCGGCCGGAACCCGGGCCAGCTCAACACGCCACGCGGCGTCACCCTCGACGCTCAAGGCAACGTCTTCGTCGCCGATACGCTCAACCATCGCATCCAGAAGTTCGACCGCACCGGCAAGCTGATCACCGCGTGGGGCACCGAAGGCAGCGGCGACGGCCAGTTCAAAGAGCCGATGGGTCTGGCGGTCGACGGCCAGGGCAACGTCTTCGTCGCCGATACCTGGAATCACCGCATCCAGAAGTTCGACGGAAACGGCAAGTTTCTCGCCAAGTGGGCCGGCCAGGGCGGCTTCTGGGGGCCGCGCGGCGTCGCGCTCGACGACCAGGGCAACGTCTTCGTCACCGATACCGGCAACAAGCGCATCCAGAAGTTCGACGGCAACGGCCGCTTTATCGCGCAGTTCGGCACCGGCGGCAGCGGCCCCGGCCAGCTCAACGAACCAATTGGCGTCGCCGTGAGCGCGGCGGGCGACGTCTTCGTCGCCGACACCAACAACCGCCGGGTCCAGCACTTCGACAACGCCGGCAAGTTGATCGGGGAATGGCCGCTAGCCGGCTGGCAGGGCGGCTTGCGCAACGAGCCGTACATTGCGCTCGATGCGGCGGGTGACGTCTACGTCACCGATCCGCCGAACGGACGGATCGTCAAATTTGGCCCAACCGGAGAGGTGCTCGCCGTCGGCGGCGGTACCGGCAGCGGCCCGACGCACATGAGTCTCCCGCTCGGCATCGCCGCCGGCGACGCTATCTACGTCGCCGACTCCGCCAACAACCGCATCGTGGCGTTCGCACCGCTCCAGTGAAAAGTGCACAATGAAGTAAGCGTTCAGTTGCTCTCACCGCAGAGACGCAGAGTCCGCGGAGTGACGCAGAGCGCATGCAGGTGCACGTCGCTCTCTGCGCCCTCTCGGCGCTCTCTGCGTCTCTGCGGTGAACGCTAACCTTCGTTCTTCACTAGACCATGTTGTTCGCGCTCTGGTGGTGGCTCGTCGTGCAGGGAGTGGCGTTTTGCGCCCTGCCGCTGAGCCTCACGCTGTTCCGGCCGCTGGCCGATCGCGGCTACGGCTTGTCCAAGGCGTTTGGCCTGCTGCTGTTCAGCTACCTCGTCTGGCTGCTCGCCGTGACCCGGCTGCTGGACAACGGCCCCATCGCCCACGGCGTGGCGCTTTGCCTCGTGCTCGGCGGCTCGGTGCTGGTGTGGCGTCGAAGCGGCGATACGCTCAGGGCGCTCTGGCAGCGGCGGCGGAGGCTCTTTCTGTTCGAGGAAGCGCTCTTCCTGGCGGCCTTTCTCGGCTTTCTCTGGATTCGCAGCTACAACGCCGACATCGCCGGCACCGAGAAGTTCATGGACTTCGCCTTCATGAATGCGGTGACGCGCTCGACGTCGTTTCCGCCCTTCGACCCGTGGCTGGCGCCCTCGCCGCCGGTACCCAACCCGACGATCAACTACTACCACTTCGGGTACATCGTCCAGGGCCTGCTCTTCCAACTCACGCGTGTCCCGCCCGCCGTCGGTTTCAACCTCGCCCTCGGCCTCCTGTTCGCCGCCGCCGCCGCCGGCGCCTTCAGCCTCGGCTACAGCCTGGCGCGCGATCTGTCGGGGGAGTTAACGGTTGGGGGCCGGATGACGGCGGCCGCCCTACCGTCGCCCCGTCGCCCCATCGCCCCATCGCCTCGTCGCCCCATCGCCTCGTCGCGCCCTCGCGCCCTCGCGCCATCCTGGTCGCTCAAGGTCGCTTGGCCGTACGCCGCCGCGGGGATACTGGCGGCGTACATGTTGCTCGTTGCCGGCAACCTATGGACGGCGCTGCGACGCTTCGACGGTTCCGGGATGTGGCAGAAGGACTTCTGGCAGGGAATCGGTTGGAACGCCACGCGCGTGCTCGTCATAAAGGAAGGCGACAAGGACCTCGACTACACGATCAACGAGTTTCCCGCCTTTTCCTTTCTCCTAGGGGATATGCACCCTCACGTGCTGGCGCTGCCCTTCGTCCTCGTCGCCATCGGCGTCGCCTACACCTGGCTGATGCGCCCGCCGCGGCTCTACCTGTGGGTGTTCGGCGGAGGTCAAGGGCCGGGGGTTTCCCTTCGCGGGGCCGCCGAGCTGCTGCCCGGTGCGCTGGTGCTGGGGAGCCTGTACTTCCTCAATAGCTGGGACTTTCCGGCGTACTTCGTGCTGGCGCAGGCGGCGGCGCTCGCCGGAGCCTGGTGGTGGAAGAGGCAAGAGGCAAGAGGCAAGAGGCAAGCGAGCGGCGACGAAGACGATGGCGAGGCCGCTGAGCAGGCCGGTGGGTTCTCATGGGAACGCGCGGGAGTGGTATTGGCGCTCATCGCGGTGGTGTGCGTCGCGCTGTTCCTGCCGTTCCATCTGACCTTCAAGCTGCCGGTGGTTGCCGACGGAGGGAGCCGGGTTCCGCTTGGCCTGGTAACGCAGCGCAGCCTGCTCGGCCAATTCCTGCAGTTCTGGGGCGCCCAACTGTTGTTGCTCGCGCCGGCCATCGCGGTTGCGCTCGGTGGCGTGCCGCTCGCGCGCCGCTCATTGGCCGGATCGTTCGCGCGTGCCCGGGCGCTGGCGGTCGTCGCGCGGGAGGTGCCTGGCTGGGAGCCCGCGTTGCTCATCGGGGGTGTTGCCCTGCTGATGCTCGTCGCCGAGCGCTTTGGTGCGGGCGTCCTTGTGCTCACCCTGTTGCTCGCGGCCGGCGCGGCGCTGGCCGCGCGCCGCGCGCTCGAACCGGGCGCCGGCGGCCGGCCGCTCGCGTTCGCGTTCGGCGTGCTCGGCCTCGCCTTTCTGCTCCTTGCGGCCTGTGAGGTCGTCTACATCCGCGATTTCTACGGCGGCGCGCTGCGCCGGATGAACACCGTCTTCAAGTTCTACTACCAGGCGTGGCTGCTCATGGCCGTCGGCGGCAGCGCGGCGGCGTTCTGGCTGGCACGCCGCCTCTGGCTGCGGCGCAATGAGCCACTTGGGCGCGCGCAGCTTTGGGCGTTCGGCGGGAGCGTGCTGCTCCTTTTCGGCGCGTCGCTGCACTTCCCGTACAAGGCGACGCTCCTGCGCACCAACACCTTCCAGAACGCATCCACACTGGACGGCATGGACTGGATGCGGCGTTTCCATCCGGATGACCACGCCGCGGCGCAGTGGCTGCGCGAGCACGCGACGGGGCGTACCGTTGCGCCCAACGACAACGCTGCGCGAGCGCCGCTGCGCGGGCCGGCGACGACGGGACGCACGACGGCGCCGGTCATCGTGGAGGCGACCGGCGGCGCGTACAGCGAGTACGCGCGCATCGCGACGCAGACGGGGTTCCCGACGATTCTCGGCTGGGATCAACACGAACGGCTGTGGCGCGGCGCCGGCATCAACGCCGAAGTGGAGGCCCGCAAGAACGAAGTCGACGCGATCTACACCGCCGCCACTCCGGCACAGGTCCAGTCGTTGTTGGAAAAGTACAACGTGTCGTATCTGGTGCTCGGGTACCTCGAACAGCAAGAATACGGCGGCCCATCGCCGGAAGGACAGCGGCAGTTCGCCGCCAGGATCGACGCGCTCGCGTCGGCCGCCGGCTGGGATCCCGTTTTCCGGCAGGGCCAGACTACGATCTACAAGGTCGCCAAGTGACGACTGCTTTGAGAGTGACGCCGGAGGCGAGGCCAAAACCGGCGCCTTATCCGGCCCGTAAGGTTACCGTTGTCCTGCCGACGTACAACGAAGCGGCGAATCTGCCGAAGATGCTCGAGCGCCTGCTGGCGCTCGAGCCGCCGGTCGATGTGCTGGTTGTGGACGACAGCTCGCCCGACGGCACCGGCGCGATCGCCGACGAGTACGTGGCACGGCACCCAGGGCGCATCAGCGTCCTCCACCGGATCACCAAGAGCGGCCTGGGCGACGCATACATCGCCGGCTTCCGCCAGGCGCTCGACCGTGGCGCCGAGCGCATCGTCGAGATGGACGCCGACTTCTCGCACCCGATCGACGCGCTTCCGGCGATGTTCCGGCTCGCCGAGGAGTACGACGTCGTCGTCGGCTCGCGCTACGTCAAAGGTGGCGGCGTCGACCGGCGGTGGAGCCCGCTGCGGCGCTTCGTGAGCTGGGGCGGCAACGTCTATGCCCGCTTGGTGACCGGACTGCGCGTGCATGACACAACCGCCGGGTTCAAGTGCTTCCGCCGCGAGGCGCTCGAGCGCATCCCGCTGCCCGAGGTGCGCTCGCAGGGCTATAACTTCCAGATCGAAATGGCGCTGCGCTGCCAAAGGGCTGGTCTGCGTGTGGCAGAGCTCCCGATCTATTTCCGTGAGCGCGACGCCGGTGTCTCGAAGATGACACCGGGAATCGCGCTCGAAGCGCTGTGGCGCCTGTGGCAGCTACGCTACGTCATGCGTAAACGATGAAACGCAACCTCCACATCGCCCTCGGCATCGTCGTGAGCGCCGTCTTCCTGGCGCTGGCGATCCGCGGCCTTGAGCTGGACGCCGTCTGGAACGCCGTGGTGGGCGCGCAGTACGCCTGGCTGTTCCCGGCGCTGGCGCTCTACTTCGCGGGCGTCTGGGTGCGTGCCGTGCGGTGGCGCTACTTGCTGAACCACCTCGCCCCCATCCCCAGCGGGCGGCTCTTTCCGGTCGTGGTCATTGGCTACATGGCCAACGACGTGCTGCCGGCGCGGCTCGGCGAGCTTGCCCGCTGCTACGTCCTGCGCCGGCGCGAAGGTGTGCCCCAATCGGCGGCCCTGGGTACCGTGCTCCTCGAGCGGGTGATGGACGGGATCACGATGCTCGCCTTCATGGCGGCGACGCTGCCCCTGCTTCCCTTCTCTGCCGCGCTCGTACAGGTAATGGGCGCCGCGGCCGTGCTCTTTGGCGCCACCACGGCGGCGCTGGTCGTGCTGGTGACCCGACCGGCTCTGGTGCAGCGGCTGCTCGACTTCCTGACCGGGCCCCTGCCGTCCGGCACCGGTGCCCGCCTGCGCAGCCTGGCCGAACTGTTCCTCGGCGGCTTAGCGGCGCTGGGTGGTGCCGGTGCGACGCTGCGCATCTTCGGCCTCTCGATCCTCGCCTGGCTGTTCGAGGCCGGTATGTACTACCTGCTCATGTTCGCGTTTCCGCTGACGTCCTCGTTTCCACTGGCAGCCCTGACCACCGCGGTCGCCAACCTGGGCACGCTGATTCCCTCGTCGCCGGGATACGTCGGCGTCTTCGACTTCATCGGTCGGAGCGTGCTCGCCCAGTTCGGGGTGCCGGAGACAGCGGCGCTGGCGTACGTGCTTGTCGTCCACGCCGTACTCGTCGTGCCGGTGACGCTGCTCGGCTTCTGGTACGCCTGGCGTGAGGGCGTGAGCCTGGCGCGTGTCTCCCGCCAATCGCGGCCGCGGCCGGCGACAGTGTAGAGCAGACCAAGAAGGACGAGGGACGAACGACGGAAAGTCGTGCCCGCGGATCCTGCACTTCGTCGTTCGTCCTTGGTCATTCATCATCTGCCATGCGTCCGCGACAGCACGGTAGACTTCTCTCATGGTGCATCATGGCTAAAGGTACCCTGCTGCTCGGCGCCGTTTCCGGCCGGCTACTGGGCACGGGCATCGTATTGGGAGTCGCCGCCGGTGCGGCGTGGGCCGCCGGCAAGCTCATCGACGAGAGTGTCAGCCGCGACGAGGCCCATAATCCACGATTGATCAACTGGAGCTGGGCACGTGCGTTGGCGGTGCGTACGGCGCAGCGCGGCGAAGAGCGCGCCTGGGCGCACGGCGCCGAGCAGCGCATCGCCCGCCAAGAATACACCGAGCTCGTCACGCGTTCGGCAGACCTGGTGTCCGAGTACACCGAAATCGCCCTCCCGGCG
Source organism: Chloroflexota bacterium (assembly GCA_016199265.1). Lineage (GTDB taxonomy): Bacteria > Chloroflexota > UBA11872 > UBA12225 > UBA12225 > JACQGX01. The sequence continues at coordinate 12,074 of JACQGX010000073.1, read as the reverse complement.
CCGCTCACGGAAGTGCACGTCTTCGACCGGGCCGAATGGGTCGACGCCAACCTGGCGCAGTTTCGCTTGATGTTTGCGCCACTCGACGAGGCCTACGCGCACACGATAGCGCGCGTCCGGAGAGCAGCGCCCGTCGGCGTGATGGGACAGGTCATGCTCAGCGCCCAAATGGGTGTGCTGCTGGGCTACCTCGCCAGAAAGGTACTGGGACAGTACGATTTGTCGCTGCTCGGCCGCGAGCCGGTGGCCGAGGGGCGGCTGTACTTCGTCGAGCCCAACCTGGCGGCGCTGGAGGAGCACTATCGTCTGCCTCCCCAGGAGTTCCGCGCGTGGATCGCGATGCACGAGGTGACACACGCCTTCGAGTTCGAGGCGCACCCGTGGGTGCGGGCGCACATGAACGGGCTGCTCACGGCGTACCTGCGCTTGCTCAGCGACGACCTGTTCGGCAACGAGCGCGAGGCGCCGGCGGTTCTCTCGACGTGGGCGAACCGGATCAAGAACAACCTGTTCGAGGGTGGTCACGTGCTCGAGCTGATGATGAGCCGCGACCAGCGCGAGATCTTCCGGCAGCTCCAAGCGCTGATGGCGCTGATGGAGGGCTATTCCAATCACGTGATGCAGCAGGTCGGCGCCCGCTACCTTAAGGATCACGAGCTGCTCAAGCGAACGTTCGAGAGCCGGGCGCGCAACCGCGGGCCGGCCGAGCAGCTCTTCATCAAGCTGACGGGCCTCGACATCAAGCTCGAGCAGTACCGGCTGGGCGAGCGGTTCTGCCGGCAGATCGTCGACGCCAAGGGCATTCACTTCATGAACCGCGCGTGGCGGGGACCCGAGCGCCTCCCGACTCTGGACGAGATTTACGAGCCGGATCGGTGGATCCGGCGGCAGGAAGCAGTGGCAGTATGAACGACAAAGCGACAACTCACGCGCATGCCAAGGCGGCAGCATCGGTGGCGCCAGCTATCAGCTCGGCGCCGGCAACCGATCCTGCACCGGCGCTGGCCTGGAGCGTGCTGCCGGCCAAACGGACGCACACGTGTGGCGACCTGCGCGCCGGCGGCGCCGGAGAACGGGCAATCCTGCAAGGGTGGGTGCACCGCCGGCGCGATCACGGTGGGCTGATCTTCATCGACCTGCGCGATCGCTACGGGCTGACGCAGCTCGTCTTCAACCCGGCGATCTCGGCCGAGGCCCACGCGCTCGCCTCGACGCTCCGCTCCGAGTACGTCATCTCGATCGAGGGCACCGTCAATCTGCGCCCGGCAGGCACCGAAAATCCCCACCTGCCAACCGGGGAGATCGAGGTCGCGGTGCAGCGCGCCGTCCTGCTCAACCCGTCGAAGACGCCGCCGTTCTACGTCAACGAGGATGTGCCGGTCGAAGAGAGCCTGCGCCTCAAGTACCGCTATCTCGATCTGCGCCGGCAGCGCCTGCGCGACAACATCATGCTGCGCCACCGGGCGGTGAAGTTCATGCGCGACTTTCTCGATGCGCGCGGCTTCGTCGAGGTCGAGACACCGATCTTGACGCGGAGCACGCCGGAGGGGGCGCGTGACTTCCTCGTGCCGTCGCGCCTACACCCCGCCGAGTTCTACGCGCTGCCCCAAGCGCCGCAGCAGTTCAAGCAATTGCTGATGGTTGCCGGCATGGACCGCTACTTCCAGATCGCGCGCTGCTTCCGCGACGAAGACCAGCGCGCCGACCGTCAGCCGGAGTTCACGCAGCTCGACCTCGAGATGGCGTTCGTCGACGAGGCCGACGTGACCGGCGTGATCGAGGACCTGCATTCCGAGCTGGTCAAGCGGCTATCGCACAAGCGCCTGCTCGTCCAGCCGTTCCCGCGCATCAGCTACGCCGAAGCGATGGAAAGGTACGGCACCGACCGTCCCGACCTGCGCTTCGGCCTCGAACTGGTCGACGTAACGCACCTGCTCGGCACGTCCGGGTTCGGCGTGTTCCGCAGCGCCGCCGAGCGCGGTGGGATGATCAAGGGGATCAAGGCACCCGGCTGCGCCAACTGGAGCCGGCGCGAGATCGACCAGGTGACGCAGCTCGCGCGCAGCTTCGGTGCGAAGGGGCTGGCGACCGCCGCCTGGACGGAAGAGGGCATCCGCAGCCCGTTCCGCCAGCACGTCGGCGACGAGGTGATGGCGCGGCTCCAGCAGGCGTTCGACGCCAGGACCGGCGACCTCATCGCGCTCGTCGCCGACAAGCCTGCCGTCGCCAACGAGGTGCTCCACCGGTTGCGCGATCACCTCGGCGTCCAGCTCGGACTGGCCGATCCCAACGCGCTGGCGTTCTGCTGGGTCGTCGACTTCCCACTCCTGGAATGGGACGAGGACCGCAGCTCGTGGACATTCACCCACAACCCGTTCTGCGCGCCGAAAGATACAGACCTTGTACTGTTGGATACCGATCCCGGCCGCGCGCTCTCGAAGCAGTACGATCTGATCTGCAACGGGTACGAGGTCGGCGGCGGCAGCGTACGCATCCACACGCGCCCGCTCCAGGAGAAGATCTTCCGCCTGATGGGCCATTCCGACGAACAGATCGCGGCGCAGTTCGGCACGATCCTGGAAGCGTTCGAGTACGGCGCGCCGCCCCACGGCGGCATCGCCACCGGCGTCGACCGTCTCATCGCCATCCTGGCTTCCGAGGACACCATTCGCGAGGCGATCGCGTTCCCCAAAAACCAAGCCGCCGCCGACCTGATGATGGGCGCGCCATCCCCCGTCAGCGAAGACCAGCTCGCCGAGCTGCACATCCGCACCGTCCCACCCAAGTAGTGGCCGCGCTTGCAGCGCTGTGCGACACTGTCGCTGATTGCGCATTTCAGGGAGGTTGGCGATGAGTTGGTGGCGGCGGCTATTGGGCGCCCCGAATGGCACTGTAGGGACAGTCGGAACGACGGCCGGAGTCGCTCCGCCGCCAACGATCGAGGAGCGGCTGGCATTCGTCCAGCGGCTGCTCGACACCGCGCAGGCGACGGCCAACGCCGAGCCGTCGGCGACTACGGCCGACGTGCTCGACCGGGTCATCACGGGGATCACCGCCGCCTTCGGCGTCAAGCACGCCTGCGTCCACTTCGTCCGCGAAGAGGCGGTGCAGGCCGGCACGAGGATGCACGGGATGCAATCGTGCCCGGTGGCGGCAGGGCCCGAATCGCTGGTCCCGCACCTCGCCGGGCTCGAGAAGTCGGCGATGGAGCGTGCCTTGACGCTTGGCCAGCCGGTGCAGATCAGCCAGCTTTCCCGCGAGGACATTCACGACCTGGCGGAAGTGGCAGGATTCGAGGACGGCATCATCGTGCCCATCGCCTACCAGGGCGACGCGTTCGCCTGGATCAACGTCTACGCACCCAACCAGCGGCGCTTCGACGAGATCGAGCTCGGCCTGCTCCGTACCGTGGGCGGCGTGCTCTACGGTGCGATCAAGAAAGAAGCGTTCGTCGGCGCGGTGCAGCGCATCCGGTCGACGCTCGAGCGCCACTTCTCGCCTCGCGTGGTCGACAAGCTGATCAGCGATCCCGAGAGCTTCGCCGAGCAGAAGAGCGAGCGTCTGGATGTGACCGTGCTCTTCTCCGACATCCGCGGCTTCACCGCCCTGTCGGAGAAGCTCGAGCCGGATATCGTCGCGCAAATGGTCAGCGAGCATCTTGAAGCGATGGCCGAGGTCGTGTTTGCCTATGACGGGATCGTCGACAAGTACATCGGCGACTCGGTCATGGCGGTGTTTGGCTCGCCATTCCCGCAGGACGACCACCCGCAGCGCGCCGTCGCGGCCGCGCTGGCGATGATCGAGCGGCAGCGCGAGCTCCAGCAGGCGTGGGGTGAGCGAGTGATGAGCCCGCTCGCGATCGGCGTCGGCGTCAACACGGGCATCGCCATTGTGGGCGACGTCGGCGTCTCGCGCCGCGAGTTCACGCACCTGGGCGACACGGTCAACCTCGCCAGCCGTCTTAAGGACGTCGCCGCACCGTGGCAGATCCTGATCAACGAGACCACCTACGAGCGCGCCAAAGACGTACTCGATGCCCAACCGGTGGCGCCGCTCCATGTCAAAGGCAAGCAGGAACCGGTCACGGCGTACGAGGTGTCGCGCTATCGCGGCGACCGAAGTGCCCTGCTTGCGACCGACAGCGCGCAACCACCGGCCGTGCCCGCGGGCGCGTAGCGACCGCTACTTCTGCCAGCCTTCCTCTGCCAGCAGCTTGTCGCCCAACAGCTCGCCCTGGATCGGGCGGCCCGGCACGTACTCCAGGACGGCGCGCTCGAAGTATTGGACGGTAAAGCCGTCTTCGACGAGCTCCTCGGTCAGGGGGTAGCCGAGGATGTCCGCGCCGCCGGTGCGCTCGTAGAACGTGCGGAAACCGCCCGACAGGCTGTGGCCCGTCTCGGGGACGTACGTACGCGACTCGTCGCTCTCGAACGGCACGACGGGCTTCGCCGCCTCCCGTGTCAGGACACCCCGCGCGGCGGCGGCGCGCCTACCCAGCGGCGCCGGCACGACTTCGGTCCCGGTGCCTTCGCGCTCCGGGAAATACTCCAGACGCGCGCGCTGGAAGTATTGCACCACCCGACCGTCTTCGACCAGCTCGTCGGTGCGGGGCAGGCCCAACGTGCCGGCGCCGCCGTGCTGACGGAAGTACTCGAGGAATCGCCCCTGCACGACGTGTCCGGTCTCGCCGAAGTACTGCCACGGCCGCTCGTCGTCGGGCGGCACCACCCCGTCGTTGCGCGCCGTTGGCAGGTCCTCGGGTGGCCACCAGACGCGCCAGAAGTTGGGCGGACCGCCGGCCAGCAGCCATAAGCCGTCGATCGCGTCCAGGAGCCGGTCGGGATCGCGCGAGCCGAGCGCCGCGTCGAGCTTCGCCCGCAGCGCCGCCTCGCTCTTGGGCTCGAGCTCGGGCAGCGCGATACCGGCGAGCGCGCCGTAGCTGGCCGTTTCCGCCGTACGTGCCGCCCCGCCAATGCGCGAGTACGTGCCGGCGATGCTGCCGCGCTGCGCGAGCTCGCCGGCCAGAAAACGAGCCGTCGGCGCAAGCAGCGTGCGTGCCCGCTCGTCGCCGTGCTCTGGATGCCAGCGCATGTCGAGCGCGAGCTGCCACGCCAACGCCGGAGACGTGTCGCCGAAGCCGGTCGACTGCCACGTGGGGTCGATCGGGTCACCCACCCGTCCGTCCCGGCGAGACACCGAATACCAGCTCGGCAGCAGCCCGGCGCCTCTCCCAAGGGGTCCCCCGCTCGCCATCGCACGCTCCAGCGTGGCGTACGTCCCTTCGAGCAGCCAGAGCCAGACGTCGCTCCGGCTCGCCTCGGCGAACATGCGGTAGAACGCGGGCGTGAGTGTCGCCGCCGACGTGGTGACCGGATCGAGGTCGTTCAGAAACGTATTGGCCGCCGGGATCCCGCCGACCCCGTGCCACGAAATTGCCGCACGGTTGAGCAGCGTGTTGAGCACCGGCACGGCTTCGGCCTCGTAGTGAGGCTCGTTCCACAGGCGTGACGCCAGCAAGAGCGCCGCCGCGATGCGCTGGTCGGCGGCGGTTGCGTTGTTCCAGTCTGTGACCGCACCATTCGACCACCGGCCGGCGAAGAGCCGATCGCGCTGCTCGCTCTCCCTGCGTGAAAGCGCGGTCTTAGTCCACGACCAGACACTGTCGAACGCGGGGCGGTCGCGGAACCAGACGGCGTGCAAGAGCGCTGCCGCCTGGGCGTCGGACGTCGCGTCGCGGCCGCCGGCGCCGCGACGTATGCGGCCGTCCGGCGCGAGCGCGAGCTGCTTGTACGTTTCCCACGCCTGCGCCTCGCCTGGCGCAGGCGTGGGAAGAGCCTCGGGACCGAGCGGGACCAGCTTCTGTACATCGGCTTTGGCGGAACTGGCGAAGCCGTAGTCGAGCAGCGCACGGGTTTCGGCGACGTGGTCGGGTGAGCCCATGACCACCGCCACCAGGCGTGTGCCGCCACGCTCGGCGGTCACAACGCGCACCTGGCCGGCGCGTCCGGTCCAGCCGGTCTTCACTCCCGTCGCGCCGGGGTACCACCACAGTGCACCGATGGTGTGGCGCAGCCGGTGCGGCTCTTTGTCGGGCGGGGCGGCGACCTCACGGAGGCGCGACCCGGCCGCGCGGGCGAAGACCGGACTGCCCATCGCCGTCGACGCGAGCACGGCCAGATCGCGCGCGGTCGAATACTGCTGAGGCGACGCGAAGATTCCATGGTCGAGCCCATGCGGATTGGCGTACTGCGTGCCGGCCAGGCCGAGTGCCGCGGCACGCTCGTTCATCCACGTGGCAAACGCGTCGACCGACCCGGCGAGGTGCTCGGCCAGGACGACCGCCGCGTCGTTACCCGAGTTCATCAGTAACCCGAACAAGAGCTCGCCCACCGGTACCTGTTCCCCCTCGACCAGCCCCATCGTCGTCTCGCCGATTGCCGCGGCACGGCGGCTAACGGTCGCCACCTCGTCGAGCCGCCCGCTCTCAGCCGCCAGCAGGCCGGTCATGATCTTGGCCGCAGAGGCCATCGGGCGCCGCGCGGTAGGGAACTTCTGGAACAGCACCTGGCCGGTGTCCATATCCAGCAGGTAGGCGCTGCCGGCGTAGATGGCGGGAGCGCGCAGCGCAAGTACCGGCGCACCGGGCGCCGCCTGCGCCACCGGAGCGGGCGATGCGGCCCAAAACACCAGCCGCGGCGCGGTAGACACAAGCAGCGCCACAGCCGTGATGAGGGCGATCGCCGGCAGCCGGCGACCACCATTCGACGATCGAACGGCCGCGGCCGCTGTGTCTGCGGCCGCTGTGTCTGCGGCTGGCGAATGGGGCGCAGAACGGACCAAGCGAAACCGAAGCACGAGGGGCACACCTCCCAATGTGGAAACGACTCAAACTGCACGCGGGCCGCGTTCGTTATACACCGTGACGCGCTCCAGATCTTACTAAGGTGATGCAATCATCTATGGGACATGCCACTATGGGACATGCCATCACCGGCGGCGCCAAGCCATTGGCGTTCGCCGCCCGGCTCATGCTGCTGTTGGCCATTGGTCTCGTCGTCGCAACGCCGGCCGCGGCGTCCCCGCCGCTCGACGGCTCGTCCGCTCCCGGCGTCTACCACTTCGCCGAGCAAACCCAGGCGCTCGTCTTCGAGGGCAAGGGCTGGGGGCACGGGGTTGGGATGTGCCAGTGGGGCGCGCGCGGGCGGGCGCGGGCGGGCCAGAACGCCGAACAGATCATCGCCGCGTACTACCGCGGGACGGCCATCCAGAAGAGCGTCTCACCGGAAACGACGATTCGCGTCCTGGTCCATTCCGGCCTCCAGCTCACACGTGGGGAATCGCCCCGCATCACGACGCGCGGCGGGCCGTGGTTGTTCGAGACCGGGGGCGTGCCGGCCATTCAAGCGCCGGCCGGCGGCTACCTGGAGCTGTCGACCGGCGATGGCGGGCCGCGCTACGCCGTCAAGGCCCAGGACGGCGCCACGCTGGGCGAGGGGGTGGTGCGTTCGTCGCTGGTGCTGCGCCCGCTCGAGGCCACCACGCGCTTCGTCGCCGGTTACAAGACGGCAGCGGAGGTCTCGGGGCGCCCAGGCGTCTACTACGACACGTATCGAGGTGAGCTGGTGCTTGCCCCGACCGGCACCAACGGCAGCACGCTCGACACGATCAATCGGCTGAGCCTGGAAGACTACCTGCGCGGCGTTGTGCCGGCCGAGATGCCGGCGTCGTGGCCGGCCGAAGCGCTCAAGGCGCAGACGCTCGCCGCGCGCTCGTACGCCGTCTGGCAGGCCAAAAGCCGCGCCGGGAAGCAGTACGACGTCGACGACACGACGTACTACCAGGTCTACCTCGGCGCGAACGCCGAGCGCGAGAACGTCAACCGGATCATCGACGCCACCGCCGGCCAGATCGTCGTCTACGGCGGCCAGGTGGCGCAGACGTACTTTTTCTCCACCTGCGCCGGCTGGACGGAGGACAACGAGGCAGTCTGGCCGAGCGGCCAGCCGTTACCTTACCTTCGTAGCCTCCACGACGTCGATCCCGCCGGCCGGCCATACGACGCCGACTCGTCGGTCATCGCGTGGTCGACCGGTGCGCTCACCGCCGGTCAGCTCGAGGAGATGCTCAACGCCGACGAGTCGACGCAGATCGGCCGGCTGATCGCGCTCGATCTCAGCCAGCGCACGGCGTCCGGCCGGCTCACGCGCGTGCGGGCGACCGGCACGGGCGGCACGAAGACGTTCAGCCCGGATACGCTGATGGTCCAGTTCAACCGGATGCGCCCGCCGGGAGTCACCAAGCTACTGAGCACCAACCTCGACCTCAAGTGGACAACGGCCGAGGCGGTCAAGCAAACGCAGGGAGAGGTGCCCACGTCGACGCCAACGCCGCAGAGCGTGCAAAGCACGCCGTCCGTACCACCGAGTACACCGGCTCCGGCGTCGACACTGACGCCGGTCTTCCGGCTGGAGATGACCCAGCCCGCGCCCGAGCGGCCGTCGGGTCCGACGAACAAGTACGTGCCGGAAACCGGACATAACGTCGGCGGCGCGTTCCTGGGTTTCTACGACGAGCGTGGCGGCCTGGACATCTTTGGCTATCCGCGCACCGAAGAGCTCCTCGAGGATGGCAAGACGGTGCAATACTTCCAGCGCGCCAAGTTTGAGTTCCACGTCGACAAGGTGGGGACGCCGTACGAGGTGCAGCTTGGGTTGCTGGGCAACCTACTGACTGCAGCGCGGCCGCCGTTCGCCACGGTGGCGCCGTTCGACGGCTCCGACGAGCACGTCTATTTCCCGGAAACCGGCCACGGACTGCACTTCGCCTTCTTGAACTCTTGGCGTGACCGGGGCGGTCTGGACGTGTTTGGCTACCCCATCACGGAAGAGCTCACCGAAAACGGCATCACCGTCCAGTACTTCCAACGCGCGCGGTTCGAGTACCATCCCGATCTGCCCGAACCGTACCAGGTCTCGCTGGGGCTCCTGGGCGATCAGTTCTTGCGGGAACGGTACTGGTTGCAGTAAGGAGCCCTCGCCCCGCACCCTCCTGCCCCTGGGGTGCAGGCAAACCTTCCGGCGGCGCAGATTTCCGGTAGGGGCGCATGGCGATACGCCCGGCCGCCGCTCCTGGGCGTATCTCGATACGCCCCTACCGCCAGTGGCGGTCCCCGGAACAAGTGCCTGCATCCATGACAGGTGGCCCATTCGTGCGGTGAAGTGTAGAATGTCTAGTGAGTAACTAGACATTCGGTTGGAGGGTAAGGGCTATGGTGCAGGTATTGCCGGAGCGGCTGCCGTGGTTTGTCGCCGGCCCGCTCATCGGTCTGTTGTCGGTGGCGCTCTACGCCATCGCCAACCGGCACATGGGTGTCAGCTCGTCGTACAAGCACGTCGTCACGTTCGTGCGTGACCGCTCGCAGGCGAAGCAGTGGCGGGTGTGGTGGTTCGGCGGGTTGGTTGTCGGCTCGCTCGTCGCCGCGTTCCTGCGTGGCGGTCCGTCGCCGACACTAGGGTACGGCGCGCTTGGACTGGTACTGCCGGTAGTGGTGCTGATCCCGACGTTGTTCGTCGCCGGCCTGCTCATGGGTTATGGCGCGCGATGGGCCGGCGGCTGCACCTCGGGGCACGGGATTACCGGCACGTCGGCGCGCTCGCCGGCGAGCTTTGTCGCCGTGGGAACGTTTATGGCCACGGCGGTCGGCGTGACGCTGCTGCTGCACGCGCTGACGGGAGGACTGCTATGAAGAACCCGCTGAACCGCGTCAGCTTTCTGATCGGCGTGGCGTTCGGCTTCTTGATCTTCGCCGCGCGGCTGAGCGATTACGAGGTCATCCACAACATGCTGCTGCTGCGCGAGCCGGACGTGTTCCTGCTCATGGCGTCCGCCATCGGGGTGGCGATGCCGCTGCTGTGGATTTTGCAGCGGCGCCGCTGGCAGACGCCGCTCGGCGGCGAGCTCGATCTCGCACACGATAAAGTGAAGCGCAAGCACGTTTTTGGCGCGATACTGTTCGGCACGGGTTGGGCCGTCACCGGTACGTGCCCGGGCCCGGCCATCGCGATGACGGTCGGCGGCAACGTGCTCGGCATCTTCGTCATGGCTGGCTTGACCACCGGGCTATTCCTGCGCGACGCAATCGCCGCTCGGTCGTCGGTTCGTGCAGCGATAGACCAACCGGCACCTATCGAGCTAGACGCCGGCAACGTAGCGTTCGCGGGCGACTAACCAAGCAACGGTGGCGATCACGAGATCGAGCACCGTTGCGGTGCAGACGCAACGACACCGCGAACTGGTGGACGTGACGGTGCAGGTCCGCGCGGTGGCACGCGGCGCTGGGGTCACCGAGGGGCTGTGCTGCGTCTTTGTGCCGCACACGACGGCGGGTCTGACGATCACCAAAAACGCCGATCCCGATGTCGCCGCCGACTTGCTACGGTGGGCCGAGGAAGCGCTGGGAAGCGAGCATCGGTTCAAGCACTGGGAGGGGAACGCCGGCGGGCACATTCTCTCGTCGTTGTTCGGCTGCTCCTTGACGATCCCCATCGTCGCCGGCGACCTCGCGCTCGGCAGGTGGCTGGCCCATCTTCGGGCATCACCTCGCCGGTATCGAGGTAGTGCCGAGCGCCCCACGGAAACGTCGTGAACTCCAGAGCGAGGCCGAAGCGCTCACCGGCCGCGGCGAGCACCTTTCGCGCTTCGGCGGTTACTTCGGGGCCAATGTTGTCGCCGGGAACGAGGGCGATGCGGTAGTCGGACATAGGGTTAGAACGAAAAACAGCAACCACAGATGCACACAGATAGTCCAGGAAGAAGCTGCGCGGCGGCAGCGTTGATAGGCCGCTTTTGTGAGGCACTGTTAGGTGGTCAAGCGGTCAAGTGTTCAGCTACTCGGTCGTCGGCGGCCCTCACCCTCTGGAAGAAGGAACCTCGAGGCCGCGCTGGCGGGCAATCGCTTCGAAGTACCAGCGGATGCCGGGGGACTGGCGGGCGCCGTCACCACCAAGATCGAAGCGATTATCAAAGGAAGGGTCGCGCGACGGGCCCTGGTACCAGCCGGGAAAGTGGCCGAAGAGAGAGAAGCCGGGCGTCTGCGCCGCGGAGGGGATCTCGGCGAGGAAATCAGCCTTGCCTCGATGCGGGCCCTCGGTGCCAATGGGCGGAAAGACACCCTGAATGCGGCGGCGGCCGGCAGAAGGTGTTCGGGGCGTGTTACGGCCCCAGCCCGGCCAGGCGGTGTTTCGACCGGGTTCAGGCACGTCGTCCTCCTCGACGAAGCCCTGCGCCGCGCCGCCGAAGAGCTCGACGTTCATCAGCGGCTTGGTGCTGCCGGCGCGATACGCTGCAACGGGTGTGGACGATGGACCATGCCAGTCGAAGAGCAGGAGGTCGAGCTCGGGCCGCAGAGAAAGCGCGGCATTACCACCGTCGGGATCGCCCTCGCGGTGGACGCCACCGCCGCCGACGAGCCGGTCGGGGTCGGCCTGCTTGGCAGCGCGGCACAGCTCGGCGACGCCTTCGACGGTATTGACCGGGAAGGGGCAGCCCTGCCAACCTCCGACGTTGTACTCGTTGGCCACGTTGACAATAACGTTGGGGTACCCGCGCAGGCCGCGGGTGGCGGTCTCCGCCGCGCGGAGGTAAGCGGCGCGACCGTCGAGCCAGTTGCCCTTTTCCGGGTCGAGACGCCAGCTCTGGGCGTGATAGAAGATGCCGGCGACGACGATCATCCGGCGCTCGGCGGCCGCCTCGACGAGCCGGATCATGCGCCGCTGTACGCCGGGCTCGATCTCCCGCCCATTGGAAGAAAAGGCCTGGAGGCTCCCGCCCGACGAACCCTGGAAGAAGACGGTCAAGGCGTTAACGCCGTAGCGGAGATACGAATCGAGCTGCCCGGCGAGCGCGTCCGTCCAATCGTCGCGCGCGGCGCCGCTGGCGACGCGCACGCCCCACACTTCGAGCGGCTCGCCGTCCCAGGCCAGGCCGGAGGGAGTGCCAGGAGTAACTACCAGCCCGGGATGAATTGCAGAGACCATCTAGTACACGTCCCTGGAGATCCTTCGGTGGTTGTGATG
>JACQGX010000074.1 GCA_016199265.1 Chloroflexota bacterium | reverse complement strand
GGCGCTGGCGAGGTCCTGAAGGGTGTGACGGCTTTCGATGGAGACGATCGACACGGCTAGTCTGCGAACAACGCACGCCGGCGCGTGGCGTGGTGCGACACGGCACGCCTTTTTGGATGCCATCCGTGAGGGCACCGTGGGCGGCGAGGTATTCCGCGCGTGGTTGGCGCAGGATTGCCGGTTTGTCGGCGATCTGCTGGCCTTTCAGGCGAGGCTGCTCGGTCGGGCGCCGCGCCCGGCGCAGGCCGCGCTGGCCAGTGGCCTCGTCGCGCTCGAAGCGGAGCTGAGTTGGTTCGAGGCGCAGGCCAGAGAGCGTGATCTGGCGCTGGACGCACCTCCTCATCCGGTCACGGCCGAATACGGGGCCTTTCTGCGCAGTCTCGAACAACAGCCCTACGCGGCGGCGATTACGGCGCTCTGGGCGCTGGAGCGCGCCTACCTTGACGCGTGGCGCAGCGCTGCGCCGGGACATCCGGCGTACCGGACGTTCGTCGAGCACTGGACAGTCCCCGCCTTCAGTGAGTACGTTACCCAGCTTGCGGCAATAGCGGACGCGGCACTGGCGCAGGGCACCGACGTCGCCGCCGCGAAGCGAGCGTTTCTCGAGGTCACCCGCCTGGAGCGCGCGTTCTGGGATATGGCCTGGACGGCAGAGAGCGCCGCCAGCGCAGGCCAAGGTGAGCCGCTCGATGTTGTCGGAACCGGAACAGGAACGGCGGCGATCTCTGCGGGAAGACTAGCGCAGGCGTTGTGGCAGGAGAACGCCGATCTCGCACAGGCAGCGCTCGAGCACCCCTTCGTACGAGGCATAGCAGACGGGACACTGCCGCGGCAGGCATTTCAGGGTTACGTCGCGCAGGACGCCTTCTTCCTGACCGCGTTTGCACGTGCCTATGCGCTGGCACTGGCGCGCAGCCCGGATCAGGCGACGGCGCGTCTATTCTCAGAGCTGCTCTCGGGTACTATGGACGAACTGCGTCTGCACGCCGGCTACGCGTCACGCTGGGCGATTACGCTCGACGGCGTGGTGCCGAACGAGGCGACGCTGGCCTATACCGACTTCCTGCTGGCGACGGCCGCGCTGGGAGGCGTCGGCGAAACGTGCGCCGCGCTGACGCCATGTATGCGCCTGTACGCCTTTCTCGGCCAGTCCCTGGCGGCCGGCCGGTCGAGTGGTCGGTCGAGTGGCCGGTCGGGCGGCCCGCCAAACGACGTTAACCCGTACGCCGAATGGATCCGGACGTACGCCGCTCCCGGCTTCGACACGCTGGCAGCCCAACTTGAAGCGCTCTTGAACCAGCATGCTGCTGGGAACACTGCCGTCCGCACCATTTACCGCCGGGCGATGCGCCTCGAGGTGGCGTTCTTCGACGCGAGTGCTCGGGCGGTCGAATGAGGAGTGAGCATTGGTGGTGACCGATAAGCGTATGGGGAGCAGCGAGGAGCCAGGCAGGCGCTTGCCGCGCGGCCGGTGGCAGATGCCGGTGGCGCTGACGATTGCCGGCTCCGATTCGAGCGGCGGCGCCGGAATCCAGGCCGACTTGAAGACGTTTCAGGCGCTGGGCGTGTACGGGGCGAGCGTGCTGACGGCGATTACGGCGCAGAACACGCTCGGCGTGCGCGCGGTACATGAGATACCTGTGGGCGTGATCGCGGCGCAGATCGACGCCGTGGTCGAGGATCTGGGGAGCGACGGCGTGAAGACCGGCATGCTTTCAAGCGCAGACATCATCAGCACGGTCGCGCAGCGGGTGCGGCACTGGGGGCTGCAGGACCGGTTGGTGGTCGATCCGGTGATGGTGGCCAAGAGCGGTGACCGGCTCCTGCGGGAGAGCGCAGTGGACGCACTCATCCACGAGCTGCTGCCGCTGGCCACCGTGCTCACGCCGAATCTCCCGGAGGCCGAGGTGCTCGTCGGAAGGGCAATCGCCAGCGACGAGGAGGTCCGCGAAGCGGCACGCGAGATCGCGGCGATGGGGCCAGCCGCGGTGGTGATGAAAGGGGGGCACCGCCCCGGCGAGCCGGTGGACGTGCTCTTCGATGGGCGGGGGTTTCACCGGTTCACGGCGCAGCGCATCGAGACGCGGAATACGCACGGCACCGGTTGCACGTTTTCGGCGGCGATCGCCGCGCAGCTTGCGCGTGGGGTAGACATCGTCGAAGCGGTGGGCAGTGCCAAGACCTACCTCACCGCGGCGATCGAGCAGGCGACACCGCTGGGGAATGGACACGGTCCTGTCGCGCACGACTGGCTGCTGACGCGGAGGCCGCTGGGCACAGCGCCAACACTGTGATGGATATCTCGAGCAACGCCCAAGACGTGCGACGGCGACAGTGGGAGGCGGGTCTGCCGGTTTCGGCCGAGATGACGCCTACTCTGCCGGATGTTGCCGCCGTCCTGCAACGGGTGCGGACCCAGCGGCCACTGGTGCACTGCATCACCAACGTCGTGACCACCGGCCGAGTAGCCGATGCGCTGGCCGCGCTCGGCGCTCTGCCGGTGATGGCCAGTGCACCGGAGGAGGCGGCCGAGATGGTCGAGCACGCGCAAGCGCTGGTGCTCAACCTGGGAACGCCGGCGGCCGATCGGTGGGCGGCGGCGCGCGCCGCCGGTGTGAGGGCCCGGCAGCGCGGCATACCGATCGTCGTCGATCCGGTGGGATGCGGCGCCACGCGGTGGCGCACGAACGAGGCGAGGGCGTTGGTGGAGGCGATTCTGCCGGACGTGATTCGCGGCAACGTACCGGAAGTGGCCGCGCTGGCCGGCCTGCCGCCGCCGAACGGCGTGGCTCTTCGGGGTGTCACGGCGGAGCACATCCGCCCACGCGACGGCCGCGCGAGCAGCGCCGGCGGTACGACGGCCGATGTGCCGGACGCGGCTGCGCGGCTGGCATGGGAGGCCGCCGGTGTGCTGGAAAGCACGGTGGTGGTTACCGGCAGGACGAGCATCGTGTGCGACGGGCGGCAGGTTGCACACCACCGCGCAACCGTCCCGCTGCTGGCTCGCATTGTCGGTGGGGGGGATGTGCTCAGTGCGCTGATCGCCGCGTGCCGGGCCGTGGACGGGGGTAACCTGCCGGCCAGTTGGACCGGGCTCGTCCTGTTCAGCGAAGCGGCGCGTGTCGCGGCGACGCGCGCCGGCGGCCCGGGCACCTTCTGGTGCGGGCTCATGGACGCACTGAGCGGGTTGACCGCTGAGGCGTTGCGGGAGTCACACGGCCGGGTGCCGCCGCCGCCGCGCACGAGGCAGGAGTAGCAGGAGACGAGCGATATGTCGACGATCGAATGGCTCGCGGCGCGGTTGCGGCCGGCGTTGCGCCTCTATCTGCTGGCCGATACGGGCCTGGTGTCGCCCGGGCGATTGCCGGCAGCGGTAGCGGAGGCAATCCGCAATGGGGTCACGTGCGTGCAACTGCGGGCGAAGGGCCTGATAACTCTGGAGCAGGTCCGGCTGGCGCGCGTGTTACATCGAGTGTGCTGCGATGCGGGCGTACCGTTTATCGTGAACGATCGGGTCGACGTCGCACTGGCGGCGGAGGCCGACGGCGTACACGTCGGGCACGTCGGAGAAGAGGACATGGAGCCGCAGGATGCCCGGCGTCTGCTTGGCGCCGGCGGGATTGTCGGGGTGTCGGTGGGGAGCGCGGCTGAGGTACGCGCGGCCGAGGCGGGCGGCGCGAGCTACGTTTCGGCCGGCCCGATGTTCGCCACTAGCACAAAGGCCAACGCCGGGCCGCCGGCCGGGGAAGAGCTGTTGCGCGCCGTGCGGGCGGCGACGACGTTGCCGCTGGTGGTAATCGGCGGCATCACGGCCGGCCGCGCGGGTGCGCTGTACGCGGCGGGCGCCGACGGAATCTGCGTCGGCTCGGCGATCCTACGGGCGTCCGATATAGCCGCCGCCGCGCGTGCTCTTGGGGCGGCATACGAGCGATCGCGACAAGGAGGAAAGTGAACATGACGGCGGAGGAGCCCGCAATGCGGACGTGGAGCCGCGGCGAGCGGCTGCCAGAGGTCCAGCGGCTTGCGCTTGCGGCCGCGTTCGTCGCGCTGGGAGTCGTTCTCTCGGCGTTCTCGGTCCCCGTCGGCCCGGCGCGGGTGTTCCCATTCCAGCACACGATCAATGTGCTGGCGGGTGCGTTACTCGGGCCATGGTATGCGGTGCTGACGGCGTTCGGCGTCAGCGTGCTACGCAACGCGCTCGGTACCGGGACGTTTCTTGCCTTTCCGGGGTCGATGTTCGGCGCGTTTGTCGTCGGTTACTTCTACCACCACGTGCGGCGGACAGACCTCGCTGCGTTCCTGGAACCGATCGGCACCGCGGTGATCGGCGCGCTCGTGGGGTACGCGCTGATCGCGCCGCTCGACGCGCCGGCGCTGCTGCTCGGGTTCGTCCGGGCAAACCCCGCGTCCACCACGCCGTACCTGGGGCTGTTCACCGGGGCGCTGGCGCTCGTCGTCTCGTTCGCGGTGAGCAGTGTACCCGGGGCCACACTTGGGTACCTGTGTCTGCGCGCGCTGCGCCGCGCGGGGATCGGATTGGCGTCGCGTCCGTCGCCGTCCGCCCTGTAGCGGCGCCGTCAATCACGGTGGGTACGCCGAAGTCGGCGGAGGACACTGCCGCCGAAGGCGGCGTCGTGTGCTTGCACGACATCTCCTTTTGGTATCCGGGAGCGCCGCCGGCTGAGTCGTCCCTGGTGACCGTCCGGCTCTCCATCCGCGAGGGCGAATTCGCACTCGTGTGCGGCCCGAGCGGCAGCGGGAAGTCGACTCTGCTGCGTCTGTGCCTGGGTCTGGTGCCGCAGTTTACCGGGGGGCGACTCTCCGGAACGGTGACGGTGCTGGGGCGCGACCCCACGACCGTTCGGCCGCGCGAGTTGGCGGCGGCCGGCGTGGGCCTGCTCTTCCAGAATCCGGTAGAGGGCTTTGTCGAGGAGCGCGTTGGGGCAGAGGTGGCGTTTGGCCCCCAAAACCTGGGCCTGCCGGTGGAAGAGATTGACCGGCGAATCGCGGAGAGCCTGTCGGCGGTGGGGATGGGCGGGTTCGAGGAACGGCGCCTGCGCGACCTGTCGGCCGGGCAACAGCAGCGGGTGGCGCTGGCCGCCGCGCTCGCGCTGCGGCCACGGCTGTTGCTGCTCGACGAACCCACGGCGCACCTGGATGAGGAGACCGCACGATCGATCCTGGCGCTGATTTCGCGCGTCCACCAAGATCTGGGTGCAACGGTGATCATGAGCGAGCACCGGCTCGCGCGGGCAGCTCCGCTGGTAGATCGTGTGGTGGTGCTGGCCGCCGGGCGGCTGGTGGGTAATGGGCCGCCCAGCGAAGCGCTCGGGCGGCCCGAATTGTCTGGTCTGGGTGTGCCGGTGCCGCGTGTCACGCAGGCAGCGCTGCAGCTCGGTTGGCATCTGCCGGTGCCCCTGTCGCCGCAGCAGTTTGCCGGGCGTGTTCTGGCCGAACGGCGAACGGGCATTCGCCCCTCATCGTTCGCCGTTCGCCGTGAGGGTAGTTTGCTCGACGGGCGACCGGGCACGGAAAAGAACCGGCGAATCACCGTGGCTTTCGATGACGTCGGTTTCACCTATCCACGCGGCGGTTTCGTGATTGCCGGGCTCAGCTTCACCCTATGCGAAGGAGAGACGGTGGCGCTGGTAGGACCAAGCGGGGCCGGCAAGAGCACGGTGGCGCGACTGGCGCTCGGTTTGCTCAAGCCGGCCCGCGGCTGGGTGGCGCTCTGCGGCCTGCCGACCGATCGGACGCCGTTTGGCACGCTGGCCGCCGCCGGTGGTCTGGTGCTGCAGAATCCGCTCCTGCAACTGCTCGCCGAGCGGGTGGACGAGGAGCTGCTCCTGGGATTGCGCGACGTGCCGCCGCAAGATGCCCAGCAGCGTACAGACGCACTCCTGCGAGCGTTCGGCCTCGAGGGCCTACGCGCCCGACATCCGCTGAGACTGAGTGAGGGCCAGCGCCGCCGGGTGGCGCTGGCAGCCGTCCTGGCCCGGAGGCCGAAGGTCCTGATCATGGACGAGCCCACTTTGGGCCAGGATGAACTGGAACGCGCCAGTCTCGTGCGGCTCACCCGCGACCTCGCCGAAGCTGGCGCGACGGTCCTGGCGATCAGCCACGATGTGGAATTCGTGAACGACGCCTGCGAGCGAGCGCTCGTGCTCCACGATGGGCGTCTGGTGGCAGACGTACCGATGTCTCTTGCCAGGGACGATCCCGGTCGTCTCCACTCAGCCGGCGTGCCGCTGGCAGAGATACCAGAAACCGCCCTTGAGTTGTCGGTCGCCGGGTGGCCGGTTCGTGCGCGCCGCCTGCCCGAGCTACTCGCCGCCATCTCGTGAGGCCTTCACGTGAGCCTACTCGACCCGCGGGTGCAACTGGCCTGGCTCACCGCCGTCGTTCTCGGTCTCCTGTTCGGCAGAGATGCCGGTCTGGTTGCTGGGACAAGTGCCGCTCTCGGCGCTGTGATCGCGACCAGAGCGATTCATCCCTGGCTGCGCGTTCTCCGAGCACTCGTGCCGCTCGCCCTCGTTATCGTCGCACTCGATTTCCTCGCCGGCCAAGCCGGCAGCGGTCTACGGGCCGCGTGGCGTTTGGTTGCGCTGGCCACCACCGGATTCGCTTTCGCCCAACTGGCCGATGGCGAGGCCCTGATTGCCGCCCTGCAATCGTTACGCGTCCCGTATGCGGTGACGTTCGTCCTTGTCGCCGGTGCTCGATATGTGCCGGCGACGATCGGCGACATCGTCAGCCTGCGCGATGCAGCGCGCCTTCGAGGCGTGCCGCTCGACGGGCCGCTGTGGCGCCAACTCGCCGGCTGGCGACGGTTGCTGGTGCCTCTGCTGGTCGGCACCATCCGCCGCGGCCTGCAGCTCGGCGAGGCAATGGAAGCCCGCGCCTTTGGCGCGAACCGTCACCGCACGAGTCGCATCCGCCTGAGGTGGCGCACACGTGACAGCGTTGCGCTGGCGGCCGCCGTTGGCTTTCTGGCAGGAGTGCTCGCGTTGGGCCACTGAGGGGGCAGCGGGGGCAGCGGAACCCCACGTGTTTGGGCGGGCGAGCCAGGTCCAATCAGCGCTCGCCGCAACTCGTGGCTCTGTGGCTGCCGGCCAACAGTCGGGCAGCTCGCAGCATGCCGATATCGGTGGGATAAAGCCGCATCCAATCGATGACTGCACGCTTCGCCGCCTCGACCTCAGCCGGCGTCGACGCGCAGATGATCTGCCGGATGAGCGCCTGACGGGCTTCGATATCCTGCGTTGCTTGCATGCTCTTCACGCTTGCAATCACACGTTTTCCGTTCTTCTAGTCAGGCTTGTCGCTCACGCGTCCGTTCTCGCCTGCATGGTCCTATGATGCCACTAAACCCACGTCCGTGTCTGTGAGAGAACTCACGGCTAAATGGGGACAATATCACAAAAGATGCTACCGAGGACAACGCAGGGCGCAACACAAAGTTACGATGGGCGCCGCGCAGCAGTTCCGGGCCAGGCACACTGCTACGTCTTACCACGGACGGGACTGCGCATGTCGCGCGAGACGTTGACGACGTCCCTGATGCTCTCCAGCTTGCCCAGCAGCCGGCTAAGCTGCTGCACGCTGCCGAGCTCGACGGTCGTGAGGATCGTGGCCGTTCGCTTGGCCTCGTTGACTTGGACGGTCGCGCCGATGATGTTGAGCTTTTCCTCGGCGACGACGGTGGCGACGTCCCGCAGCAGACCCTCGCGGTCGAACGCCTCGACGCGAATGGTGACGGGATACGACTGCGCTGTCGTGTGCCCCCACTCGACCGGCACGAGCCGCTCCGGCTCGTCCTCACGCACGACGTTACGGCAGCCGCGCCGGTGAACGGTAATGCCCTTGCCGCGTGTGATGTAGCCGATGATCTCGTCGCCGGGAACGGGCTTGCAGCACGTCGCCATGCGCGTCAGCAGGTCGCCGACGCCCATGACCTTGACCGTGCCCGACGTATTGACCTCCGGTGCCGCCGGCACCTGCTCGGGCAGCTCGGGCGCCGGTGCCTCGGCGGGCTCGCGCAGCCCCAAGCGGCCGATGACCGTCTCGGTGCCGACGCCGCCGTAGCCGACCGCCGCCAGCAGGTGGTCGACGCTCCCCATCTTGAGCAGCTCGGCCGCATCGGCGAGCTTCTCGTCGGGAATGGCGCCCAGGCCGCCCAGCCCCAGCCGGCGCAGCTCCTTGTCCAGGATCTCCTTCCCGCGGCTGATGTTGCGCGCGCGCTCCTGCTGCTTGAACCACTGGCGGATCTTTTCGCGCGCGTGGGCGGTCTTGACCAGGTTCAGCCAATCGCGACTCGGACCACGCGCCGACTTGCTCGTCAAGATCTCGACGATGTCGCCGTTCTTGAGCTCGTAGTCGAGTGGCACGAGGCGGCTATTGACGCGCGCGCCGATGCAGCGGTGGCCGACGTCGGTGTGAATTCGGTAGGCGAAGTCGAGCGGCGTCGAGTGCGCCGGCAGGTCCTTGATCTCGCCCTTTGGCGTGAAGACGAACACCTGATCCTGGAAGATGTCCATCTTCACGCTCTCGACGAACTCCTGCGCCGTCGCGAGCTCCTGCTGCCACGCCATCAACTGGCGCAGCCACGCCAGCTTGGCTTCGAACGCCGGGTCGACCTGCCCGCCCTCTTTATAGCGCCAGTGCGCGGCGATGCCGTGCTCGGCCACGTGGTGCATCTCGTTCGTCCGGATCTGGACCTCGAGGAAGCGCCCACCGGGGCCAATCACCGCAGTGTGCAGCGACTGATACATGTTGCCCTTGGGCACCGAGATGTAGTCGTCGAACTGCCCGGGCACCTGCGGCCACAGGCTATGGACGACGCCGAGCGCGGCGTAGCACTCCTGCATTGTGTTGACCAGCACGCGGATTGCCAGCAGGTCGTAGAGCTGGTCGAAGCTGCGGCCGGTGCGCTGCATCTTGTTGTAGATCGAGTAGATGTGCTTCGGGCGTCCGGTTACCTCGGCCGTGAGGCCGGCGGCGGCGAGCTCGGCGGTGAGCCGCTCAATCGCCTCCGCGATGTAGCCCTCCCGCATGGAGCGCGTCTCGGCCAGCAGGCGCTTGAGCTCCTGGTACCGCTCCGGTTCGAGGTAATAGAACGCGCCGTCCTCGAGGCGCCACTTCAACTCCCAGATTCCGAGCCGGTGGGCGAGCGGCGCGTAGATCTCGAGTGTCTCGTGGGCGATGCGCGTGCGGTCGGCCGGCGGCTTGCCGCCGAGCGTGCGCACGTTGTGCAGCCGGTCGGAGAGCTTAATCAGCACCACCCGAATATCCTCGGCCATCGCGAGGAACATCTTGCGGAGGTTCTCGGCCTGTTGCTCTTCGAGTGTCTCCCACGAGATGCGCGAGAGCTTGGTCACGCCGTCGACCAAGCGGGCGATTTCCCCACCAAACGTCCGTTCGATTTCCTCGAGCGCAAACGGCGTGTCCTCCGGCACGTCGTGCAGCAACGCGGCCGCAATCGTCGCCGGATCGAGCTGCAGGTCGGCGAGCTGGATGGCGGTCTCGAGCGGATGCTGGACGTACGGCTCGCCCGTGCCGCGCTTCTGCCCCTCGTGGGCGCGTGCCGCAAAGTCGTACGCCTGCCGCACGACCGTCAGATCGGCGTGCGGCAGGTAACCGCGCATCTTGCGGAGCAGGTCGTCAATCGTGGACAACTTCCGCGCCGGCGCTTGTTCCTGCTCGAGTTCGCTGGCGACGATTGCCATTGGCTGAAAAGGGTACGGTGGGTCGATGGTCCGTATAGCGTTCGAGTGCGGGTGGCTTCAGTGCCGGCTCGTGTGGGGCGGCGTGCAGTATGAAACGCGAGTGTAACGGTTTACTCAACTACCGTTCGAGTACCGTTAAGGTTAGCTTAGCGCGTGCGGCGCCCTAACTCAAGTTTGACACCAAGTTCG
>JACQGX010000079.1 GCA_016199265.1 Chloroflexota bacterium | reverse complement strand
TTCGGCTACGGCTTGTGGCCGGGGCTGCGCACCAGCTACGGTCTGTTCATCTGGAACGCCGGCGGCGACATCCTCTCGCCCGACGGTAAGACCTGCGTCATCGACCAACCCACGGCGGTCGATGGCCTGCAGTTCATGGCCGACCTGGTGAGCAAGCACCGCGTTGCGCCGCCGATGCCTTTGGCTCAAGAAGAGAAGACGTGGGAGATGTTCACCAAGGGGCGGGTGGCGATGCACGTGTTCACCAACGGCGGGATACAGCGCCACCAGACAGGCGTTACGAGCTTCCGGTGGGACGTCGGCGTGACTCCGAAAGGCAAAGCGGCGCGCCAGACCACCGGCGGCGGCACCGGCTGGGCCATCCCAGCCGAGACACGCAACCGCGAGGAGGCCTGGGTGCTGCTCCAGCACTTGCTCAGCCCGGAGAATCAGAAGATCCAGGCCGGCTTCTTCTATCCATCGCGCAAGTCGATTGCCGAGTGGTTCGCCAAGGCCGACCCGCACCTGCTACCCAAGAACCGCACCACCGTCTTCGAATCCGGTAACCACTCGCGCCCCGACCCGGTGCACGCGCGCTGGGGTGACGTAGACAAGATTGTCCAAACCGAACTGACGCCGCTCTTCAACGGGGCCGCCTCGGCCAAGGAAACGGCGGCAAAGATCAAGCAGCAGGTAAATGCGATACTGGCGTGATGTAGTCGTCAAGCAGCCAAATGGCCATTTACGAGGAGGCTTCCCCGAAGGAAGTAACGGCATCTCAGGGCACGCCCGCCCGAGGCTGAAGCCCTCAGGCTACGTGAACGAAGGACGCTGGAAGCGCCCTCCAAAGAGCCTGCTTGAGCTGGCTTCGTTCACATAGCCGGGCGGCTTTAGCCCCCGGCGGGGCCGCTCCGCCATCCGTCGTTACCCACTTCGGGACAGTCTCCCAAAGGAATCAATGCGGGAGGACAGCATGAGTACTGCGGTGAACAAGCTGACGCGGCTGGCGTTTATGAGGACCTTGCCCGCGGCAACGCTCGCGACGGCGGCCGGTGCGGCCTGTGTCCCCGGCCAGGCGCAGCCGCCGGCAGAAAGCGCCAAGCGGCTGGCACCGGCGGAGCTGGTCTACACCACCTGGTGGCTGCCGCCCATCCTCTACGGCATCGCCACCGAAAAGGCGGCTCGCGAGTTCGAGGCACGCCATCCCGGCATCACGGTCAAGATCGAGGCGATGACCGGCCCCGCTAACGCGCAACTCGAGAAGATTCAGGCGCTCATCGCCGGCGGCACGCCGCCCGACATCTCGCTCGTCCGGCCGCACCACATGGGCTTTTTCACCAGCAGGAGCGCCTTGGTGGCGATCGACGACCGGCTGCAGCGGACGAAGCGTGTGACGCGCGGCGACTTCTTCCCCGTCACGCTGGAGCGGTTGACGTGGCAAGGCAAGATGTGGGGCCTGCCCGCCGAGGTCTGGTTCCAGATGACCCTCTACAACCGCGAACTGTTTACGCGCGCCGGACAGCCGGCGCCGGCGGCGAGCTGGACGTGGGACCGCTGGCTGGAAGCAGCGCGGCGCGTGACCGGTCCGCCGGACCAGGGCGCCGCCCGCACCTTCGGCGCCGACCAGCCCGCGTGGCAGCTCCTCGTCTGGGCCTGGGGCGGCGAGATCCTGAATAAGGCGGAAACGGAGTGTGTCTTGAACCGCGCCCCGGCGCCGGATGCGATTCAGTGGCGCGCCGATCTCACGCTCAAGCACCAGGCGGCGCCCGCACCCCAAGACCTGACCGGCGTCCCCGGCGGGATACGGGGGCTGTTTGAGCAGGGACGGCTGGCGCTCCACACCCAGGCCAACTGGGCGCTGTCCGACATCGAGAAGGCGGCGCAGATGCCGTGGGGCGTCGCGCCGATCCCCAGCGGCAAGGCCGGCCGGGTCACGTTCGGCGGCGGCGCCAACTACGCCCTCTTCCAGGGCAGCAAGCAACTCGACGCGGCCTGGGAACTGCAGGCCGATCTCTCTATCGGCGAAGGCATGAAGACGATGCTGGCGCAGTCCAGCCTCTTCCCGCCCGTCCGCAGCTTGGCGAAGCAGGAGCTGCTGCCCAGCTACAAGCCGGAGTGGCTGGCGGCCACCTTGGATGTGGCCGGGAACGCGCGTCACCCGCACTACAGCCACCCCAAGTTCGTCGAGATCGACGACATCATTGGCCAGCAACTGGCGCCGGTGTGGAAGGGCGAACGCTCCGCCCAGGCCGCCACCGACGAGACTGTCCGCCTCGTGAATCCGCTGCTGAAATGACTTGTTCACCACGGAGCCACGGAGCCACGGAGAAGATACAAGTAAAGCTCTGTGTCTCCGTGTCTCCGTGGTGAAATCCACCAGAAGACCATGGATTACACCACCCTCGGACGCACCGGCGTGACCGTCTCCCGCCTCGGCTTCGGCGGCGCGCCGATCGGCGGGCTGTACGGCCGTGCGATCGCCGAAGCGCAGGCCGTCGCCACCGTCCACCGCGCGCTCGACCTCGGCATCACCTTTCTCGATACCGCACCGCTCTACGGCGAAGGCCAGTCGGAGCGCTACGTCGGGCGCGCCCTAGCGTCGTACGCCGGCCCGCGCCCAGTCGTCGGGACGAAAGTCGGGCGGATCCCGCGGCACTTCGACTACTCGTACGACATGACACTGGCCAGCGTCGACGCCAGTCTGGAGCGCCTGGGCCTCGACTACCTGCCGCTCGTGTACCTGCACGCGGTGCATCTTGCCCCCTCCATGGCCCAGGTGCTCAGCCCGCAGGGAGCGCTTGGCGCCCTCCGCCGCCTGCAGTCCGAAGGAGTCATCGGCTGGGTCGGCGTCGGCACGCCCGATCCGATCATCGCCGACTACATCGCCAGCGGTGAGGTCGACGTCGCCTTGGTGGCCAACTGCTACGACCTGATCGACCGCTCGGCCGCCGAGCGCATCCTGCCCCTCGCGGCCGAGCGCAGCGTAGGCGTGGTCATCGGGGGACCGTACGGTACCGGCATCCTCGCCACCGGCGCCGGGCCAGGCGCCAAGTACCGCTACCGCGACGCGCCGCCGGAGATCTTCGCTCGCGTCCGCCGCTACGAGCGCGTCTGCCGCGAGTTCGGCGTCTCGCTGAAAGCGGTGGCGCTCCGCTTCTGCCTGCGCCACCCCGCCGTCCACGCCGTCATCCCCGGCATGGCCTCGCCGCAGGAGGTCGAAGAGACCGTCGCCGCGTTCTCAGAGCACGTGCCGGCCGAAATCTGGGAGGCGCTGTGAGGCGCTCGACGCAGCCGCAACGGGTGCGCGTCACAGATGTGCGCGGCCGCGGTCACCCCTCACCCCTAGCCCCTCTCCCACCAGGGGAGAGGGGAACGTCGGACGCCCCTCTCCCTGCGTCAGCGTGGGAGAAGGGACGAGGGTTAGGGGGCCAGGAGCGGCGCACACGGCTGACGCGCACCCTCTGGCGCCGGCGAGCGGTGGAGGGGTCGAGGCCGGTGCCCCTCGAGGGGTATGCGGTTGTGAAGGGGCGACGGGCGAGGGGGGACGGAAGGGCACACGCCTCCCTAAAGGACTACGCGGCACGCGGCGAAAACCAACGGTCCTGGGGGCAGGGCGCCGGATTGCAGCACCGTGGCGGCATCCAGCGTGGCCGACGGCGCGGCGCCGCCGGGCGCGCACGCAGGACCGGCGGGAGCGCCCAGCCGTCGTCCGCGACCTGGCCGCGGGGGGCACCACCGCGCCGCGCCGTCGCGAAACGGCACCGGACGATGATCGGGCGCAAAGGCGTCCGCGATCCGCGCCATGCAGCCACCTATTCCCCGTCCCAGTGTCGGCGCAAGTGTACGCGTGGCGAAAACGGGCTGCAAACGAGCGAGGGATGAAATGGCTCTGTTCGGGGTGCCGAAACCACCGCACTGACAGGGCGGAAAATGCTGCCATTATGGTAGCATTCTTCCCGATGGAGGTATCCATGCCCCGCGTCAAACACGACCTGG
>JACQGX010000072.1 GCA_016199265.1 Chloroflexota bacterium | reverse complement strand
GCACTTTGCACTTTGCACTTTGCACTTGGTTTAGGCCTCCTGTGACAGCAGCATCTCGACCTCCCGTCGAATCGCCTCAAGCGTCTTCATCTCTCGATACACCGAGGCGAATCGAATATACGCGATCGGGTCGAGCGCCCGTAGGTGCGCGATCACCAGGTCGCCGATACGCGTCGAGGCGATCTCGACCTCACCGCTGTGCGCCAGCTCGCGCTCGACCGTATCGACGAGCCGCTCGACCGCTTCGAGCGAGACCGGCCGCTTCTCACACGCGATGCGTACGCCACGCGAGATCTTGGCCCGGTCGTACTCTTCCCGTCGGCCGTCGCGCTTGATGACCCACAGCGTCACCGCGTCGACGCGTTCCGTCGTACTGAAGCGGTGGCCGCACGCCGGACATTCGCGCTGGCGGCGCAGGCTGCCGGCGGCGCCGCCCCAGCCGATCAGGCGTGTCTCCCGATTGGCACAGCGCGGGCACGGCAGCGATTCCGAACGCTCGAACGTCGTGAAACGGTGGCTGCAGTGGCCGCACTCGCGCCGGCGCCGGATCGCATCGTCGAGATCGCGCGTCTCCAGCACGCGCAGGTCGTCCTCCTTACATGCCGGGCAACGCATCCCTCTCCTCCAGGCTCACCAGGTCGGGTACCATTTCCTTAGGGAGCTCCTAGCTCCTGGTTCCTGGTCGATGTAAAGCCTAGCTAGGCACCAGGAACTCGGAACTCGGAACTGAAAGTAAGACGTATGGCACGTATCGTGGTGGCAATGAGCGGCGGCGTCGATAGCTCGGTGACGGCCGCGCTGCTCAAAAAGCAAGGGCACGACGTGATCGGTGTGACGCTCAACGTCTGGCCCGACCAGCAGATCGACGAGACCACGCGCACCAAGGCATGCTGCGGCATCTCGGCGGTCGACGATGCGCGCCGCGTCGCGGACCTCCTCGGTATTCGTTATTACGTCCTCAACTTCCGGGAATTGTTCCGCGAGTACGTTATCGCCGATTTCGTCCGCGAATACACGCGCGGCCGGACACCCAACCCGTGCGTCCGGTGCAACCAGCACGTCAAGTTCCGTCCGGTGCTGCATCGCGCGGCCGCCCTCGGCGCTGAGTTCGTCGCCACCGGACACTACGTCCGGCGTGACCAGGATCCGATCACCGGGCGATACCGGCTGCGCAAGGCGGTCGATCACACCAAGGATCAATCGTACGTACTCTTCCCGATGCAGCAGGACGAGCTGGCGCGCACCCTCTTCCCACTTGGCGAGTTTACCAAGGCCGAGACGCGCCGCCTGGCCGAGGAGCTGGATTTGCCGGTCGCCGGCAAGCCGGAGAGCATGGAGATTTGCTTCGTGCCGGACAACAAATACGGCAAGTACGTCGTCGAGCAGGCGCCGGAAGCCGCCCAGCCCGGTCCCATCTTGGACAGCCAGGGACGCTACCTCGGCGAGCACCCGGGTGTAGCGCTCTTCACCATTGGCCAGCGCAAGGGGCTGGGGCTCACCTCCCCAGAACCGCTCTACGTCATCGCCATCGAGCCCGAGCGCAACGCCATCATCGTCGGCTCAGATGTCGACCTGTTCTGTCGCGCGCTGGTGGCCGATGGCCTCAACCTCGTCGCGCTGCCGGAGATCGCGGGTCCGGTGCGCTGCCGCGCACGTATTCGCTACCGCATGCAGGAAGCGCCCGCCACCGTCGAGCCGGCGCCGGAAATCGGCGATGACGCGGTCCGGGTGATCTTCGACGAGCCACAGCGCGCGATCACGCCCGGCCAGGCCGTCGTCTTCTACGACGGTGACGTCGTCCTCGGCGGCGCGACCATCGCCGGCACGTCTTCGTCGCCAGCGCACGCGCGTGAGCTCGTCGGAGCTGCCGCGGCTTCGTAGGACGTCGGACGTCGCATGACAGGGGCCCGGCTAAGCCGGGCCCCCAGTCGAACGTCCACTGTCCACAGAACGTGGCCTCCGGCGGCCGGCCGTGGACGTTGGACCTGGGACAGTGGGCCGAGTTTCGGCTCAACCACAGCCGAGGTGGAATCCGCAGGCCGCCTCACTTTG
>JACQGX010000071.1 GCA_016199265.1 Chloroflexota bacterium | reverse complement strand
CTCATGCTGAAGCTCCACCGGAACCGGCGGGAAGTGGCCTCTGAGGGCATCGATCAAGAGGGCTTCGGGAGAGGTGCCGCTGGTCTGTGCCAATGCCTCCGCACGCTTCGATTTCGCCGACGGTATGTTGAGCCCTCGACGGCGCCGGCATCTGCAGGCCGGCACCTATCGCGCATTTGCCTTCAGGATACGATCGACTTGCGGGACGATCTCCTGGACGACCTGGCGCGCCGTCTTCGAGCCATCCCAGAGTCCGGCCAATCCCTTGTTGATCTCCGCCTCAATCTCGGTCCAGCCGACGGCCTGCGGGTCCGGATGAACGAACTCCGGCGCCTGGACAAAGACGTCGATCCCCTTGGGTGGCTGACTGCGGTCGACGAAGCAGGGCGACCGGAGCACGCTCTTGCGGGGCGGCGCCGTCGTGCCGTCCTGGCACTCATCGAGCTGCACTTCCTTGGACGCGAGCAATTTCTGGAGCTCCCACGCCGCGCTCACGTCCGTCGTCCCCGCCGCCATGTGCCAGGCGACGCCGCCGCCGCTGGTCAGCCGGGTGGCCTTGCGCGGCATCGGCGCGACGTCGAAGTCGAGGCCCTGGATCGCCCGGTAGTTGCGCAGGTTGGAGGGAATGCCCATCCCCATTCCCAGTTGCCCGTTGCCGATGCTGTTGGTGATGTTGAGATTCACAGACGGCGGGGGCATCAACCGGTGCTTGTACATCAGATCCTGGAGGAACTGCAGGCCGTCCACCGCGGGCTGCTGATCCAGGATGCACTTGGTGCTGTCCTTGTCTAGGATGTCGCCGCCGAAGATCCAGACCCACGGCGCCCACTGCCGCAGGCCTCTGCCCTGGGACCAGCCCCACACCTGGGTCGTGCCCGAGAGGCGGGCGATCTTGGTTGTGGCCTCCAGGAAATTGTCGACCGTCCACTCGCGGGAGTTCCAGTCATACGGCGGGCGCTTGATGCCGGCGGCGTCGAGTACCGCGACGTTGTAGTAGATATCCTGATTCCCAAAGCCGCGCGGCAGGGCGTACGACTTGCCCTTCCAGTGGTACTGACCGATGCACTTCTCGAAGAAGTCGCTCGTGTCGTACCGGTCGCGCCGCACGAGGTCGTCGATCGCCCGGAGCTGCCCGCGGTCGGCGAAGGGCGGCGTATCGCTCGGACTAAGCCGAAACACGTCGTACGGCGTGCCGGCGGCCATCGCCGTCGTCACCTTCTCCAGGTGGTTCTGGCCCTGCGTGGAGACCAGCTCCAGGGTCACCCCCGGATGCTTCTGTTCGAACGTGCGAAAGTGCCGCTCGTAGATGGCGTGCACGTCGGGCGAATTGGAGTCCGCCAGCGTCACCTTTGTGCCCGGCTTCAACGGGCCGGCCGCCGGTGCACTGCCACCGCCGCCTCCATCACCACCAAGCGCGCAGGCCCCAAGCGGGCCGGTCATCGCGACAGCGGCGACTGCCCCGCCTGCCAGGATTTGCCGCCGGCTGTGCCTATCGTGGCGTTTCATTCTTACCTCCAAAGCATCACTACCCCAACCGCTGCCGACCAGTTTACCGTCTAGCGCGTACAGGGGGCAGAAAGCGAAGGAGCGACCAGATGGCCCGGCTCAACGCACCGGCTGGCAGCGGATAACACGCCTGAGCAGGTGCTCGCGCAGCTCGGCTTCCAAAGTGCGGTACTCTGGATGGCCGATCAGGTTCACCTGCTCCTGTGGATTTTCCTGGAGGTTATGCAGGAGGTAGCCCTCACTGTCGCCATCCAGGGCGTACTTGTAGCGCTCGGTGCGGAGCATCCACGTCGTCGTCTGCGGGCCGTGCCCCGCCCTGACCTCGCTCAGTACGTCGTCACGCACGCGCGCGCCTGGGTCGCGCAGCGCCGGCCAGAGCGACCGCCCGAGCGCCCGCTCCGACGGCACCGCCCCGGCGGATGCGAGCACGGTCGGGAACACATCGATGTTTTCGGCGAGGCCGTACGCCGTCGCGCCGGCCGCCGTCCGGCCCGGCCAGCTCACGATCAGCGGCACGCGCACGCTCGATTCGTAGAACACCACCTTGTGCAGCCGGCCGTGGTCGCCGGCCATCTCGCCGTGGTCCGACGTGTAGATGACGAGCGTGTCGCCACCCCAGCCGCGCCACTCGACCGCACCGAGGATCTCGCCGATCCAGTGGTCGATCAGCGTGATCTTCCCGTAGTAGTTGGCACGCACCTGCCTGGCGTGCGCCGCGGTCATGCCTTCGACGCGCCCGGCCCTCATCCGCAGCGCCGCCTGCTCCGGCACCCACGGACCGGGATCGGCCGCGGGAATGGGGTCCGGCATGTGCGCCGGGTCGTACATCGTGGCGTACGCGCCGGGCGCATCCCACGGTTCGTGCGGTCCGCCGAACCCGACGAAGAGGGCGAATGGCTGCTCGCCATCGTACTGCTCGACGAACTCCTTGCCGATGCGGCCGATGTAGCTGTCGAGATGCTCCTCGACCGAGAGCGGGTTGGCCGTCGCATCCCACGGCCGGCGGCGCCCGCCGGGACCGCTGCCGCCCCCCTGGCCATAGCCGGCCTTGAATGCCTCGTAGATCCCCAGTTGCTCCCAGTGATCGGTCATGTAGGAGCGGATGGTCTTGGCGAAATGCGGGCCGGTCGTCTCGTGCACGTAGTCGAAGCCGAGCGCGCGGGTGTAGTCCTCGCGCTCCTTCAGGTGGCCGACCAGGTTCCACGAGTAGTAGTGCCCCTTCCCCACGTGGCCGGTGTAGTACCCCGCCCGCTGAAGAAGCTGGAAGAACGTCTCGTCGCTCGCGGGCAGCTCGTTGCCCGGCGTCGCCCGGTTGGTCCACATCTGGTGGTTGTGCGGGTAGAGCCCGCTGAGGAACGACGCGCGCGCCGGCATACACAGTGGCGCGACGGTGAATGCGTGCTCGAACCGCACGCCGCGCGCAGCCAGCCGGTCGAGGTGCGGCGTCTGAATGGCGGGGTGGCCGGCGCAGCCCATCGCATCGGCGCGGTGCTGGTCGGTCATGATAATCAGGATGTTCGGTCGGTTGGTGGACGTAGCAGTTATCACAAGCGGCGCCTCGGCAAATCGTTCTGGTGCCAGACGAAGGACGAAAGACGAACGACGAAGCCGCTCACCATAGACCTTCGTCCTTCGTCCTTCGTCTGCGAACGCGTTCTAGCGTACCGGTTTGAGGTGGCGCACCAGGGCACTGTCGGGGTCAAGCGAGAGCGGTAGGCCCTCCTCGATCAGCGTCCTGCCGGTGGCCGTTTGGGGCGCGGCGTCGCCGAACGGGTCGGCAATCTCGTATGTCGCCTCTGGGTCCAGCCCCTGGGGATAGACCGTCTTCGACTCCTGCTCGCCGCGCACGCGGTAGGCGAGGACGACGGCCTCGCCGCTCGTCCGGTCGACGAACTCGACGGCGTCCCAATCGGCGGGGCTGCGCGGATACTCAGTCAGCGGCCGGAACTCCTCCATCAGCAGGTGGCGGAAGCGGCGGTAGCCGTCGAGGTAGCGGCACACGCCCTCGGTGTGGCGGGCAGACCACTGGGCGATATGGCCGCACAGCGTGATCGACCCCGACATGCGGGAGATCAGCTCGAGCGGGCCGATGGCATCGCCGTCGTGCTCGCCGACGTAGACCGAGCTGTTCATGTAGTTGGCGGGGAAGACGCGCGCGCCACCCGTCTGCATTAGCCGGCAGACGTGCGGGTCCTCGGCGTGGTCGCTGATCACCATCGTCCCGGCGCGGCGCAGCGTGCCGAAGTCGACGCGGTTTCCGCCGCTGGCGCAGTTGTCGATCATGAGGTTGGGGTGCCGCGCCAGGAGGGTGTCCCACACGCGGTACAGCCCTTCGACGTAGGCGAACTGCACCTTGCCGGTGGGGTCGACGTGGTCCCAGAACGGCCCCGGCTGCTGGTTGTAGTCCCAGCGTAGCCAGCGGATGTCGAGCCGCGCGATCCAGGTGGAGATCATCTCGACTAACGCGTCCTGCACCTCGCGCCGCGTCAGATCGAGCTGCAGGTTGACCGGGTTGCCGGTGTCCCAGTACCAGTTCGGGTGCTGCGTCACCCAGTCCGAGCCACGGCGGCCGCGCTCCGGCTCGAACCACAGGCCGAAGCGCATCCCTTTCGCGCGCACGTACTCGGCCAGCGGCTCCAGCCCGTTGGGGAACTTGAGCTCGTCGACGCGCTCCCAGTTGCCGACGCCGTTGGCGAAGTTTTCGCTCGCGCCGCCGTACCAAGCGGCGTCCACGACGAAGTACTCGAGACCCAGCTCGGCGGCGCGGTCGACCTGCCGGCGCAGCAGCGGCCCGTCGAGGCGCTGCTCGATGCCGAACCAGTGGTCGTAGGCGGCGAGCGGTTGGGGCCGCCCGCCTTCGACATCCGGCGCGAGCGCGTCGCGCACGTGGCGCCGGATGGCGTTGAGCCCGTCGATCCGCGCCTGCCCTGGGCCACCGTAGACTCCGACGTGCACCCGCGGCAGGCGCAGTGTCTCGCCGGGTTCCAGCACCAGGTTCTGCACCTTGGGGCCGCCGCGGAAGGTGAACCGTCCGTCCATGCCGGTGCCCATGTGCAGCTCCCAGCGCGCCGACCACTCGAGCGCGCCCCACAGCCCCACCTCGCCGCCATCCGCCGTCCCGTCTGCCGACCAGCCGGCCTGCATCAGCGGCAGGTTGGGGTTGGAGCTGCGCCCGCCGGGCTCGTTCTCGAGGATGTACGTCCGCCGCCCGGTGATCCAGCGGGTAAAGCTGGGGTTCACCGGCTCCCAGCGGCGCGCCTCGCCGAAGCAGACCTCCTCCTCACGGTAGGCGCGCGGCGGGTAGAAGCCGTGCGTCTGCCCGCCGCCAAAGCCACACGCCCTCGGCGCGTTGCGGGCAAACACCTCGAGCGGTACGGCCCAGGCGTGCAGATCGCGGATGGGTGGCGACGGCACCGCGCTCTCGTTCGTCAGCGTCACCTGTTGGACGGCGGCGCCCAACTCGCGCGAGTACTCGATCGCCACGTCGGCGACGATGCCGCTCGCGCCGACTCGATACCGCCCCGGAACACCGTCGACCGGCTCGATCGTCGCGCTCGCGGGGACACCCACCGGACTACCGGGTGGGCTGGCGAACCGCACGTCGAAGCCCGGCCCCTCCCGGAGAAAACCGGCCAGCTCGACCGGACCAATCGCCGCCAGCACGTCGCGTAACGTTGCTCCTGCCTCTGCCTTGTTGAGTTGTGCCCTCATTCTGCTCTCCTTGTTCTACTCAGTCCAAGGTGCAAAGGGGGTGCAGGCAGAACGTCCGGCGGCGCTAGCCGGTAGGGGCCGACCTGGGTGTCGGCCCAGGCTCGGTGGGCCGACACCCAGGTCGGCCCCTACGAATATCCGGAACAGTTGCTTGCACCCGGCGTGATCACTTTGCACTTTGCACTTTGCACTTTGCACTCGGTTCAGGCCCAGTTCCCTTTGGCCGGCCAGGTCGATTCGGTGCCGACCAGCTCGTCCAGCAGCCGGTCGTGCATCGCCCGGCGCTGTGACGCGTACGGCGGCTCGTCGAAGCGGTTGTGGCGTTCCTGGGGATCGTTCGTCAGGTCGAACAGCTCGCCGTATGGTTCGCCGTGATAGTAGACGTATTTCCACTCCCGTGTGTGCAGCACCTTCATGTTCTTGCCGTGCGGCCGGTATTCGGTCAGCACCGCATCGCGCACGTACGCCGGCTGTCCATGCAGTTGCCCCCGCAGCGAGTGGCCCGGCAAATAACTCGGCGGGTCGAACCCCAGACACTCGAGCACGGTCGGCACGAGGTCGAGGTGGCTGACCAGCTCGTCGCGCACGGCCGGCGCCGCACCGGGACAGCGCACGATCAGCGGCACGTTGAGCAGCGCTCGGTAGAAGAACGGTCCCTTGAGCAGGAAGCCATGGTCGCCCAGCAGCTCGCCGTGATCGGTAGTGAAGATGACGAGCGTTTCGTCCAGTAAACCGCGCGCCGCCAGGTGATCGACGATCCGCCCGACGCAGTGGTCGACGTGCGTGACCATGCCGTACATCTGCGCCATCATCTCGCGCAGCGGCGCCCCGGCGATGTCCCGCCGGAAGTTGCGTGCGCGGGAGTACTCGTTCTCCTGGCCCAGGTGGACGGCCCGGTAGTGCGGCGGCATGCGTTCGAGTTCGCCGAGCGACGCCGGAATGGGCTCGGGCATCGCCGCCGGATCGTACAGCGAGGCGTAGGGCTCGCACGCGCTGAAGGGGTGGTGCGGGTCGGGGAACGAGCACTGGACGAAGAACGGCTCGGTCGCGAACCGGTCGATCATGGCGATCGTGCGCTCGGCGATCCAGGTGTTGTAGTGGTATGCCTCCGGGAGCGCGTTGTGCCACGTCTCGAAGTAGCCGGGGTCGACCAGCGCCCGTTCGCGCTTGAGCAGCTCGATCCCCTCCGGATAGGTTTCTCGGAGATACGCCGCGTAGTGGCCGCCTTTGGTCGCGTAATGCACGTGGCCGACGGTCAACTCCACCTCCTGGAAGCCGCAGTACGGCCCGCGCCAAGCCGCCATCTCGGGGTGGCGCTGCCAGTAGTCCTGGGACTCCTGG
>JACQGX010000070.1 GCA_016199265.1 Chloroflexota bacterium | reverse complement strand
GGGCCCTTGTTGTCCAGCCAGTGGTCGCCGAGCATCTCACCGTGATCGCTAACGCAGACAATCACCGTGTTGTCGAGCTGGCCAATGTCTTCCAGCGCGGCCAGGATGCGCCCGATACTCTCGTCGACGAGCGTGGTCATGCCATAGTAGTACGCCTTGCGGACGCGGTCATGATCGGGGTTGCGCGCTTCGTTGGCACCCGGGATGGGACCGTAGGGACGCCAGCCGGACTCACACGCATCGGCCTCGTTGCGGAAGAACGCCGGCTTGTCCACCATCTCGCCGCGCCGGCGCACCGGCTCGGGCATCTGCGCCGGGTCGTAGCGGTCGGCGTACGGCTGGGGCGGACAGAACGGCGGATGCGGGTTGGGAAAGGAGGCCCAGAGCAGGAACGGCCCCTTGCCGGCGTGACGGCGAATAAACTCAATCGATCGGTCAGTGACCCAGGTAGAGGAGTGCAGTCCGACCGGCAAGGCCGACTTCCAGGCGCCGCCGATCGGCGGCGCCACCGCGCGGTCGCGGCGCATCAGCGGAATGGCATCGGGGTGCTCGCGGCGTAGCCAGGCTCCGTAGTGCCCGCCGGCCGAGTTATGACCGACGATCATCTGCGCCTCCCGGAAGCCGTAGTAGGGGCCGTGCCACCGCTCGGCATGGTGCGGGTCGTCCCAACCGCGGTGCGTGTCCAGGTGGCCCTTGCCCACGATGCCGGTGCGATAACCGTGCGCCGCGAAGATCGTCCCCAATGTGGGCGTCTCTGGCGGCAAGTTCACGCGGTTGTCCCAGACGCCGTGCGCGCGCGGCCAGCGGCCGGTCACCACGCTCGCACGGGCCGGCATGCAGAACGGGTTGGTGGCATAGGCGCGCGCGCAGCGGACGCCTTCTCGCGCCAACCGGTCGAGATGGGGCGTCTGGACGACAGTGTTACCGTAGGCGCCGACGGCGTCCCAGCGCAACTGGTCGGCCATCAAGAGGAGAACGTTGGGCCGCGCCATTTGCGCCATCAGTAGGCTCCACCCAGGTGGATCACTTCGCCACCGCGCTCGGCCGAGACCTGCGCCGCGTAGGACACCTCAAAGCTTTTCACTCCCTCGGAGTAGTCGCAGCGAATGCCCGACCGGTCGCCGGTGGCGACGGCTTGGATGAACGCCTGGTTCATGCGCAAGTTACCGTCCTGAGGGGGGACCTTACCCGGCGAGCACACACTCGCCGGTCGGGCCACAAACTGCGAGACTTGCTCCAGCTTTGGTGCCAGTATATGCGGCGACGGCAGGTGAGTCAATGGACGCCGCATCGGCGGAAGCCCCCTCTACTCTTTCGGCAAAGCCGCCCACCTGGCGGGCGCCAGCCCGCCGGCGGCGCGTTGCTAGGTGTGGAGGCGGGTGGCCAAAGCGGCGACGAACTACTGGTGTTCGGGTGTCCCGACGGTCGTCCGTTGCACAACGGCCATCGTCCCGCCACTCCGTGTCTTCACTATGGCGGAAAGGGGTATCATGGAACTGGCCCTTGGCGTTCGACGATGGAGCGCAGTAGGGTGAGACGGAGGCATGGCAGTGTTCCCGTTGGTCAGCACTAGCACGAGCGGCCGCACCGGCCGCTGCTCCTGGCACCGGGCGGCTCACGAAACAGCCGGCGGCGTCGCGATGCTGCATGGCCGCCGGATGGTGCGGGTACGCTGTGGGGCCCCGTGCCCCATCGTGCCGCTCGCCATTGGCTTCGCTTTCTTTACCCTCGTCGGGAGCACGGTGCTGTTCAGTCTCCTGCTCCTTGCCGCGGTTGTCGCCGCCACCATTGGTGTGGCCGTGCTCTTGGCGCGCGTGCTGCTTCCCTTGCTGCACAGCGTCTTCGTCGATCGGCCGCACGCCCCGCGTGTGGCGCCCCCCCGGTTCTCCAGCCGCTTGGCCCGCGACGGCGTCGCGCCCATGGGAATGGCCCGCGTCCCCGGCCCGCGTCCCTACCAGCGGGAGCTACTCGAACTGCTCAAGGAGCGCTTCGTCCGCGGCGAGATCACCGTCGCCGAGCTTGAACGGCGCGCGGCGCAGATTGTGCGCGACCCGAGCGTCCGCCACCTGGCGTGAGACCACCGGCCGAGGGCCGCGGAGCAGGAAGAATACCGCTCTCACATCCGCAAGCCGGAGCGCCGCGCCGGACGCGGCGCCGGCTCAGCGCTGCCGGAGCAACTCGTTGATCTGGGGCTTGATCTCGGCGATGGCCTGCTGCGCCGTCTTTTCACCGTGGCGCACCGCCCGATAGGCAGGCGTGTAGAGATTGACGATCTCTCTAAACTGAGCAGGATACACCGTCGGCCGGGCCCTTCGGATCGTCTCAGCGTAGAAGGCGGCGCTCTCCCACGGCAGGAGCTTCATCGCCTTCTCGGGCGCAGCGGCCTGGGACTTGTGCCACGGCAGCGTGACGTGCAGATCCAGCATGATCCGCGCGGCTTCTTGGCCCGACTGGAAATTGGCGAACTCCCAGGCCGCGTCGTGGTGCTTTGCGCCCTTGAGGAGGTGCACGCCCAGGGGCGCGCCGCGGATCACCCGGCCGGCGCGGCCCTTGGGCATCGGTGCCATTCCCACCGCAAACGTCGCCGTGACGTAGCGACCGAGCGAGTCGGTCGTCGTGATGTCCATGCCGGACCGGCCGGCGCTAATGAGGGTGTTCACGCCGCCTTGGACCTGCGCCACTTCGGCGTCGGTGGGCGCCACGCCGTATTTGGCGGTGAGGTCGCCCTGGAACTGGATCGCCTCGAGCGATTCCTTCGTATCAAGCAACGTGTTTTGCAGCGCTTTGTCCCACAGGTCGCCGCCAAACGGCCAGAAGAAGGCGAGCTGGATGTCCAGGGCCGTCGTCGTCCACGGGGCGCCCCAGGTCTTGGTCTCGCCGGCGCCGGTGGTGAGCTTGCGAGCCAGGTCGAGGTACACGTCGAACGTCCATTTGCCTTCGCGCTCGTGTTGGTCCGGCGTCTTCAGGCCCTGTTTGTCGAACAGCGAATTGTTGAAGTAGATCCCCTGGAGCGACCAGTTGTTGGGCATGGCCCAGCGCTGGCCGTCGCGCGACCAGTACTCCAGCACCGTGGGAAGAATTTCCGGCACGTTGCGCCGGTCCTTTTTCATGTAGGCGTCCAGCCCCAGGATGGCGCCGGTGTTGACGAAGGGGTGGTACTCACGGGGATGCGCGTGCACCAGGTCGGGGGGATCGCCGGCCGCGGCCTGGGCCAGCACGGCGGTGTTGAGTGGACTCGGCGCCTCGCTCTCGACTTTCGCCGGCCCGCCGCGGGCGTTGAGCGCCTCGATGATGAGGCGGCGGCCGTCACCGTAGGTGCCGGAGCCCGGGGTCCCCAGCGCGCCGCCGGCATAACGCAGCGTCACCGGCGCCAGGGATGGAGTGGCGGCCGCGCCAGGCCCACGGCCGAGGTCGCAGGCGGCCAGCGCGGCCGCGCCCGTCGTCGTGCCAACCGCCGTGCCGAGCGAGCGACGTGTCATGCCTACTATTGTGCCCTTCATCTTGAATCCAACTCCTTTCACGCCTGCCCATAGGTCAGGACGACGCCGAGCGCCTGCTCCGGGTGCTCGGCCAGGAGGTCGGCGGCCTCGCCGGCACGCTCGACCGGAAAGCGGTGCGTGATCAACGGCTCGCCGCGGACGCGCCCGGTCGCCACCAGGTGCAGCCACGCGTCGAGATTGGTCTTGGCCGTCCAGCGCACGAACCGCGCGGGGTAGTCGACGCCGCGCAAGCTCCAGCTCGGGTCGCGGCTGCCGGGGCCGCGGCCGTAGACCCAGCGCACGTCGATCTCCTTGGTGTGCGGGCTGGCGTCGCCGGCCGCCCCGGTGAAGTCGGCGGCTACGCCGCCGACCAGCAGCAGCACGCCGCTGGGGCGCAGCGCCCGCACCGCCTGGTGCGTCACCTCTTTCGTGCCCTTCACGACGCAGATACCGACGTGATCCGCGCCGAGACCGCCCGTGCGCTGCCGCACCTCGGCGACGAGGTCTCCGTCGCGTGCATTCACGGCGGCCTCAATGCCGCATGCGAGCGCCTTCTCCAGCCGCAGCGGATGCAGATCAGACCCGATGGCGCGCCCGCCGAAGGCGGCGGCGAGCTGGGCGGCGTACTGCCCCACCATGCCCAGGCCGATCACGGCCAGGAACTCCCCCGCCTGGAACTGCGCGCGCCGCAGCAGGTGCAGCGCGGTGAGCGCCACGTTGCACGTCGTCGCCACCTCCGGGCTCACCCCTTCCGGCACCCGCGCCATCGCGTTCTTGGGTACGTAGCCGTACTCCGCGTCGTGGCCGAAACCCGACCCGGCGCAGGCGACGACGTCCCCGATCTGAAAGATGCCCCGCAGGTCGTCGGACAGCTCGACGATGCGCCCGCACGACTGGTACGAGAGCGGGCGCTCCTCCACCGGCGCGCCGGCGCGCACCTCGCCGCGGCGGAAGGCCTCGCGCCGCTGTCGGGTGCCCTCCCCCGTGCCAAAGGACGAGGCGATCGTCTGCACGATGGCGCCGCTGCCCTCGAGTCGGGGCATCAGCGCTTCCCGCGTGTAGACCTCGCCGCGATTGTTGACCACGACTTGCTTCATAATTGCTCCCTGCCCTCCCTTTGCGCTTCTTGTGCTTCGCGATTGGTGCGCGTGGCCACCGCGCGCGCGAACACGGCGGCCTGGCCGGTGTAGCGCGCCGGCTCGAGCAGTTCCGACAGCTCCTCCGGCGTGAGGTGCGCGGCGACGACGGCATCGGCGGCGACCGCCTCCGCCCGGGCGACGAGCGGATCGACGAAGGCGACCGGTTGCGCCTGCGGGAGCTGGTGCAGCGCGCCGACGTGCGTCCGGCTCACGGTGCCGGTGCCGACTATGCCAATGCAAATCATGTCTTCTCCCCAGATTGATGCATCAGTCGTAGATTAGGACGACGCCCAGCGCCTGGTCTGGGTGCTCGATCAGCAGGTCGGCCGCCTCGGCGGCGCGCTCGACGGGGAAGCGGTGGGTCAGCAGCGGCGCGGCGCGGACGCGGCCGGTGGCCTGCAGGTGGAGCAGCCCTTGTAGATTCGTGCGCGCCGTCCAGCGGACGAAACGGGCCGGATAGTCGACGCCGCGCAGGTTCCAGTCGGGGTCGCGGCTGCCGGGACCGCGGCCGTAGACGAAGCGCACGTCGATCTCCTTGGTGTGGGGACTGGCGTCGCCCTGGGCACCGGTGAAGTCGGCCGCGTAACCGCCCACCAGCAGCAGCACGCCGCTGGGCCGCACCGCGCGCACGGCCGTCTGCGTCAGCTCCTTTGCTCCCGTGGTCACGCAGATGCAGACGTGGTCGGCGCCGACGCCACCGGTGCGGCGCCTGACCTCGTCGACGAAACCCTGTCCTGAGCCTGCCGAAGGATCGCCGGCATGCGGGTCGACGGCGGCCTCAATCCCGCCCTCCCGCGCCTTCTCCAACCGCAACTGATACAGGTCGGTGCCGATCGCCCGGCCACCCAGCGCGTGGGCGAGCTGCGCCGCGAACTGGCCGACCATCCCCAGCCCGATCACGGCGAGCATCTCGCCGGCCTGGAACTCGGCGCGCCGCAGCATGTGCAGCGCCGTTAGCCTTACGTTGTTCGTCGCCGCTTCCTCGGGGCTCAGCCCCTCCGGCACCTTCGCCATCGTGTTTTTGGGGACGAAGCCGAACGCGGCGTGGTGGCCGAACCCCGAGCCGGCGCAGGCCACTACGTCGCCCACGGCGTAGCTACCCTGCAGGTCGTCCGACAGCTCCACGATGCGCCCGCACGATTGGTAGGACATGGGGCGCTCGGTCACCGGCGCGCCGGCAGGAATCTCGCCGCTGCGGCAGGCCTGGCGCCGGCGGCGCAGCCCGCCCAGCTCGGAGCCGGCGCCGAAGACCGAGCAGATCGTCTGCACGATGGCGCCGCGGCCCTCCAGGTGGGGCATCGGTGCCTCGCGCACGTACACCTCGCCGCGGCTGTTGGAGACGACTTGCTTCACCTTGTCCTCCTGGCCCGTGCTCGCCGTATAGCCGTATCAGAGAGGTACGCACCGCCTTAGCGCAGCTCAAACAGCGAGACCGTGCGACCCTCCGCCGCCGCCCGGCGGGCAGCGAAGAGCCCCAATGCCACGGCCTCTGTCTCTGCCAGCGACACCGGCTGCTCACGGGTGCGTACCATGTCGCAAAACGCCTCGAGCATCGGTACGTACCCGCGCGACGCCGGCAGTCGCGCCGGCGGCGTCTTGCCGCCCCACCAGGACAGCTCGTTGACGGCTGCCTCCACAACGCCCGCGCTGCCACAGGCCGTGAAACGCTGTCCGCCCACCGCGCTGCCCGAATACACCTCCAGCGTGGCCAGCACCCCAGTCGCCCAGCGCAGCGTGATCAGCGCCGTGTCCTCTGAGCGAGAGGCGGTGAAGTACCGCTTTTCGGTCTGGCACGCCACAGATTCTAAGCCGGGACCAAGCAGGGTCACCAGCGGCTCCATGCCGTGGATGCCCATGTTGACGATCGTCCCGCCGCCCATCTGGATGTCGTCTTGCCAGGTGTGTGGCTCTTCCAGGTAGCGCTTGATCGTGTGCGACGTCGTGGCGCGCACCGCGAGCAGCGTGCCCAACTCGCCGCCGTCGATCAGCCGCCGGAGCGCTGGTACCGCCGGGTGATACCGCGCGCTCGACGTGGAGAAGAGCGGTGTCCGGTGCTCGCGGGCCGTGTCCAGGATCAGGCGCAGATCGTCCGGCGTGGTGCAAATCGGCTTGTCGATGAAGGTGGGGATGCCGGCGCGCAGGAACGGCAGGGCATACCGCGCTCGCTCGCCGTTGCGCGTCTCGATCAGCACGCCGTCGACGTCGTCCGTGGGGATATCATCGGGTGATGTAACCGCATTGCTGCCGAATTCGTCGGCGAAGGCGCGCGCGGCGGCGGGATCGTCATCCCAGATGTGCGTGACGGCCGCCTGGCGCCACGTGTCGGGCCTGCCGGCGGCGGGCTCCAGCGCGTTGTCACGGAATAGTCGGGCGAACGCGTGCGGGTGGCTGAAGCCCAGGCCCAGCAGGCCCAGGCGGAGCGGGCGTACCTCACCCGCGGGTGTTGCCAAGTCTGTCATGCTCGATCTCTCCTCGACCTGTCCGAAGTGTGTGCCACGGCGACGATCACGGCGACGATCCGGCCGCGTTGCGGGCCTGGCGCAGGTCATCCAGGCGCTTGATGGTGTCGACGACGTAGCCGGCCTGGCGGGCGACGGTTTGTTCGATTCGCTCGGCGACGCCTTCGACGCTCGCCTTGCTCGGGAACCCCCAGACCCCCGAAGGCGTGAAGGACTCCATCGGGATCATGTCGACGAACTCGGATCCCAGGTCCGGCGAGCAGTCGACCGACACGCCTTCGCGCAGCAGCTCCGGGTAATCGTGCAGCATCCGCGAGGTTTCGCCTTGGCCCGCGTGTCGATCGACCCCAGGCCCGGCGCCGCCGGCGCCCACCGCGTCGTTCCACATCACCTGAAAGTCCGCGTCCCACATGTTCAACTCCCGAATGGCCGGCTTGAGGATCCAGTTCCCACCGTGTGAGCTGGACACAATCAGCCGTTTGAATCCCTGATGCTTCAAGCAAGCTACGATGTCCTTGAGGATGGTCGCCAGTGTGACGGGGTTGAGGCTGATCGTGCCGCGGAAGTTGAGGTGCTCACTCGAACAGCCGAAGGGGAGCGGCGGCGAGAGATACACCTTGAGGCCGCGCTCGGCGAGCGCCCGCGCCAGGCGGCGGCTGCCGGAC
Organism: Chloroflexota bacterium; assembly: GCA_016199265.1. Lineage (GTDB taxonomy): Bacteria > Chloroflexota > UBA11872 > UBA12225 > UBA12225 > JACQGX01. Next base: position 4,665 of record JACQGX010000070.1, on the reverse strand, counting down.
ATGCCGAGCAGCCAATCCGTGCTCAGGGGAAGGTGGTACGAGTGCTGCTCGATCGCGCCGATACAGAGCAGTGCGGTGTCATAGCCACCCTCCGCCAGCTCCTGGAAGGTGGATGCCCAACTGTAGAAGGGCTCGTGATGTAGGTTTTCAAACCAGCCGCGGCACATTCGGTCGTCTCCTCCACCGGCAGCGTCAGTATCGCTTGGATCCATCAGAGCCGGACGGTCTCGCCTTCGCGCGAGGCCCGGTGGATGGCATGGCAGAGGGCGAGCGAGGCGCGGCCGTCCTCGCCGGTGACCGCCGGCGGCCGGTCCTCCTCGATGGCCCGCAGGAAGTCCTCGTCCTCAGCCAGCTTGCTGGCCTGCACGCCGGTGGCCGGGTCGACCTCACGCGCAACCTCCACGGGCAGGTCCTGCCGCTCGCCGGCGAGGCGCACGCGCAGGCCACCCGACTCGAAGACGGCCATGCCACGCGTGCCAAGCGCCACGCGCGAGGTGGGGCCGCCGAGCGGCGCGCTCAGCCCGCCCTCGAAGCCGCCGACGACCCCGTTGGAGAAGTGCAGCGTGGCGCGCACGTAGTCGTCGAAGTGGGGATCGGCAGGCCGCGTGAAGCGCACCTCACCGTTGACCCGCTCGACCCGGCCGCCGGCGGTCTCGCCGATCCAGCGCACGAAGTCGATCTCGTGGATGCCCCACTCGATGGTGAAGCCGCCGCCTTGGCGCCAATCGCGCCGCCACCAGGGGTATCGCTGCAGCCGGTCGGCGTCGAGCGCGCCAAGGCGCCGGCTCCAGCAGGCAACGAGATCGCCGAGCGTGCCGTCGGTGACGAGCTGGTGCAGCGTCTGCACCGCTGGCATGAAGCGCACCGACTGGCCGACCATCAGCTTCACGCCGTCCCGGTGGGCGGCGGCGATCATGGCGTCGGCCGCCTCGACCGTGTGCGCCATCGGCTTCTCGACAAACGCGTGCTTGCCAGCGCGCGCGGCCGCGATGGCCAACTCAGCATGCAGGTGCGGCGGCGTGCAGATCCACACCGCGTCCACCAGGTCCAGGGCATCGCCGGCATTGGCGAATGCGCGGCCCCCCAGTTCGGCGGCAACCGCCTCCGCCCGCTCGACGACCGGATCGACGAAGGCAACCAGCTTCGCCTGCGGCAGATGGCGCAGCGACGCGATGTGTGCCCGGCTCACGACGCCGGTGCCCAATATGCCGATGCGGATCATGCGTTCTCCTCCGGTTGTAGCCACTAATGCAGTCCTCCTGCTATCCACGCCGGTTCTTGTCCAGGACCTGCTGCATCTGCGTCTGGGTCTCTTTCAGCGCATCGCGGACCGAGCGCTTGCCCGACATGACATCGACCACCATCGGGTTGTGCATGCCGACGATATCCGCGCCGCCGGGCGCGCCGATGTGCCACTTGCGGCCGCGCATCCCCTCCACCGCCAGCTTCAGGAAGGGATCGTTCTGGTGGTACGCCTGGCTCTCGGCGGTCTTGATCCGAATGGGAATGCGGTCGTAGCGGACGGCGAAGCGCAGGCTCTGGCGCTCCTCGGCCAGGAACTCCAGGAACCGCCACGCCGCTTCCGGGACCTTCGACCCGGCGGTCAGCGCCAGCGACGGATCGCCGCCGTAGTTGGCCGGCTTCCCACCCTTCGGCAGCGGCCAGTCGGCAAAGCCAAACTGAAGGCTCGGGTTGTTGAGGAAGTCCGAGTTCTTGCGCTCCGCGTGCGTGGCGTAGTAGTAGCCCATGGTACCGTTGATGAAATGGGCGTTGCTCCTCGGCTGCCGCTGGCGTACCTCCTGCATCGAGTCCCAGCCACCCTGCATGTCGTGGATGCGTTTCAGCCACTCCAGCGCCTGGATTCCCTTCTCGTTGTCGATGGTGACCTTCTCGCCGTCGGCGCTGGTGAGCTCCCCGCCGAGTTGCCAAAACGGGACCAGCCAGACGCCGGTCCCGCCGCTGCCCCAGAACGGCGTATAGCCCAGGCGGGCATCGGTCCCCGGCCGGTAGATGCGGCGGACGTGGTCCTCCATCTCGTCCCAGGTGCTGGCCGGTTTGGCGCTGTTCAGCCCCGCACCGGCCAGCACGGCGCTGTTCACGTAGTTGACGCGGACGTCGGGGGCAAACGGCATGGCGTACTGCTTGCCCTTGTAGGTCATATCGGCCAGCAGAGACGGCCAGATGTCGGCCGGCTTGACCGCGCGGGAGGTCTTGAGATACTGGTCCACCGGCGCCAGAATCCCGTCCAGGCCCAACGACACCGAGGTGTGCGGTGGCACGCCGACGGCAAGGTCCGGCAAGGTGCCGCCGGCGGCACTGACGCGGAGCTTCTCCACGATGCTGCCGGTGTAGTGCTCGCCGGCTATCTTGATCTGCGGATAGCGCGCCTCGAACTCCTGCACGAACTCTCCGCCCACATCCTCGTTGAACGGCCAGGGGGTAGGGGAGAACCACAGGACGACCCGCCCGCTCACGGCTGTAGAACCGGCCGACTCCGACCCGCCAAAGCGCAGCGGGCTGCAGGCCGCCGCCACGGGGGAGATCAAGGCAGCACTCAGCATGCGCCGCCGGGATAGGATCGGTTGCTGTCTCGAGAGCCTGGAGATTCCCGACATGGCTTTCGCCCTCCTTAAGTAGTGGCTACCAGGTAGTGGCTACCCTGTCGGGCGCTCCTTTGAGCGTCCTGGTCCTTTGGTCTACATTCACTCGAGCGGTGGACCCGCACTCAGCTCGAGCACTTCGCGAAGCATCAACGCCCCAGCGCCGACAATGGCTGGATCTGGTCGTAGCCTTGAAAAGACGATCCGGGCGTCTTCGAACTGCCGGCGGGCCATCCGCCGCGCCGTCCGCTGGACCGGCTCCAGGAGCACGTCGCCGGCCTCGGCGACCGCCCCGCCGATGACGACGAGCGGCGGGTTGAAGAGCCTGAGCAGGTCGGCGATGGTGCAACCGAGCGTCACGCCGATCTCCTCCAGCAGGCGGTCGGCGAGCCGGTCGTCGACCCGCGCCGCGGCCACCAGGTCGCCGAACTGGAGCTCGGCGACCGGCGCGTCTGGCGTGTGTGACGGCGCGGTCAGCACGGTCAGCACGCCCCGCGCGATCGCCGCTTGCGCGCGATGCACCACCGCCGGTACCGACACCCGCGTCTGGAGGCACCCCGTGTTGCCGCAGATGCAGGGCTCGTCGTCGCGGCCGCCCGGCAGGCCGACGTGGCCAAGATCCCCGGCGCCGGAAGACACGCCCCGCACGAGCTGGCCGTTGATCACGATGCCCATGCCCACACCGTCGGCGACGTTGATGTAGAGGAAGTTGTCTTCCGCCTTGCCGGCGCCATACCACTGCTCGGCCAGCGTCGCGGTAAAGGCGCGCCAGTCAAGCGCGATCGGGAGAGCCAGCTCGCGGCGCAGCACGTCCACGACCGGGACGTTCCGCCAGCGCGGCAAGCCCGGTATGAACGCCGACACCCCCGCGGCCGGTTTCACCACCCCGGGCACCGCCACGCCGACACCACGCACTGCCTGTCGGTCTGCCCCGAGCGAATCGACCGCCTCCCGCACGCAGGCGGCGACCGTAGCCAGGATCGCCTCCGGCTCCCACATGTTGTCGAACGGGCGCGAAGCGCTTGCCCTCACTTCCGCTCGGAGATTGATGGCGATGGCGTCGACCCGGGCATCGGCGATCTCGACGCCCACCGCGAGCGCGTACGTCGGGTTGATCTCCAGGAGCACCCCGGGGCGCCCACTCCCGCGCGCGGGCCGCTCCGTCTCGAGCCCATTGGGCCGTTCGACGAGCATGCCCTGTTCGATCAACTGCTGAATGATCCCACTCACGGCCGCCTTGCTGAGGCCGCTCAGGCGAGCCAGGTCGGCCCGCGAAATCGGGTTGTGCCGGTGCACGGCGGCGACGATCCGCCGCTTGTTGAGTTGCCCCAGGTCACTCGGCGAGCCAGGGCCGGCGAGCATAACCACGTTACGTACCTCTAGCGGACACAGAGCGCGCCGGGCAAGCCCGCCGCCTTGGACCGCCCCATTCTGCCGGTCGGCGGCGAGAGTTGCCGAGCTTCGCTCCGACCAGTATACTCATGTCTCGGACGAAAAGCAATGGTTCTGGTCGCGTTGTGGCCTTCGTTGGACCACGATATACACGAACTGGTCACCGACCGGCACGACAATGCCGAGGCAGGCTGCGAGATGGGCCACCGGCGTTTACACGCATTCAGGTAGGGAAGGAGAGGAGATGAACGAAGTGGACCGCTCGATGGGAGATCCCAAGCCGGCTGAGCCGCTGCGCATCGCCGTGGCGGGCGCCGGGACGCGGGCGCAAGTTCACCTGGCGGCCATCGCGGCCACGCCGGCCTATTGGCAATTGGCCGGCATGTGCGACGTGCGGCCGGAGCGGGCCGAGGCGGCCGGCCGGCAGTACGCTGCGCCGAGCTTTGGCGATCCCGTGACGATGCTGGAGGAGACGCGGCCGGATGCCCTCTACGTCGTCGTCCCGCCGGATGGCCACCATCCGCTGACGCTGGCCGCCGCCGAGCGGGGCGTGCACGTCATCACCGAGGTGCCGATCAGCATCACGCTGCCGCTGGCAGATCTGATGATCGACGCCTGCCGCCGCCACGGCGTGGTGTTGGAAGTTGCCGAGAGCATCCAGCGCAGTCCCAGG
>JACQGX010000069.1 GCA_016199265.1 Chloroflexota bacterium | reverse complement strand
TCACTTTGCACTTTGCACTTTGCACTTTGCACTTGCTTTAGTCCCCTGCCTGCCGGCCGCCGACCGCGGTACCATCAGCCTCGATGAAACTCCCGTGGGACAAAGACGAGCGCCGCAACGGCCCGGTCGACCCGAGAAGTGGTCGCGATCCAGTCTCGATTGAGGAAAACAGCGTCGGCACGCTGCAGCCCGGCGACGCCATCTCGTTCTGGGGCGAAGGCAACCGGCTGGTCACTTGCGTCTACGACTGCGCTGAGGGCGTTGGCGAGCGACGTTGTCACTGGCGCTGGCTCTTCCTCGACGATGGCTCCTTAGTCGAGTACTCCGCCGACGGACAGTGGCGCTACACCGAGCACCAGATCGTGCCCCAGGGCAGCGCCCTGTACTCCGATATCGTCGGTTCCGGCGGCGTGCTCGAGCAGTTCGAGGCGCGGGTGCGCAACGACACTGTCGCCGGCGATCCCGTGTTCGTCGAGCTGCGCGGGCAGCGTTACCGCGTCACCTCGACGGGCACCGTCGACGCGACGCGCCGAGGCGATGCGCCCCGCCTCTCACCGTGGAATCAGTTCCTCCCGGACCCCGAAGAGAACGTCTACTTCAGCCTCGTGGCGGCCGACGACGAAAACCAAGGCGTGCTCGGGCTCTGGACAGGCCACGTCTGCCTCAGCTTCGGCCGCCCCATCGCCGAGACCGACGTCGACGGCATCTACCGACGGAGCAAGTGAGGAATGCACAATGAAAAGTGCATCTTGCACTACCCAGCGATGCTTGCCGCCACGATGATCGAGATGCCCAGGATGAACGCACTTGCCACGATGGCGGCGGCGACGTTTCCCTGTTCAAAGATCTTGTGGTCGACGTGTGCCGGCGTCAGCGCGTCGAACACCTTGTAGCCGACAAACAGCAAGACAAAGCCGAAGATCGAAAAGATCGCCGCCAGCAACAGGTTGAAGAATAACTGTTCCATATTCAAAACCACGCCACGTCCTCCACTAATCTCCCTCTCCCAAAGGGAGAGGCTGGGGTGAGGGCTCCTTCGAGCCCACCCGCGCCGTACTGTAGCGCACCGCGGCCGCCTTATGGTGCGGCGCGAGTTGGGCCGCAAGGTGCTTGCAGAATGCAAGCGATAGGCGGTACGGTATTGGGAGAGGTGTACCATGGCAACCCTATACGTCCGGGACGTTCCGGATGCCCTCTACGAACAGTTGAAGGCGCGCGCCGAAGAAGAAGGGCGCTCGGTGAATGCTGAAACGATTATCATTCTGCGGCGAGCTCTGGACGCGGGTGCTGTATCGCAGCGCCGTATCTTGAGCGCGATCGCCTCGCGCCCGAGGTTCGATCCGCAAGCCGCTGGTGCTCCCTCCTCCACTGAACTGCTGCGCGAGGACCGTGCCCGATGAACCCGCCACCGGCCAGCGGCTCGAACGAGCCCGGCCTCTCGGGCGCCCAGAGTGCATCACATCATCATGATTGCTACGCGGTCGACGCCAGCGTGGCGATCAGGCTCTTCGTCAAGGAAGTGCTTGACACGCAGGCGCGGGCGCTTTTTGATCGGCTGGGTGATCCAGCCCCAGTTGTGCTGCACGTGCCGGATCTGCTGTACGTCGAGTGCGCCAACATCCTTTGGAAGTACGTGCGTCGATTTGGTTACGATCCCAATGTCGCTGAGGCACACCTCGCCGATCTTGCAGCGCTCGACCTCGTCGCGACCCCTACCAGCAGTCTCGTTTCTGCCGCATTCCCGCTAGCGGTCGCAGAAGGGGTTACCGCTTACGACGCGTGCTACCTGGCGCTGGCTCACGCCGCCGGCTGCCCGTTAGTGACCGCCGACGAACGCCTTGTCAGGCAGTTGCAGCCAAACTACCCAAACGTCTGCTGGTTAGGCGACTACCGGATCTAAACCACAGCCGTTGTGGAACCCGCAGAGACTTGCACGTTGCACTTGCATGAGGAGGTGGCCTGATCACGCCAGCTCATCCCGCAGCAGCCAGGTAGCGATCGCGGTGAGTGTGAACCCGAACGTGATGCCGGTGACTCGGCCCAGCAGGGCCATTGCCAGCGCCGCCGCCGGTGGGATCGACAGCCAGCCGTAGGCCAATACGCCGGCACCCTCGGACACGCCGAGGTCGAACGGCAGCGGGCTGAGCAGCCCCAGGACGAGCATGGTGCCGGCGGCCGCCCAGGCGCGTGGCGCCGTCAACCCGGGAAAGCCGAGTGTCGAGGCTACGACTGCGGTCACGTTCGTGCCCAGCGCCATTGGCAGCGCGGTGAGCGCTATGCCGGGAATCAGCGCTCCCACGCCGAACGCCGCCGCCACATGCTGCGATCGCCACATCGGGACGGTGTCGACGAGCCGCCACCAACGCTCGCCGCGCGGCCAGGCGCGGCGTCCGGTTCTGGCCAGCTTGCGTGCGGCAGCATCTACCAGGCGCTGAGCCGGCGACCAATGGATCGCCAGCACTGCCAGGACGGCGCCGCCGCACAGTGTGGCGGCGGCCAGGCGTACTGGCAGCGGCGCGCCATCCGGTACGGCCGCCGTGCCGCCCACGACGACGACCACGTCGACCCAAAGCCCGGCAAAGAGCACCGGCGCTGTCGCCCAGACCCTCGCGGCGCCGCTCCGGTGAAGCAGGTACGAGGCAACGAACGGGCTGGCGGGCAGCGGTCCCAGCAGCTCGCTACCGAAATACGCCGCCAGCGCTCGGCGCCGCGGCACCATTACGCCGCCGGCACGCAACATGAGCAGCCAGCGCGCCGCGCGGCAGCCAAACCCGACAACGTGGATCACGGCAATCAGCGCCAGCACTCCCGGCGTCAGGCGTGCTACCAGCGCGGTGACTTCCCGCCAGTCGGCGATGGACAACAGGAGCAGCAGCAAACTGATGCCCGCGCCCAGACCGACGAGCGTCTTCGGCTGCATCAGGCCCGCCAAGGATCGCCGCCAGAGCTGCCTCCATGCTGGGGCCGCCGGGGTCGCTGTCGTGGCCAAGGCGGCGGCCCGCTCGCTCCCGCCGGACGGTCTGCTCGAAAGCGCTGCTGGTTTGCTCCCGGTGGTCATCACTCGAATAATATGGCAAGCTCGAAGGCCAGAGGATGTAGGGATGGGGCCGGCCGCCGCACAGACCCGCCCGTTATACGAGGGTGTTGTTGAAGGTGTTGCTGAAACGGCACGTTCGCTTCGCATCACTCGCAGCGCTTCTCCTGCTGGTGCCCGCGCCGCCGTACGACGTTCTGCCGGCGTTTGCACGTTATATGCGAGGCGCCTCTGCCCCGCCGCTCGCCGCCGGGGTGCATGCGCCCAATCGGCCGTGGCGCGAACAAGACTTCGACCGCGTCGCCCGCGGCGGGCTTGGCGCGGTGAAGCTGATGAGCTATCACCCGCCCGAGTCGTATGCTCGGTTACGGGGCGATGTCCCCCGCATCCAATTCGCCGTCCGGCTCGATACGCCGTGGAATGCGCTGCCGCATCCGGAGCAGTTTGTCGCCGCCAACGTGCCTCGCCTGCATGCGCTGATCGACGCCGGCTACGACCTCTGGGTCGAGATCGGCAACGAGCCGAACCTCGAGCTGCACCCGCAGGCAGAGGTGGCCTTTGCCCGCTGGTACGAAGAGGTGCTCGCGCGCCTGCGCGCTGCCGTGCCCGAGGCGAAGTACGGTTTTCCCGGACTGGCCCATGATCGGCGTGAGAGCGCCTGGTTGAAGGCGAACGCCGCCGGCATCGAAGCGTCGGATTGGATCGGCGTGCATGCTTACTGGCTCAACGAGCGCGAGATGGTCGATCCGCGCCGAGCGCTGCGGCTCATCGACGTGCATCGTCGCTTTCCCCGCCTGCCGCTGCTCGTCACCGAGGCCGGTAATTACAACGCCGCCGTCTCGTCCGCCGAGCGCCGGCGACAGTACGCCCGCTTCGTGCGCGTACTCGACCGGCTGCCGTACGTGCGGGCGGTGCACTACTTCATACTTTCTGGGACAAAGGAGTGGCAGAGCTTCTTTCTCGACAATGCGACCGTCGCCGCCGTCGGCGGCGCGCTGCGCGACCCGGCGCCGCTGCTCGACGGCCTCGCCGAGGCCCGCCGCACCACGCTCGCGGCTGTCGTTCCGCTCCTCGCCGCAAGACCCGCGCTGCCGAAGGTGGAAGCAGCGCCCGTGGCTGTTACGCCGGTGCCGACTCCTCCACCCTCGCTACGCCGGCGGTTGCTCGTCGATCCGAATCCCGTCCAGGATTCCGGCGATACACCGACGACCAGCGCATCTTGGTTCCCCGCCGCGGGCGCTGTACCGCCGGCGGCGCGCCTGCGGACGGCGAGCGAGTACCTCGCCACACACCTCTCGGTGCGGCTGGAAATGGCTCCGCCGGTGCCCGGGACGCCGCTCGCGGTGCAACTTGCCGAGTCTGACCTGTTCGCCCCTGTGGGCGGCGACGCGTCGGTGGGCACCGGTCGTCCGGGACGAGCAGCGTCCGTCGGCACCGGCTTCGCTCTGCTGTGGGACGGTGCGCGGTGGCGCCTCCAGTATCTACGCTCGGGCGAAGTTCTGGCCGACGTGCGCCTTGCCGGTGTCCCGTCCCCGTCCGATGAGCAGGCCTGGTACCACGTCGAAGTCGCCCTCGAGCCGCGCTCGGCCGCCGCTTGGATCTGGCGTCGTGGCGACCCCCAGCCGGAGCAGCCCAACGCCGTGTTCGCGCCGCCCGAAGTCGCCGCCGCCGACGGCGCCCGCCCCCGCGCGCTGTTTCTGCCCGCTCACCCCCTCGTCAACGTCGTCCTCGAAGGCATGACGCGAGATTAGCCGTATCCTGTTGGCGTGATTCCCATGACTGCAACGCCAGACAAGCCGGCTATGCGCAAGTACGCGCTGCCCGATCCTGCCATCCGGCGCCGGGTCGAGGTTGCGTTGCGTTCGCTGGGGGAGTACACCGAGCGACCCGAGCAATCGTGCGTCTATCGTCTTGACTTCGCCGCCGGCGACGAGCGCGTGGTCGTCAAGCAATACACCAACGGCACGCTGTTTCTGCAGTCGTCGCGCTCTGCCGGCCCGCTGTTCGAGCGGCTCACGCAGACGATCGACCGCGCGGCCGGCGCTGGTCCGCAACGATCGGTGTCCGCGGGCGCGGCGCAGGTGGGTGCGGCGCGCGGACCGCGCGGGATGACTCCCGGCGTCGAGGTCGAGCGTCCGTTCGACTCACCGTGGATCGGCAGCGACGAGTCGGGGAAGGGCGATTACTTCGGTCCGCTCGTCGCCTGCGCGGTCTACGTCGACGACCGTAGCCTCGCGCTGCTCGAGACGCTCGGCGTGCGTGACAGCAAGCTGCTCTCCGACGCGCAGATTCGCCGGCTCGCCCGAGACGTGCGCGCCGTCTGCGCCGAGCGCGCGGCAGAGGTGCTCGTGCCGCCCGAGCGGTACAACGCGCTTTACGAGCAGCTTCGTGCCGAAGGCAAGAACCTCAATTCGCTTCTTGCC
>JACQGX010000077.1 GCA_016199265.1 Chloroflexota bacterium | reverse complement strand
TCACTTTGCACTTTGCACTTTGCACTTTGCACTTGGTGTAGGACCGCCGTTGGGGCCATACTCTGCTCCTTTCCAATGCCGGACGTGCGCCCTGGCATCGTGCAGGGCGCATGTTGCTCCAGCCTTGGGAAGTATCGTGACTACCGATACCCGGGGCTTCAGGAAATACCCTGATCTCTCCGGCCGCAGTTCCAGGCGAGGAGACAATCAGGGTATTTCCCGATCCCCCTCATCTTGTGGTGTTGACCAGCGGGAGCGATGCCTCCAGCATAAGCGCTACCATGCGGGATGTCGGGGTACTCAACTTACCAAGAGTCGAGGAAAGTGAATGAAAGCGATCGTTCTGGCCGCCGGCTATGCGACGCGCCTGCGGCCGTTGACCGATTCCATTGCCAAGCCCCTGCTCCCGCTCGCGGGCCGGCCGCTCGTCGACTACGTCTGCCATAAGATCGACGAAGTGGCGGAGGTGGACGCGCTCCACGTCGTCACGAACGCCCGGTTCGCCGAGGACTTCCGGAGGTGGGCGCAGTCGCGGCGCGGGCGGCTCTCGCCGGTGGTGCACAATGACGGCACGACGAGCAACGAAAACCGTCTCGGCGCCATCGGCGATATCCAGTTCACCATCGGGCGCGCGGGGCTCGCAGGACAGGATCTCCTCGTCGTCGCGGGCGACAACCTGTTCGACTTCAGCCTGGCCGACTGCGTCGCCTTCTGGCGCACCAAGGACGACGGCAGTTGCATCGCGCTCTACCCGTGCGCCGATCTCGAGCTCGTCAAGCAGTACAGTGTCGTCGAGTTGGGCGACGACGACCGGGTGGTATCGTTCGTCGAGAAGCCCGCCCAGCCGGCGAGCAACCTGGTCGGCATCGCCATTTACCTGTATGCCGGCGAGCACGCAGCGCTGCTCCCGACCTACCTGGCGGCGGGGAACTCGCCGGATGCCCCAGGCAATTTCGTCGCGTGGCTCTGCCGGCGGATGCCTGTCTATGGCTATCGCGTCCAGGGCTATTGGGTCGACATCGGCAACCACGGGCAGTTGCTCGAAGCCGACAATTATATACGCGCGCGCCGCGGCCTGCCGCCACGAGACCGGTACACCGTGGACTGAAGATGCGGCCGCCGTCACCTCCATTCGCGTGGCACGCCGCCTGCAGATATACGGGTGCCCCGTGGTCGGGGTCCGCGCCGGGCGCGCGGAGCGCCCGAGTTGGGCGAGGCGCCCGGGAACGAACGCTTGTCTTTGGAGCAAAACTATGGCCGGACCAACTGATCGTCCACCGACCGACCGTTCTCGCCTGCACCGTAGCCGTCACGAGCGTCTACTCCTCGGCGTGTGCGGCGGCCTTGCCGAGTACTTCGGCGTCGACCCCACGCTCGTGCGAATCGGGTTCGTGATCGGGGCGGTGTTCCCGCCCACCAGCGTCTTCAGCGTGCTCGGGTATCTGCTGCTGGCGGTGATCCTGCCCGAGGAGGGGACCGCGCATCTCGCCGGTCGCGAGCGGGCGCGGCGCAACCTCGAGGATCTGCGTACCGAATTGAGTGACCTGGCCGAGACCGTGCGCGCGCGCGTTACCGGCGAGCCGCGCGAGCGCCGCCCGTCGACCGGCCCGGACGGCGCCGCGGGGGCCGGGCGCAGCGGGATGGGTGCCGAAGGCGACGCGGCAGCCGCCTTGCCCGACGAGTCCGTGCGTCACACCGGCGCTGCGCGTTAGTCGTCGGTGGACACGCGCGGAAGATCGGCTCGGGCGACGCGCGGATGGCAATCGCCTCGACACCGCGGAACTGGCGGCTCGCTTGACTCCCATCGTGGCCGGCCGCTGTGTCTCACCTCGGCACAAATCGTGCTGCATGGGGAATTGCCCTCGTATGCAATTGGTGCGTAGGCGGGGCACGCTGTGGAACTGAGCGCAGAAGAGCTGTGCAGTCGTGCCAGCGGCAGGAGCGAATCGCGATGCAAGAGCATATTCAGCCCCAACATGTCCCGGTCAAGGTCTACCGGACGTCTGAGCGCCTGACGGTCGCTGCCCCAATGCCTGGGCTCGAGCCGGAGAACATTGTGGTCGAAGTGACTGGCGATGGCCGGCTGGTTCTCCGCGGTGAGTTGCGTGCGGCTTTCAAAGACGAGAAGCAAGTACTTGCCGATGAGTGGAACCCAGGCCCCTATCACCGCGAGGTGGCGCTGCCGGCGCCGGTAAATGGCGAGATGGCCAACGTCACGTACAACAACGGCGTGCTTGTCGTGGTCTCGCCGGTAGCGGAGCGGACGCAGCCGGCCCGCCTCTTGCTCGAGCCGGTTGGCCCGATCCGGGGCGAGCGGGTAGGAAACGTCGGGCACGACGTGCGTCCGACCACGACCGCGGAGCACCAGGCGGCCAGAGCCGCCGTCCGGACCAGGGCCGGCGGCGTCGCCAATCCTCACGGCTTGTAGGCCAGGGCGAACCGCTGTGACCGGCGCGACGCGCTCGCAGGGCCGGCGACACAAGCCGCATCGTGAATGCTCCTGGCCAGTCCTTCGGGCCAGTCCATCAGCGCGATCTACTGGTACGGCGGCTGGGTTCTCCTTCGTTCGTGGCCTGGACCACCGCCAGCGTGCTGCTGGCCGGAGGCGCCGCCGCGGCGACGTGGCGCTTCCGCACCCCCCACGCTTCCGCGGCCCGTGACCGCCGGTTCACCGTTAGGGGCTATAGTCCATCCTACGCGAGGAGAACAAGATGACCCAAACGACGTGGAACCCACCTGATCTGCGCGGGCGCGTTGCCGTCGTCGCCGGGGCGACGCGCGGCGCCGGCCGCGGTATCGCCGTCTCGCTCGGCGAGGCCGGCGCCACCGTCTACTGCACCGGGCGGAGCGTGCGCGGCCGCCCCGCCACCGGCCACCGGCCCGAGACCATCGACGAGACCGCCGAGCTGGTCACCGCTGCCGGCGGGCGGGGGACCGCCGTGCGCGTCGACCACACCGAGCCCGACGACGTCCGGGCGCTGTTCGAGCGCGTGCGCCACGAGCAGAACGGGCGGTTGGACCTCCTCGTGAACGACGTCTGGGGCGGCGACGCACTGGCCCAGTGGGGAGTGCCGTTCTGGGAGCACTCGCTGGAGGACGGCCTCCTCATGCAGCGCCGCGCCGTCTGGTCGCACGCGATCACCAGCCACTTCGGCGTCCCGCTCATGGCCGCCCGCGGCACCGGGCTGGTGATCGAGATCACCGACGGCGTCGACTACGACTTCCGTGGTAGCCTCTACTACAGTCTCGCCAAGATCTCCGCCATTCACCTCGCCCAGGCCATGGCCGCCGACCTGCGGGAGCACGGTGCGGCCGGCGTGACGGCGCTCGCCGTCTCCCCCGGCTTCCTGCGTTCCGAGGAGATGCTCGAGCGCTTCGGCGTCACCGAAGCCAACTGGCGCGACGGCGCGAAGGTGGACCCCCACTTCATCGCCTCCGAGACGCCCCTCTACGTCGGCCGCGCCGTCGCCTGCCTCGCGGCCGATCCCGCCGTTGCGGCCAAGGCTGGACGGGCGTTCATGTCCGGCGACCTGGCCGAGGAGTACGGCTTCCGCGACGCGGACGGCTCCCAGCCCAATTGGACCCGCTACTTCGCCGAGCACGTCGCCAGAGGCGAGCCCAGCGCATAGCCAATCATCCTGCGCTGCCAGCCGATACGCGCTCGCTGCCCGCTCATGAGAGGGCGGCCAAACTATCTGCCCGCGTGCCGTGATAACCTTGGTGTCCATGTCCGTGTCCGGAAGCAGCACCCCGCGCACTGTCTCGAGCCGCCGCCGCACCTGGCCGGCCGTGGTGCTGCTGGTGCTGCTCGGCATCGCCGTGGTGGTGGCACTCAACTTCGCCACTCGGGTGGGCCGTGCCTTTCACCAGGTGCAGATGGCACGCACCCTCGGCGGGCTGCCCCAGGGCGCGCTGGAGGAAATCCGGCCGTGGATGCCGCTGCAGGTGATCGCTCGGCGGACGCGCACCCCAGAACCGATGCTGGAGGATGCCCTCCGCCGCGCCGGATTCGCGGTGCAGCCTCAGCGCACACTGCCGGACGTGCCGGATGAGGTGCGCCCACTCGCCCCGCTACTCGACGACGCGCACGAGCAGGTGGCCAACCGCCGGCCGCTGCTACCGCCCGCACGACAGTCGCTACGGCAGATCGCTGCCTTCTCCGGGAAGGACTACGCGGCCGCCGAAAGCGCGGTCAAAGCCGCGATTCGCGACTTCCACGACTCGCTCCGCCCGCCGCCGCCGCCTTCCCCGGTGCGCGCGCCGCCTCCGCCACGGGAGGGTAGCCGATGAGCGCCACCGCCGGATTCCTACAAGCGCTTTACGCCCTCCTGCCCACGTACGGGTACGCTGTGCTGGGGGCAGCGTCGTTCGCCGGCGCCGTCGGCGCGCCGCTGCCGGTGACGTTCTTGCTCCTGGCGGCAGGCGCACTCGCGTCGGAAGGCGTGCTGCAATTGGTTCCAGCGTTCGCCGCGGTCCTGGCCGCCGCGGTGGCCGGCGACTGCATGGGGTACGCCATCGGCGCGTACGCCGGCCGGCCGCTGCTGGTCGGCGCCGGGCCGCGCGCCGGACTCACTGGTGAGCGCCTGGCTGCCGCCGAGCGCGCCTTCGCCAAATGGGGCGGCGGCGCGGTGTGGATCACGCGTTGGTTGCTCACGGCCGTAGCACCGGCGGTGAACGTCCTCGCCGGCGCCAATCGCTACCGGTTTCCAGGGTTCCTTCTCTTCGACGCACTGGGGGAGGCGCTTTGGGCGGGCGGGTACCTGGGTCTGGGCTGGGCATTCGGCGACGTCTGGTCGGAACTGGAGGATCTCGTCGGCAGTGTCACCGGCTTGGCGGCGGCCGTGGCGGCGGTTGTGATCCTGGCCCTCGTCTCCTGGCGCGTCCTACGCCGGTCGGCCCCGTCCGAACGGCCGTCCATGGCGCCCGCCTGACATCGCGCGCATCGATCCCCTACAGTTGTGTCGTAGGCGCGTTCGCCGCGGGGGCCGCGAACGGTGAACGGTGCCGGCCTGACACGAGAGGGTGCGGTGACGAAAACCGTGGACGATACCGGGCGCGACGCGGCCGTCCAGGCCATCGAGGCCAATATGAGCGCGTACTGGCTGACTCTGGGGAGCGGCCCGCGGGGCGAGGTCTACAACGGCTCAGAACTACAGTGGGTCTATACCGGCTCCCCGGTGCTCAATCGGGTGATGGGCGCGCGGCTCGACGGCACGACGGTAGGCGCGCGTATCGAGCAGGTCGTGGCGCGCTTCCGCGCCTGGAACGCCGGCGTGGCCTGGCTGCTGGGACCCTCGACCCGACCGGCCGACCTGGGCGCGCGCCTCACGGCCCAAGGGTTCATCCATGAGGGCGACTGGGTCGGGATGGCGCACGACCTGCGCCGTCTCGGAGTCGGAGAGACGAATGGAGCCGCCGATGCACCTGGGCTGGTGGTGAGGGAGGTCACCGACCGCAAGGGTTTTGACTCCTGGCTGCGCATCGTCGGCGCCGGCTTCGCGCTGCCTCGGCCGGCGCGGCTGGTCTTCCGCGAGTGCTTCACGCGGTCGGGTTTCGGTGGGCATGCGCCGTGGCGGCACTTCGTGGGGCTCGTGGACGGGCGGCCGCTCTCCGCCGCGACGCTCTTCACCGCAGAGGGGGCCGCCGGCGTTTACCTCGTCGCGACCGTACCGCACGCAAGGGGCCGCGGCTTTGCCACGGCGCTCACGCGGCGCGTGCTGGCCGAGGCCCGCGCCCACGGCCACGACCTCGCGGTATTGCAGGCGACCCAGGCGGGCAAGAATCTGTACCGGACGCTCGGGTTTGAGGAGCGCTGTACCATCGACATCTACCGCTGGACGCCGGCCGATGGGTCGGGGCTCGGACGGCGGTGGGCGGCCCGGCTGCGGCGGCTGTGGCGCAACCGTGGCTGGAGGCGCGACGCGTGATGGCCCGGCGGTCGCGGGTGTTGGCAGCTCTGGCCTCCGTCCTTCCGTGGGCGGCCGGCTGTGCCGCGGCAGGCATGAGGCAGCGGGAGTACGATGCGGTCGTGGTCGGCTCTGGGCCCAATGGACTCGCGGCGGCGATCGTGCTGGCCCAAGCGGGGCGCTCGGTGCTCGTGCTGGAGGCGGCCGGTACGCTCGGCGGCGGGGCGCGCTCGGAACCGCTGACGCTGCCGGGGTTTGTGCACGACGTCTGTTCGGCGGTGCATCCGCTCGGCGCCGCCTCGCCGTTCTTCCGGCGCCTGCCGCTGGCGGCACACGGTCTGGAGTGGGTGCAGCCGCCCGCGGCGGTGGCCCATCCGTTCGACGATGGCACGGCCGTCGTGCAGGAGCGCTCGTTGCCGGCGACGGCGGACCGGCTCGGGAGGGATGGCGCGGCGTACCGGGCGTTGATGGCCCCCTCCGTGGCGCGGTGGGAACAGCTCTACCCCGAGGTACTCGGCCCGATGCTGCACCTGCCGCGCCATCCGGTGCTGCTCGCACGTTTCGGTTGGCGGGCACTTCTGCCGGCGACGTCGCTGGTGAGGCTCCTGTTCAGGGAAGAGCCTGCCCGGGCGCTCTTCACCGGAATCGCGGCTCACGCCACGCTGTCGCTCCGGCGGCCTCCCAGCGCTGCGTTCGGCTTCATCTTGGGAATAGCCGGCCACGCCGTCGGCTGGCCGGTGCCGCGCGGCGGCTCGGGCGCTATCGCTGCCTCGCTCGGCTCGTATCTCCGCCAGTTAGGCGGTGATGTCGTCACCAACGCGCGGGTCGAATCGCTCGACGAGCTGCCGCCTGCGCGGGCCATCTTACTTGACGTAACCCCGCGCCAGTTGCTGCGCATCGCCGGTGCGCGCCTACCCGCCTGGTACCGCAGGCAACTGGAACGGTTTCAATACGGGCTGGGTACCTTCAAGGTGGACTGGGCGCTCGACGGGCCGATTCCTTGGCGGGCGCCGGAATGCGGCCGCGCGGCGACGGTACATCTGGGGGGACGCTGGCGGAGATGGACGCGGCACGGCAAGCGGAGCGGCGGGGCCGGCCGGCGGAGCGGCCCTTCGTCATCCTGGCGCAGCCGACGCTGTTCGACCCGTCACGCGCGCCGAAAGGGATGCACACCGCCTGGGCGTATTGCCACGTGCCGAATGGCAGCGCGGCGGACATGACCGCCCGGGTCGAGGCGCAGGTCGAGCGGTTCGCTCCCGGCTTCGGCAACCGGATCATCGCCCGGCACGTCATGAGCCCCGCCGGCCTGGAACGGCGGAACCCCAACCTTATCGGCGGCGACATCAACGGCGGCGAGGCGACGCTTTGGCAACTGGTCTTCCGGCCGGCCGTGCGCCTCGACCCCTACGCCACGCCCATCCGCAACGTCTTCCTCTGTTCCTCCTCGACCCCGCCCGGAGGCGGCGTCCACGGCATGTGCGGCTATCACGCCGCCCGCGCCGCCCTGCGCCGGTGCTTCTAACCCAAATGCGCCCCTACTCCACTACCAGCTTGCCGCGCAGCATACCCATCTGGCAGGTGAACTCGTATTCGCCGGACTTTTCCGGGAGGAACTCTATTGCTACCGTCTCTCCCTCAGGAAGCTTGGCGCTCTTCGCGAAGTCCGCGAAGACGACCATCTCCGAGCAGGCGGCGGTCTCCTCGCGCCGGAAGTGGAGGCGGACGGGCCTACCGTGCTGGACGACGATCACGTCCGGCGTATAGCCGCCCTTTACCAGCACCATCGCCTCCTGGTAGCCGCTCGAAGTCGCCGCCGCCCGGAACCCGCCCTTCCGCGGCCCCCAGAAGAACCACGCAATCCCGGCGATCAGCGCCAGGCCGCCCAGAATGACCCACACGTCCACCGGGTCCAGTACGTTCACCGCAGTCACTTTGCGCTCTCCTTTTGCCTGCATTGGGGGATGGGGGAAATGCCCTCACGGCGTTGCCGCCTTAGCCATCGCCGGCCCGCCGGCGATTCCCGCGGTGATCCCCCATCCGTCACGCGCCTTCCGTGCTCCGTTGTTCGTCCTCTACGGTCGTCGGTCGTCGGTCGTCGGTCGTCTGCTCTACCCGCGCGGCCGCCAACCGCGCAGCCGGTTAGCGTTTGTGACCACAGTGACCGAGCTGGCGGCCATCGCGGCGGCGGCAATTAGCGGGCTGAGCAGGAGGCCGAAGAAGGGGTAGAGCAGCCCCATGGCTACCGGAATACCCAGGCCGTTGTAGATGAACGCGCCGAACAGGTTCTGCCGGACGTTGCGCATCGTGGCACCAGAGACCTCGATCGCCGTCACCACACCACGCAGGCTGCCACTGATCAGCGTGACGTCGGCCGCTTCGATGGCCACGTCGGTACCCGTGCCGATCGCGAAACCGATGTCGGCTTGCGCCAGCGCCGGGGCGTCGTTGATGCCGTCGCCCACCATGCCGACCTGCTTGCCCTCGAGCTGGAGCTTCTGCACCTCGTGCGCCTTGTCTTGCGGCAGGACTTCGGCCAGCACGCGATCGATGCCAATCTGGCGCCCGATCGCGGTGGCGGTGCGGTGGTTGTCGCCGGTCAGCATGACCACTTCCAGTCCCAGCCGCTTCAACACCGCCACGGCCGCGATCGAGTCGTCCTTGAGTGTGTCGGCGGCGGCGACCACGCCGGCGGCGATCCCGTCGACGGCGACGAACATCGGCGTCTTGCCGTCGTCGGCCAAGCGCTGCGCTTCTGCTTCGAGCCGGCCGAGGGCGATCTGCCGGCCGGCCAGCAGTTTGGCGTTGCCCAACAGCACGATCCGTCCCTCGACGGTCGCCTCGACGCCGTAGCCCGGGATAGCCCGAAACTGCTCTGCATCGGGCACCGTCATCCCTCGTGCCTTCGCCCCCTCCACGATGGCGTTCGCCAGCGGATGCTCCGAGCTACGCTCCACCGCCGCCGCCAGCCGCAACACCTCGTCTTCGTCCAGATCGTCGCCCGTACCCCACTCGTCGCTGCCATCTACTCGCTTCTTGCCTCTTGCCTCTTGCCTCTCCGCCACCACGTCGGTCAGCTCGGGCTTGCCCTTGGTGATCGTGCCCGTCTTGTCCAGCACGACCGTGTGCAGGCGCTGTGCCGCCTGCAGGGCGTCGCCCGAGCGGATGAGAATGCCCTGCTCCGCGGCCTTGCCGATGCCGACGGTCAGGCTCGTGGGCGTTGCCAAGCCGAGCGCGCAGGGGCAGGCGATGATCAGTGTCGTGACGAAGACGATCAACGCGTAGACGAACGCCGGCTGCGGTCCAATGACGAACCATACGACTGCCGAGGCCACCGCCAGGATGATGACGCTGGGGACGAAGTAGTGCGACACCTGGTCGACCAGCCGCTGGATAGGCGCCTTTGATCCCTGTGCGTCTTGCACCAGCCGGATGATCTGCGCCAGCGCCGTATCTTTCCCCACTTTGGTCGCTCGGAAGCGGAACGTCCCGGTCTGGTTCACCGTCGCGCCGATGACTTCGTCTCTGGCGTGCTTCTCCACCGGGATCGATTCGCCCGTGATCATGCTCTCGTCGATCGATGAACTGCCCCCCAGCACGATGCCGTCGACCGGGATCTTCTCGCCCGGCCGCACGACGACAACGTCCCCCGCAAGCACTTCCTCGACGGGAATATCGAGCTCACTGCCGTCCCGGATGACCCGTGCCGTCTTGGCCTGCAGGCCGATCAGCTTCTTGATGGCCTCGCTCGTGCGCCCCTTCGCCTTGAGCTCGAGCGCCAAGCCGAGATTGACCAGCGCGACCACCACCGCCGTCACGTCGTAGAAGACCTCGGCCAGGTCCATTGAGGGAAAGATCCCCGGAACGGCGACGGCCACGCCCGAATACAGCCAGGCGGCGGAGATACCGATGGCGATCAGCGTGTGCATGTTGGCCTGGCGGTGTTTCAGCCCCTGCCACATGCCGGCGAAGAAATGGCTCCCCGCCCAGAACAAGACCGGCAGGGTCAGCAGGCCCAGCGCGGCCCACACGAGACGGCGGGCATCGCTCCCAGGAGTGAGCCAGTCCCGCAGACCGGGGAAGAACTGCGGATAGGAAAGAACGATGACCGGCACAGAAATGGCGGCGGCGAACCAGAACTTGCGCAGCAGCCCGGCGTATTCCCGCCGGCGATCCTCTTCCTCACGATCGAGAGACGTCTCGGCGGGCGCGGCGGCGCCGGCAGCCCCATCGGCCTCGCCGGCCTTGGGGCGCGGCGGCAGTCGGCGCACCTGGTAACCGGCGCTTTCTACCGCGCGTGCCAGGCCGGCTGCGTCGATCAGCCCCGGCACGTATTCGACGCGGGCCTGCTCGGTCGCCGGGTTGACCGTGGCGGATAGGACGCCGGCGGTCTTCAGGAGCGCCTGCTCGATCGTCGTCACGCAGGAGGCGCAGTGCATCCCCTGAATGGCCAACTGCGTGCTGGCCGTGCCCACGATGTACCCCGCGGATCGTGCCGCGGCGACGATGGTGCCAACGCTGGCTGCCGATGGCGCGTACCGCACCCGCAGGAGCTTGGTCGTCGCGTTGGCCGTTGCCTCGTACACGCCCGGTAGGCCCGCCAGCCGCTCTGTCAACCGATCCGCGCTGTGGCGGTCCGCCAGTCCGGCGATAGACAGCTCGATCCAGTAGGCGCCGCTGCCGGTACCGGACACCCCGGTTGTGGCGGACGTGGCAGACGCGACGGACGTCGTTGACGGCATGGCCGTTGAATGTGTTGTATTGGACGGTGCTGCTCTGGCCGGTGCGGTGCCTTCTCGGTCGAACTGTTCGGCGCAGCGGGCAGCGCAGAAGTAGTATGTCACGCCGTCGACCGTCCGTGTGGCTGCCGCCTCGTCGGCGGTGATCTCCATCCCGCAGATGGGATCGCGCACCACGCCCGGCGCGCTCTCCGGTCGCGGAGGCAGTGTCGTCGCCATGATGCCCTCCTTCAAGCTGGCTCTGTCTTGCCCGCGTGTGTGCCGTGGCCCACTTCGTCCACGTGCTCTACGTGGGGTCTATCTACGAAGTGTGATCCCTGCCACTGAGTGGCACCTGAGGTACACCTGAAAGCTGGCTGAGTGTTGTGCAAGAAGTGTCGGCTCTGCCCCATCAGCGGCGCTGCGCGGCGATGCAGAGCATCGTCTGAGCCAGTCAGAGCCAGCCGCCGGTGAAGCCCGCCCGGCGCAGGCCGGCCACGAGGGAGGGGCAGCGCTGCATGAGCCGCCACACTAGGCCCGAGCGGTAGTTCTCGACCATCAGCACGATCGGCCCGAGGTTGATGCCGAAGTGGTACTGAGAGAGCCACGGCGGGGTACTGAAGGTCGGGTTGATGCTGCACCGGAAGCAGTAATGGCCGGCCACCGCCGGGTAGCGGTGGAGGAAGTAGCCGATGGCCGGCAGCACGATCTCCGGCGCGAACGGCAGCGAGGCGAACACACCCCACGGGGCGACAGCGGAGCGTCGCCAGCGTCCGCTCGGTCGCTTCGGCCCGTTTGACGAACCCTCGCTCCACCCCAACCGGGTAGGCAGCGAGCGCGAAGCCGGTAGCCGCGATGCTGGCGGGCGCGTGATCCGGCACCTTATCGGCCGTGCCGGCCGTGCCAGCCATGTCGGCCATGACGGCGTTGTCAGCGACAAGCCCGTTGCTAGGGTTCGCCTCCTCCCATAAGTAAGCGAACGCCTCTCGCCGCAGCGTCTCCAGCATCTGCTCGTCGAGCGACACCGGTTCCATCCGCGAATCTCCTTCGGACCTCGACGAACGTAACTGGGATCGCCCTGGTGGCTGCCGCGCTCCGGTGCCGGATCATCGGGTCGCCTCTTGGTCGATCGCGATGATCTGCCCCGGCGGCATGCGTTCGAACGCCGTCTGCTGGTCTCGTGGCCCCACGACCGGCACGACCGGTATCAGTCACCACCTCATGCGGCACGTGCGGTGTCTTGGTCTTGGGACGCCTCCTTTCCTCGCGTCCTGTCGCGCTCCGTTTGCTCGCTCGTCGACTGTGCCAGCACCTGACGCATGCGCTCGAACTCGTCCTGCGTGATCTCGCCCGCGGCGTACCGGCGGCGCAGGATCTCGAGCGCGGTGTCGCCGCCCCGGCCGGCAGCGCCGGCGGCGCCGTTCGCCTCACCCGAGCGCCCTGCAGCACCCGCGAACCAGCGCACGAGCAGAATCGCCCCGACGATCAGCGCGCCCCAGAAGGCGAGCATCGACAGCCAGCCCAGCAGCATGGCCGCCGTCCAGGTCCACCCGCCGACGTTCGCCGGCCCGCCGGCGGCGCCGGAGCCGCCCATCATCCAGGGGCCCATCATACCCCAACCGACCGGGCCGCCCATCATGCCGCCGCCCAGCGTCGGGCCGATCAGCACGATCAACAGCAGGACGCCCAGCGCGATCAGCAGTCCCCGATTGCCTGTGTTCATGGTGCGTTCCTTTCGTTCGCTGTTCCGCGGATGACTACTTGGCCGTGATGCCCCATCGCAACTCGGCGGTCCGCTTTACTGGCAGCGACCCTTCCATTATAGACCGTTTATAGACCGTTGTAGACCGTGCCGCTGACCCTTCCCGATGCCAAGTTGAGGGCTACCTGAGGACGGAACCCGCCGGAAGCAATCGTATGGACGTCGGGCTGTTGTGTGCTCATCGTCTCTCCTCTACGCCGTTGCGCTGGCCTGTCCCGCAGTCCACTCAGTTACCCAGCCTAGTCGCCGCCGGTGACCTCCTCGTGACGCTGCGCTAGATCGCCAGCGGTATCGACGTGCGGGAGAGCCCAACTGCGCGGCGCGGGTGCGGGCCCGCGCCAGCATGCGTGGCGAGAGGTCGATCGCCGTGATGCGTCGGCCCGGCGGGTAGCAGGGCATGCTCAGCCCGGTCCCCACTCCGACCTCCAGCACGCGCGGTCCGCGGGCGCGGGCCCAGAGCGCCGCGCGGCCCGGCGCGAGGCGCCGCTCCATACCACGCTGCATGAGATCATAGAACGGGGCGTTTCGGTCGTAGCGGGCGCGCGTGCGGCCGGAAGCGGCGCAGCCGCAGCGCGTTCGAAACCACCGTCACCGAGCTGGTGGCCATCGCCGCGGCGGCCAGCACCGGGTTGAGGAACAGCCCGAAGAACGGATAGAGCACACCCGTCGCGACGGGAATCAGGACGGTGTTATAGACGTAGGCCCAGAACAGGTTCTGCTTGATATTGCGGAGGGTGACCTTCGAGAGCGCGATCGCCGTCGGAATCTTCGCAAGGTCGCCTGAGATGAGCGTCACGTCGGCTGCCTCCATGGCCACGTCAGTGCCGGTACCGATGGCGATCCCCACGTCAGCCTGCGCCAGTGCCGGCGCATCGTTGATCCCGTCGCCCACCATAGCCACCCTGAGCCGGCGTGCCTGCGATAGGGCCAGCTTCTTGGCGCGCTCGACAATCGCTTCACCCAGCGGGTGCTCGCTGTCCCGTTCGGCCGAGGCGGCCAGGCGGAGCAGCTCCGGCTCGGTTGGGCCGCCCGGCCGATCGGTGTTCGTGCGGGTGTCGACGGTCATGAGACCTCCTCCTTGCAAGTTGCCGGCCCAGTGTGTTTCCGATTGACGGCCTGCGCAACGGCCTCCGCCTCACGTATACCGGAGCGTCGTCCGGCACCGATGAGTGCGTCTCCCATGCCTTGCCTCCAGATAGGAGCCCCATGCGTGTGCCGCGGCTACTCCACGAGACCGGTCCGGTCGATCGACTCGATAAAGAACCGCTGGGTGAACATGTAGATCGACAGCGGCGGCAGGATGACCAGGTTGACCGCCGCCATCACCAGCGCCTCGTTGAACAGGTCGCCCGCTTGCCCTCCGGTCACCTGGTTGAGCGATGGGGAC
>JACQGX010000021.1 GCA_016199265.1 Chloroflexota bacterium | reverse complement strand
TACAGCCGCCGCGTCTCCCGTCCGGGCACGCTGCCGGTCACCGCGACAGGGACGGAGCCGGCGTCGCCGCGCAGAGCCGCATCAGTTCGCTTGGCCGCCGCCGGCGCGAACTCCTGGTCGTCCATGCCCAACGTCCGCTGCCCTTCCGGCTCGAGCGTGGCAAACACCGTGTGGCCGCGCCCAATGAACTGGTGCAACCGAAAGGCGAACACCGGGAACCCCGTCTCCGGATGCCTTGCCGCGTTCCCTGCCACCAGCGCCGCGCGCAGGTGCGCCGCGCGCAGGTGCGCCGCGCACTGCTCCCGCGTCACGCCGGTCGCCCCGTGTAGCGCCGACGCCAGGTCGTTCAACGTGCGCGCCGGCCGCCGTTCCAGGCGGCCGCTGGCGTCAAACCGGAATCCCAGCTCGGTTTCGGCGGGGCGATGCGTCGCGCCAGCTGCGCGAGCTACGTCGCTTCCGCGGTATCGGTGCCGACGCGGTGGACGAGTTGCGGCGCTATTTCGAACTGAAGGCGCACGCGCAGGAGGCGCCAGAAGACGTCGAACTTGCGGCCAACGAGGCTGAGCGGGCCGCGCGTGAGCGCAAGCAATTCTTTTTGGCCGTCGTATCCGGACTCGAGCAAGGAGTCGAGACCGAGGTTCGAATCATCCAAGATCCCATACACACGCTGGATTGGCGGCCGAGTACGACGGTCACGCTGTCAGGGGTGCGCACCAAGCCCTCGGTGCGCGTCTCGTTCCGGGACGCAACGTCACCTCGCCGCTCCGGAGCGTAATGGGCGACGGGTGTAACATCGGCGCGAGCACGGCACGAAACACCGTGCGGCAGAGAGCCAAGGCGCGTCGCAGGCCGGTCGCCCCGCGGCTCGTTAGTCAACCCGCCCCATCGACCAGTCAGCCGCGCTGGGTGCGCGGCCTACGGTCGTAGCGCACCTTGCGGCGGATGCGGGCCAGGGCGCGCGGGTTTCGGTAGACCGTGATCACGGCGCCGCATAGAGGAGGCCGACCACGCCGTCCGCCACGAGCGTCTTGGCGTGCGCGCGCGGAAAGACGCGAACGTCCTACCGCCGACCTGGTGGCTATCGCGGCCACGCCAGCGCGTACAGCTCCCCCAGCGGCCACGTCGTGCACTACGTGGTACCTATTGCCATAAGTCAACTGGGCGCAGAACTGTATGTTGAAGGTGGGCTCAGATCGACTCGTAGCTCGGCCGTCATCCGCTCGATCTGCTCTTTCGACAGGCGGCTCAAGAGGTAGGCCACAAGATCCTCTTGCCGGGGCTGCCCGAACACCATGCGGTACACCGCCAGCGACCGGCGGAGCGCACCGAAGCGCTCGGCATCGCGGCTCAGCGGCAGGGCGGGCACGTGGCGCTCGATGGACTCGCCACCCTCGACCGGGTAGATCCAGTAGGGCACCAGATCGGACGTATCCACCGGCCGTTCCCCTTTGGCGCGATCGAACATTGCCTGCCAGATGTCCGCGTGAGCGTCCCGTGCCACTGCTCCACCGTGGCGCAGCGCCAGGTTGCGCCGCACCGCGTGCCCCTTGTAGCGGTGCACTCTGCCCTCGCGCTGTTCGAGGTCCACTGGGTTGGCTGGTAGGTTCCAGTGCACGACGGCGTGGCAGCAAGGGTGGAAGTCCAAACCCTCCTGTCCGACCGACGTGCTCACCAGGACGAACGGCCAGAACGGTGAGTTGAACGCCTCGCGCACCTGGTCGAGGCGCGCGCCTTCCTTACCGTCCTCCGCGCGTTGCTGGGTGAAAGCCAGCGCAAAACGGGTGCGCATGCGGCCCGGACTGATTTCCACCCGCTTCCCTTTCGCTCGGACGTCATCGACACCGAGGCTAGAGGTGCGCAGTGTGAGCGCGCGACGCATGGCCTCCCCCATCTCCTTGGCCATGCGCTGCGGTGAGGCATCCACCAGGCCGAGACCCTCGCGCAGCACGTGGGCGTACTCGTCGAGCACGGCTTGCAGGCAGCCGTCTACCGCGTACTGGAGGATGCGCCGCCAGTAGGAAGCGTCCTCCTCAGTCCAGTCCCGGCCCGTGTCCTGCCCCATACTATGGCCGGTGCCTCGTAGCAGCGCCATCACCTCAGGGAGGTTGAACAGGGTGCGGAACCCCCACGCTACCTGAGCGGCGGCGTTGCGGACCGTCAGATCGGAGCTCGCGCTGCTGCTACACGCCACGCGCGACACCGCGCGCAGAGCAGCCGTCCCGGGCGCACCCAGCGCGGACAGGGTGAGCACGTCCGCAAGGTCTGCCGGGCGGTGCCCGAGGCGGACCTCCCCGGCGGCCAGCCGGCGCGCGTCGGTCACGTGATCTGTCCAGCGGGATTCCTCACCCTCGCTTCCGGCGTCGATTTCGCCAGCCCAGAGCAGGTCGAGTCGAGGCTGGTTGAGCCATGCCGACGTGGATGTGGGGTCGTCGACCAGGTCGAGCAGGATGGGCGCCGCCCAATACCAGGCCTCGTCCTCCGGCCCATCGCCCTCCCAGTGGGGCGGGATCGTGTTGAGGAGCTGCTCGACGTGTCGCCGCGTGGACGCGACAGTGGTATCGAGCGCGGGCAGCCCGGCTGGGTCTTCGCCTTTCACGAGTAGCGGGTCGCATGCCCGCGCCAGCGCCGCGCAGGGGTAGAGCAGCCCCAGCACCGGCATGCCGGTCAGACGCCCGTCGGTACGAGCGAAACGGAGCAGGGCGCGCCGCCGCACGCGCGCCTCGGGGCTGTTCTGAGGATCGTCCTCAAAGGTGCGGATCATCTGCCGCTCTGCCTGGTAGCTGAGCAGCGACGCCACCGCCCTGGGCACCACCTTCCACGACGAGAAGACCAGACGCTTGGTGAGGCGGGCCAGTGTGGGATCCGCGTAGGCACCGGCCAGGCGGTAGTAGGGCAGCGCAGGTGGTATCCACAGCAGTCGCCAAGCACCCTTGTCTAGCGTGTCGGCGCACAGCGCGCGCAAGCGCGCGTTGCCCGGATCGATCTCTCGATAGCGGGAGACGTCGCTCCAGTCGAGCAGCAGCCCGGTGTCCCGGCTGAGCAGCTCGGCCAGCTCCGCCTCGTGGGCCGGATTGCGCTGTGCCGCGTCGAGGGCGCGGTTGATCTCGTACCCCTCCATGAAGTTGAGCAGATACGGCGCCGCCTTCCAGTACTCCATGGCGTCGCCTACCCGGAGCGCGCGGGCGACATCCTGCAGGGCACGGTAGCTCTCCACGTCCCGCGCCTCCAGCGTCACGTGGTCGGAAGGGCGATGCACCAACATACCGTCGCGGTCTGCGGTCACGGCCAGGCGCTCGGTACGCACCATGACGCGCCGGAGCTTCGCCTCCAGCGCCGCCTTGAGCCGCGGCAGTTGGTCCCCGCCTCCGTCCGCGAGGCGGTACAGCTCCCTGCGGAAGTTGCGCAGCAGCTGCGGAAACGCCGTTGGATCTGCCTCCGGGTCCAGGAAGCTCACAGTATTCGCAAAGTCGGCAAAGTGGTCGTCCGACGCCGCCTCATCGGCCAGGGTGTACATCTTGTAGGGCGTGGCAGAGAGCAGCAGCACTCGAGCCCTGGAGCGCTCGTCCGAGTCGTCCGAGTACTCAAACAGGCCGCGCGCCAGCTCGCTCGCGGCGTCGGTGCCGTGCAGCAAGTGCTTGAAGCGTTGAAACTCGTCCAGGATGATGAGGTCCGGCTCAAGGGCGGCCAGGCAGGTCGTGGCCAGCAGGCCCCGCAGCTCGCCGATGAGCTGGTAGCGGGCGCGCTCGTCGTCACGCGAGGCGCGGGTATTCCCGCGCGGGAAGCGCCGGCACAGGTCGTCGAAGCGCATACGCAGGTCGACCTCGCCCTCCTGGCGCTGGTGGGCGATGCGCCGTTCGAGCGCGTGCGCGAAGGCGCGGGAGATCTCCTCGTCGATCTCGCGGTGCTGGTCATACCAGGTGACCCACGAGCGGAACGTCTCGTGGTGGGCCCCGCCCTGCAGCACGTTGAGCGGGGCCATGGCGTTGGAGAGGCCCCAGGAGCGCTTCAGCAGCCAGTAGAGGAGAGCGCGCTCCTCCACGCGGCCACCGCTGGAGTGCAGGTTGAACGACGTGCCCGGCGTAAAGGAGATGAAGTTGACCTTGTGCGCGCGGAGGTTCTTTACCTGCGCGGGGAGCAGCGTAATGCGCGACGCCAGCGCAAAGCCCTCCTGGTCTCCGATACGCAGCCGGTTCACGTTCTGGCGCGCGATATCGCCGTTGGAGCAGATGTAGACGATGTCGATGCGTCGCACGCGGTCCCAGAGATAGTCGACCGCCTTGGCGATCACGCCGCGGGCGACGAGCGTCTTGCCCAGCCCTACCTCGTCGGCGACCAGGAAGCGGTGGGTTGTGTCCGCGTCAAGGTACAGCCGCCGGAAGACGCAATCCACCGTGTCGCGCTGGAAGTCTTTGAGCCCCGCCAGGACGGCTTGCACGTCGGGCCGCGCCACGGCTTGAGCGTTGCCGGTCATTGCACGACCTTCCCACGGGCAGTCCAGATGGGCTGCCAGACGCGTTCCCAGCCATCCGGCAGGAGCTGCCGGCCCTCCTCCGTGCTGCTGAGGTCCTCGATCAGCCGCGCTACCTGATCCAGCTTGAGGGGCTGGCGGTCCAGCGCCCGCAGCAGCAACTCCAGGAGTGGAAACTGACTGCCAAACGCTCCGTCGGCCCCGTACGCTGTCCCGTGGCCCATCGCCGGCGCGGCGAGCAGCGCACCGGCCATGTCCCCGCTCCCCTCGGCCAGGAGGAACAGGAGGAAGCGCAGCACCTGCTGCCGGTTGCGCAGCAGCGAGCGCAGCATGCGCTCGCGCCTATCCTGTGGCGCGCCGCGCAGCGGGACGTTGAGCACGAACCGCGTGGCAACCTCGCGCTCGCCCTCCGCAGCAGTAACGCTGAAGGCGAAGAACGACGTGAGCGCCTCAAAGGACAGCGGGCCAAATCGGGCCATGACCGTCGCCGCCGGTTGGTTGATCGGACCCACCAGGCACGCTGCTTCTTCTCGCAGCGTGACCGGCCAGCAGCGGAGCTGAACGCTGGCCGGGAGCGCGACGGGCGCCTCGGACGAAAGCGTCAGTGTGTACTCCTGACGCTCCCCCTCGCCGGCAGACGACACATCCGCCGCCAGCGTAGTCTGGCCGAGCAGTCGTCGTGCGCTGTCCACCAGTCGCTCCAGCCTCTGCTGCACGGCATCCGCCACCACGGGGGTGTCCGGCGGGTTGTACGTCTGCAGCAGGTCCGCGAAGCTCGTGCGCCCCTGCGGTTGTGCCAGCAACGCATCCACGCCGAACTGAGTACGTCTGCCCCTCAGCTCGACCAAGAACTCCACGTTCTCGCTGAAGGCAGCTGATGTGGCATTGGCCGAGCCGGTCCACAGGCGCGCGTCCCAGCCCTCCTCTACCACGAAGAGTTTGGCGTGGAGCCCCTCCAGCGGCGCGTCCAGCAGGGATTCCGGCGAAGCGTCAACGGGCGCTACGTCCTCCGGCGCCGTAGCGGTAGTTCCTGGGGCAAGCGGCGCCGGCGCCTCCTGCGGCTCCTCACTGGCCGCGTCGCTGAGCACGAACTGCTGCGCAAACAGCCCGTGCACCGTGCCGGAGAGCTCGTCCAGCGCCTCGGTGCGAGAAATGACGACGTTGCTTCCTCCAGGCGACGCAAAGTCGCGCAGGAATCCGTCTGACAGAAACGGCGACACCACCAGCACGCGCTTTGGGCGCGGTGGGAAGGGCCAGCGATAGGCCGGCCGCACCCCGATGGGCCAGAACGTCTCCAGCGTGAGTCCATCCGGCGCCTCGAACCGGACGCGGCGCACTTCGGCGGCGATCGTGTCGATGCGCTCCTGTACCTGCGCGGGAAGGGGGCGCCGCGCCAGCCCTGGGAGCGAGGCAACGAAGTCACCCAGCGGATGGTTCATCGCCAGCGCGTTGCGGCGCGGGAGCACCTCCCCGTCGAGCGACAGCACGGTATCCCAGGAGCGATCGAAAGTGAGATTGCGCGAGAGGGACAAGAGCCGGTAGCGCGCCTCGGTTGCTTCGTCCTCCCCGGCGGTGAAGCGGAGCAGCCACACCTTGGGGTGAAAGACGCCGTTGCCTCTCGGCGGGTTGACCTCGAAGACCGCGGTTTCCAGGTAGCCGTAGAGCAGCTGATCGCGCCGGGGAATGGCGATCTGTCCCGCCTGGCAGAAGACGGCCATCCGATCGGCATAGCGTCGCACGGCTTGCAGCAGCGCCAGGGGATCCGCCGTCGGACGCCCTTCCTGGTCCTGCCAATCGAAGAGCGCAAACGCCAGCGGCGTGGTCAGCAGCGCGAGCAGATCGAGGGAGAACGTGGTACCCACCGCATAATCGAGCGAGTAGCCTTGGGGTGGGCGCAGCGCTTCAAGGAGCAATCGACGGTCGGTGGGCTCAAGCATGGACCGGCACCACCGGGGCAAGTAGGTCCGTCACCGCAGCCGGTGCCGCATCGAGGCCGGTCAGGATGTCGTCCACCTTGCGCTGCGCCACCGGCCAGCGGAAGGTGAGCTGGGCAGAGCCGGCAGCGCCGCCCCAGTTCTCCAGCGCACGGCGGTTGTCCAGGCGGGCCTGGCCGCGCTTGAGCGCTCGCTCTCGATCGTGGATCAGGCGCTGCGCCGGCAGGCTCGCGGCCATCTCACCGGGCGCCAACAGGGCGCGCTCCATCCACGCGCCGGCGAAGGCGCGGGTCGTTGGTGTAACCCTTGCACCGCCAGACGCCACGATATCCCAGAACCGGCTGCGGTCCCAGGCACGCAAGGCGTCCTGTCTCTCCTCGATCATGCTCGACCAGACGGCCAGCCACTGCTCGTAGTCCTCGACGAGCTCCGGCCGCTCCGCCAGTCGGGCCAGCATCAGGTTGTAGAGGAGCGCGGCGCCCCACATCATCTCGGAGAAGTTTTGGGCGTGCTCCAGCTGCTCCTGGATGCGGGCGGGAAACTCGGCCAGCTGATGATGACTCCACGGAAAGGCAGTGCGCTCCGCCTTCCTCCCCCGATCGACGAGGAAGGCCAGCAGCGTTCCTGGGGCGCGGGTGAGGAGACGCTCGCGTAAGTACTCGGCTTCATCTGCCGACAGCGAAAGCGATACCTTGGCCGGGAATTCTGGCGGCGGCGCGGGTAGACCCGCGTGCCAGTTGCGCGATAACCGGCCCTCCACCGGCTCGCCGTCGTCGTCACGCTGCGTATTGGCCGCGCTCGCGTAGAAACTATCCAGCGACCGATAGTACTGGTCCTGTGAGCCGGGGTAGATGCGGATGCCCCACTGGCCAAGCCCCTGCCAGTAGACGTTGCTCGGCAGGCGCTGCAGGTGTTTGCCGGCCTGGATGCCGATCACCCCCTCGTTATCGTCAGAGCTGGCCAGCACGGATATCAGCTGCAGCTCGGCCCCCCGTGCGTAGCTCGCCACTTGCGCGGACGGCACGCGGCGCTGCTCCAGGCGCAGGTGGATCCAGGGGATGAGCAGGAAGTACTTAGCGCGCGTTTGGATGGTGCTGGTCCCGGGAAACAGCAGGTCCGCCATGCCGTTGCGCACGGCCCCCAGCCCCAGCTCATCACGGGTGTCCTG
Source organism: Chloroflexota bacterium (assembly GCA_016199265.1). Lineage (GTDB taxonomy): Bacteria > Chloroflexota > UBA11872 > UBA12225 > UBA12225 > JACQGX01. Next base: position 10,430 of record JACQGX010000021.1, on the reverse strand, counting down.
CTCTCGAAACAGGTTGATCACGTCCAGCGTCTTGCGCCGCTCATGCTCCGAATAGTCGAGCCAGGAGAAATAGGACGTGCTCACTGGATCCACCCTCCGATGACGCTTTCTAGGTGCTCATCGCGGCCGCCCGTGGCACTTGCTGGGCTGATTGGGGCCACCACTCCGAGCGCACGGCTGGCCGCGGCGATCAGGGCGTCCACCTGGTCTCCCCGGTACGCCACGGTCGCTCCGGCGTGCGCCGCGAACACGAACTCCACCGAGTGCACCTTCCGGCCAGTCGCGGCCTGTACGGCCAGCGCGTACGCACCGCCTTCCATGCGGTGTTGCGATGCACGAGCACCGGCAGCGGTGTCCTCATGGTCTGTCTTGTAGTCGATGATGCCGACGGTGCCGTCCGCGTACTCGAAGAGCAGGTCAGCCACCCCTTCAAGTAAGCTACCACCGGCGCTCGTGCCTAAGGGCACCTCGCGCCAATAGCGGCCGGTGTCCACCGCCCGGCGCACCGGCTCACTGCCCGCGGCCGCCAGGGTGAGCCGCTTCACCTCATCCCGCGACTCGCCCACACCAAAGCGCTCAGATACCTGATCGACGAGTGCATCGACGTCGGCACGAGTTTCAAGATCCATCGTCTGCAGCACGGCGTGTACGGCGCTCCCGATGGCCTTCGCCGATTGCCCGGGGCCGGCGGTGGCAGCACGCGCTGGCGCCCTGAGTGGCCCGTCACCCTCGTTCTCGGCGGCCGGGGCTGCCTCCGGCACCTCTTCACTCTGGAAGATGTCCCAATCGGATTCCTCCGCGACGGGGACACTCGCTTCGTCCTGCGGTGCGGCCCAGGAAGCCCGCCGGCCGAGACCGGTTGGGGTCCACACACGCTCGGATGCGAGCGCGCGGATGCGTTTCTCCCGCGCCGCCATCCAGGTCAACTCCGCACGCTCGTGTTCTTCCGCGCTCCGGGCCTCCTCGTGGGCGTCGGCTGTGGTCCATGCGTTGATGGACTCCGGCGCCGCTGCGCCATCGGCGAGATTCAACAGGCGCGAGAGCGGTTCGGGTGCCTCGTCCAGTGCCTGCAGGATCCGGGCAGCGTGACAGGACTTCCGGTTCCGCTCGCTGTGGAACAGGCACAACACCAGGTGCTCTCTAGCCCGCGTCGCGCCGACGTACAGCAGTCGCAACGCCTCCGCTTGCAGCACACGCTCCTCGCGCGTCCGGTCGTACCCACTCGTTGCGAACTTGACGTCTGACTTGCTGCAGCACGCTTCTAGGCGCTCCGTCCGGTAGTCCGCCACAAAGTCTGTCGAGTTCGGTCCTCGTCCGACCATGCCCAGCCCGGTGAGGAGCACCACCGGGAACTCAAGGCCTTTTGCGCCGTGGATGGTCATCACCCGCACCGCGTCCTCGTCGCCTTCAGGCCCAGGGCTTTCCGGATCGTATTCCGATCTAGCCTGCAGCGTCTCCAGCCAGTCCAGCAGGAGCCGCAGCGTCGGCCGGCCGCGCGCGGCCAGTGAACGTGCCTGCCCGGCCACGTACCGCAGCCGGCGCCACGCCTCGCGCGGCCGGGGTTGCCCAAACGCCTGCACCGCCAGCATCCGTTCGCGTATGAACGCCTCTATGGTCGCCGCCGCCGACCGCTCCGTCCGCGCCTCGTGCAGCGCCGCGAGCGACGTGAATGCCTCCCGCACCGAGCCGCCGCCGTCCGGCACCGGATGCATGTAGTTGAGGGCGCCGCCGGCCCCCACCCATTCGAGGAGGTTGGCGTCCGAACACGCGTATGCCGGCGACCGCAGCGCTGCCACCAGCGCGACTTGATCCGATGGGTCGTCGATGGCCCGCAGGCAAGCCAACAGGTCTTGCACCTCCTGCGAGGCGAGCACCAGCGATCCTCCCTCGATGCGGTACGGCACCCCCTGGCGCTCAAATGCCCGCTCGATCCGACGGAGATTGGTCCGCGCTCGCAGCAGGACGCAGATGTCGCCATAGCGCGCCGGTCGCAGCGCCCTTCCGCCGCCGTCCGCCTCGCTGGCCACCAGCCACGCGCCCTGGATCGAGCGCGCCGCTCGCGCCACCGCCCGCGCCTCCTCGAACGCGGCGGCCGGGGCACCGCCATCTTCCAGGAGCTCCCCCACATGGTAAACGCCGCACGCATCGTCGGCTTGGTCCAGGGACGGGTTCGCGGGCCTGGAAAAGAGGTCCCGGTAGGGCGCCTGGATGCCGGCTTCGGCGGTCATATCCCGGCCCAACTGGTAGTTGACCCAGCGCAGCACCGGCGCCACCGAGCGGAAGTTCTGCGCCAGCGCCACGTGCCATGCCGGCTCGGCGAGTTGCTCGTAGATCAGCTGGTACAGCCCAATGTCGGCACGTCGGAACCGGTAGATCGATTGTTTCGGGTCTCCGACTAGGAACAGCTTGCCCGGTACCAGTGTCAGCTTGCGCCAGTCCCGCTCCTGCGTCTGGGTGGGGTCGGCTGCAAGGAACCAGGCGATCTCCGCCTGTAGTGGGTCCGTGTCCTGGAACTCGTCCACGAAGATACGCTCGAAGCGCGCGGCGGCACGCTTTCGCGCCTCGGGGCGATCGCGCAGTAGGTCCCGCGCCCACGTCAGCAGGTCGTGGAAGGTGGCGACGCCCATCCGCTTGCGCTCGGCCGCGTACTCGAGCGTGAAGTCCCGCAGGTGTTCGAGCAGCGCCGCGAACGCAGCCGTGCGCCAGTCCGCCTGCGCCGCTTCTGCGGCCGCTCGCACGTCCCTGAACGCCTGCCTGATCACGGCCACTGGGTTCTCACCGCCGGCGTCCTTGCGCCAGTCTCCCTGCCGGCCGATGGTGAGCCTGGGCTTCTGGGCCTCGAATTGCGAGAGTGCTCGGTACGCCTCGTCTGCGTCGCCGGTAACCGCCATCTCCCGCGCCACCCGCTGGATGCGTACTACTTCTTGCACCAGCGGATCTGCGTCCCCTAGCTTCGCCAGGGGCAGGAGCTCAGTGAGCCCTGCCAGCTCCGCCGCGATAGTCCGCGCGGTCGCCGTGGGATCTGCGCCGGCGCCAGCGTTCCACTGCGTGCCGGCATCCAGCAGGTCATAGTAGTCGAGCATCCGGGCCGCCAACCCGCTGAGGTCATCCGGCGTCATGCCCATCGCTAGCACGCGCCGCACGGTCGCCCGCAGCGGCGGCTCCTCACGCGGCGCAGCGGGTCCCCGGGCGGCACCGCCACCGGTCGTAGCTGTCGGAGTTGCCTGGGCAGCCTGGGCGGCCGGAACCTGGTCGTACAGCCAGGCCCGGAAGCGCTCCTCGAAGGCGAGGTCGCGCTGAACCTGGTCCCACGTCGCGAAGCCGGGCGGGAGACCGGCCTCCAACGGGAACGTGCGCAGCAGCGTGCCCGCGAACGAGTGGATGGTCTGGATCGCAGCCAGGTCGACCTCTCCCGAGGCCGCGGCACACCTGGCCCGGGCCACCTCGGGGCGACCGTCGTCGGTCGAGCCCTCCTCCAATCCCTGTCGTACCCGGTCTCTGAGCTCTGCCGCGGCCGCCTCGGTGAAGGTGATCGCCGCCAGTGCCTCCATGCGCACGCGCCCGGCCGCTACCAACTCGACGATCCGCGCCACCAGCTCCTGCGTCTTGCCCGTGCCTGCTCCCGCCTCGACAAAGAAGGTCGCATCGATCTCGGTGCGCAACCTGATCCGTTGGTCCTGGTCGACCAGCTCCGCGGTGGTCATCCTTCTGCCCCGACGAGCGCCAGCCGGCCGTGCACCGAGGCGCCGTCGGCGTTCCGCTTCCGGGCCCATAGCTCGTCGCGCCCCGACGGGCACACCCGGTTGTAGTCGCACATGACACAGTTGGCGAAGCTCCCCCGGCCGTCTTCATCGCCCGGCACCTGCGAGAACGCTCCTGCCTGGATGCCACTCGTCACCACGTCGAGCACGCTCTCCAGCCGTGCGCCCACGGCATGGTCGTCCTCCGGCAGCCCGATCTGCTTGAACGCTCCGCGCCGCGTCACGAACCAGTAGGCCCCGCCCACGCGCGCATCCGCTCCCAGCTGGGCACGGACGGCCCGTGTGTACACCGCCAGCTGTACGTGGGTCCCCGCCAGCACGGGATCTTCCGGGAGCCTTGCGTACGGACTGGCGCTCCCCGTCTTGTAGTCGAACACCTGCGCTGCCGCGCCCGCCGCGTCCACGTCGATTCGGTCGATGTACCCACGGAAGCGCAGGACGACCCCTCCGGCGTTGACCTCGACCGGCGGCCACGCTCCCTCCTCGGGAGTGCCGAATGCTTGCTCGAAGTACCGGGGAGTGAGCCCGTGCTCTGCACGCCACTGGGTATCCCTTTCCAGAAAGGTGTGCAAATCTTCCAGCATCGCCGCGCGTCCGTTCTCCCATACCAGCGGATGGCCAGTCAGCCCCTTCCGCTCGGCGTCGGCAAAACAGCCGGCGGCGATGTCGCCCAAGAGCGCGCGGTCGGCATCGGTGTACGGTTCGCCCCTCACGGGTCGGTGGCTCTTCTGCAGCGCTCGGAAGAACCGGTCCAGCACTCCATGGACGAGCGTTCCTTTCTCCCGTCGGTCGATCGTCCAACTGTCTTCCGGCAGCTCTGTTGCATCCACCCCCAGGACGTAACTAAGGAAGTGGCGAAACGGGCAGGCTGCCCACATCTCGATACCGGAGGACGAGACGGCTCCGCCCGATTGCAAGAGGGCGCCGATCCGCACCGAGCTCGCCGCGAGCGCCGAGAGATTGCCATCAAACGCGGTGAAGCCGTCGGACCGGCGCGCCGCCGCGGCCTCCAGCGCCGCGCGTAGCGGCAGGCCGGTACGGCGAGCCATAGGGTGCTCGGCGAGCGCTCGCTGGAGTCTCCACCACCGTGCCGCTTCGCCAAGCCGGCGGTCCTCGGTGTCTGCCGGCGTGGTGGCGCCTTCGGCGGCGGCCTGCGCGGAGGGAATCACCGTCAGCCAGCCGTGGTCCGTGTCCCGCAGTGCGCGGAACGCCGAAAGGTGTAGTGTCTTGTGCGCTTGCGGGTCTCCTCCGGCCAGGCAGGCGCTGGCCACCTCCAGCAGCCAGCGCGACGGGAACGCCGCGCGCCCGCCGTACGCGTCGGGCGCGCTCAGGGTCACCATCCCGCCGTCGGCAGAGGCGAGCGCGGTGAGGAACGCCTTGCGGTCCGCCGTGCGCCGCAGAGCCTGGGCATCGAGCCATTCGCTGCTGGGAGCAGTGTCGCCACACTCTGGGCGCTCGCGCCTGTCGCGCCGGTCGGGTCTATCGGGAAAGAACGGGTCCACGCCGGGGGTGGGTGGAAATACCCCCTCCACCATGCCCAGCACGTACACCCGCTCGAAAGTCAACCCGGTCGTGGCCTGCACGGAGCCGACGAGCACACCGTGTCCCGGCCGTCCCTGCTGGCGGGTGTGGCGCGTCAGCGCCGTTTCCAGAGTCGTCAGGAACAAGCTCAGCGTCGTACCCACGTCGGCGGCAAACTCGTCCGCGTCGCTCAAGCTGGCCAGCGTTGCCCGCACGTCTTCCGCGAAGGGTCGTTCGTTTTCCGACCACGCCGGACGTGCCGGCGCGGGCGCGGCTGTTTCTGTGGCGTATTCTGTCGCGGATGCCGCGACCATTCCGCCGGCATCATCGGCCGGTACGGTGGCGGCGCCGCCGGCGAACCGCACGCGCAGGCGCTCCGCCCACTGCACGAACGCCGTCCACGGGCTGCCGTCGCGCGGCGGCTGCAGCACTCTGGCCAACTCCAGTATAGTCTGCGCCATCGCCCGCGCGTGCTCGGCCCGCTGCCGCGAGACTGATAGAGCCTCACGAGTGCGCCAGGCGGCGTGCTTCTCCACGTCCACCGCGTAGGCGTGCAGCCGACTCGCCCACTGCTCCGGGCCGCGCACGACGTGCGCCGCGCGTGAGAGCCGATCCCACGTTCCTGACGGCAGGGCGCTCCCACCATCACCGGCGATGATGCCGGGCATGCTGTCCACCCATTCCAGCACCGCCTCGCGGGCAAACTGCCTTTCACGCAGGCGCAGCAACGCGAGTAGCGCCCGACCGGGCTGGCTGTCCGCGAGGCTCCGGCCGTCGAGTGATGCCCAGGGAACCCCAGCCTGGTCGAGTGTCTCGTACACCAGCGGTCCGTACGCGTCCACCTGCTGGTAGAGGATGGCTACCTTGTGAAACGGGACCGGCGGCCCGGCGTTTTCCGCGTCTGCGAGCACCCGCCGCACCACTTCCTTTACCTCTTCGGCCGGGTCCGGCACGCGCACAATCCTCGCGGCGGCCCGGAGATCGAGCGAGGCGGGTGGCGGGGGCATTGGAGGCGCGTGCAGGCTGAGGGCTTCCGCCAGCCGGCCGGCGGCCAGCCGGGTGCCCTCGTTCGCCAGGTCAAGCGGATCGTCGAGCGCGGCAAGCGCCGTGTACAGTGGCACCCCTGCTCGATGGAGTGCCGCCAGCAGGTCAGCGTCTGCCGGGTCGACACGAGGCGGCAAGAACAGGATGAGCGAACCCAGCTCTCCGAGCGCCGCCGGTAGCTGGGGTGCCCTCCTCAGGCACGCCGTGGCTCGCCGGCGTATCTCGGTCGGATCGCTATAGTCCGCTGTGAGCTGGTTGAACGCCCGGTAGCTTAGGAGCGCCGCGCGCGTGATCTCGCTCGGCTGCGCCTCTAACAGCGCCCCGACATCCGGCTCCTGGCGGCGCAGCTCGCGGAACAGTCTGCCCAGCGACTGGTGCAGCGCTGGATGATGTCCGACTTCGCCCAGGCTGTCGTCCGTCCCGGTGATGCGGGTAGCCGTCTCACGCGCCGCCACCGCCGCGCGCACCGCGCTCATCTCTACCACGTCGGTGAGCTGCCGCAGGCCACGTGCTGCCGGCCCAAGCGTGACGAGCGAGAGATCCAGCAGGCGGAGCGCCCGCACATTCACGAACCCACCACGAGGCGCGGCACCCGCCGTGGTTGCTTCGCCAACGTGCGCCAGGTGGCGCAGTACCGCACGACCAGCATAGAGGCGGTTCGGCACGAGTACCGTCACCGGCGCGAAGGGATCCCGCTCTTTGAGCCGAGACACCGTCGTGGTGAGCCACCCAAACGCGCTCGGCCCCGGCCGGACGTACTCTATGCCGGCGGCCACCGCCGGCGATACCGCAGTTGTCGTTGTGGTCGTTGTGATGGCCATGCGCCGCTGCCTACCTGCCTGGGGGCCGCACCTGGTCACCCGGTTGCGCCAACTCTCCCGCTTTCAGCCACTTCTACGAGCCCCGTAGCACCTCGGAGCTAGACCAGAAGTTCTATCTTGTCCGCTTGGCGCGTCGTTCACGCCGCCACCGGGGCGGCGCTGAGGCGCTCGATGCGATCTCGCTCGTCTGAAAGCGTTGATTCTGCCCACGCGAGTACCGATTCGTCCTGCGAGAAGAGGATGATCTGTCGCTCCTCACTGAGCGCGTGCAGTGCGGCGAGGACGTGCGGTTTGCGGAAGGCATCGCAGTGCACCGTCACGTCGTCTAGGATCAGCGGACACACCTCACCGGGCTTCGTCAGGTGCTGCGCCATCGCAGTGCGCAGCAAGAGGTAGATCTGCTCTGCTGTGCCGCGCGAGAGAAGCGCTGCGTCGCGCGGATGGTTCTCCAGATCTCGCACCGTGACGCGCAGTGTTTGCGGATCGACCAGTGCGTGTCTGTAGCGGCCGGCCGTAACGGTGGGCAGCCACCGCTCCACGGCCGCCTGCAATACGGGCGCGATTGAGCGATGGACGTTCGCCTGAGCATCTTTCAGAAACTTCGCCGTGAGGGTCAGCGTGCGATCGAGCTGCTGCACTCGAGCAAGCTCCTCTTCTGACTCGGCGACCACCTCTTCAGCCGCCGCCACATCGGGAACCTGTTGGCGCAGTTGAATGACCTGCCCCCGTGCCCGTTCCCACTCACCCGCCGCATCGTTTCGCGCCCCGCTCAGTCTGGCCACCTGCGCCGCACTGTCCGCGTCGGGCACAAGTGCATCAATCTCCGCCGGCTCCAGTCCCTTGGCACTTGCTACCGCGCGCTCTTCCACCCCCGCCACCTCGGCCTCGAGGTCCTCCACCTGCCTGCCCTCGAGCAGGTTCTGCAGCTCCGCCCACTCCGACTGCGCCTGATCGCGGTCACGGATCGCGGCCGAGCGTTCCGTCCGCCACTGCTCGATCCACCGCACCAGTCTCACGGCGTCCAGCGTCTGCGTGTCCGGGCATCCGCACCGACTCGCGCTCTGGCGCAGCTGCTCCACGGCCGCTGCGCGACGGCGCTCCGCATCAGCCGCCGCTGCTTCCCGCGCCTCTCGGTCGCGCAGCTGGCGCTCGAGCGGCTCGCGCTGTGCGGCACGCGACGCCTGCTCCGCCCGCGCGTGGCACTCGCGCCCGTAGCGCTCGGCGGCGTCCAGCGGATCCCCCGCCACCTCGATCCCGCGCGCGCGCAGCACGCTGGCCAGGCCGGAGGCCGCTGCGTCCTGCGCACTTGTGAGCGCCTGCCTCGCGGCCGCGCGCGAAGCCTCGTCCAATCCTCCCGGCTTCAGGAAGAGACCCGCTCCCGCGAGTGTGAGCCCCAGTACCAGCAGAACCACCCCTGCCAGGAACATCCCGGCCGCAAGCGCCCCGATACCGCCCGCCGCAACGAGACCACCGGCCCCCAGCAGAGGCAAGCGCATTGGGTGGGCTGCATGCGTCGATCGCGTGTCCGCGCCCGCGGCAGCGTGGCCCCGAAGCGCCAGCACCGCTGCCTCCAAGGACGCACGCGCCCGCGCGACTTCAGGATGAACTTCCGTGTCCCCGTGCGGGTGTGCCGGGAGCGCCGCGATGCGCGCGCGGATCTCCTCAGTCGTTTCCCCGTCCAGCGAAGGTAAGTTCGGCACCGCTGCCCACGTCGCCAACGCGCCCGTTGCCTCCTGCGCCACCGAATCGTCATCCGCGCCACTCGGGGGTGCGCCTCCAGGGAAGCGGGCCGCCAGTTCGAGCGCCCGGTCGAGGCGGGCACGCCACCGCCCCGCCTCTGCGCGCGCTATCTTTGCCTCCGCGAGCAGTAGTGCGCGCTCTGCCATCGCCGCGTACCGCTCCAGCTCATCTGCGTGCGCCGCCAGGTCCAGGTAGCGCGCATGATCGAGCTGCGCCGTCCGCAGCGCCTCTTTCGTTTGCTCGAGCCGTTCCTTCGCGCGGCGGAGCGGCCGGACCGCGTTTGCGCGATCCAGCCCAACCTGGTCGCGCTGGTACGCGTCGATTCGTGCCAGCGCGTTGGCGGCCGTCTCATCAGCGCCGCCGGTCGCGGCGGCGCGCTGGAGATGGTCCTGCAGCAGGGACGGTTCGTTGAGCACCGCCAACAGCTCAGACTGCCTGACGCACGCCGTTGCGAGGAACGCGTGCCGGTCTAGGCCGAGCCAGCGCGATCCGTCAGGCGCGCCGTCGAAGACGATCTGCCCCGTGTCATATTCCTGTCCCGTGATTTCATCTATCGCTCGACACGTCCGCAAAGCGAGGTTGTGACGCAGCTCAATCCTTCTGTCATCTGCGAGCGTCACCACAGCGGCGACATCCCATGACTCGTGGTCCCACGGTTTGTGCAGCGCGGTGAAGGCCTGCTCCTCCGCGCGCGGCGCTCCACGCCCGCGTCGCATCCCGCACAACCCCGCGAAGAGCGCCGCATGCAGAGTGGACTTGCCCGACTCATTTGACCCGTGCACGATATTCATGCCCGGCGCGAAGCGCAGCGTCTTTCCGCCCGCTTGACCCGCGAACGGACCAAACGCGTGCGCCGTGAGCGACTCAAACCGCACTAGCGGACCTCCAAATCGCGACGCCCCTCGAGCGCGCGTAGCCCGGTGACGAGCACGCGCCGTTTCTCGGTTTCCGATAGCGCCGCTGCCTCGAGCACGTCTTGTACGAACTTCCCCCTCACAGTTGCCTCGCGCGCGATCGAGGCGAAGTCGTACGCCGGCCGGACATCGCCGATGCGCACGAGCAGTCCATGCAGCCACGGCGCTGCCCCCGCGAGGTCTCGCTCGTGCAAGTCCACATCCTGGTGAAGCTCGCCTTGCAGCGTCACCCGCACGAACGCCGGCTCGGTACCTACCGCCTCACCCAGGCGGCGGCGAACCTCGTCCACACTCCCGCAGCCGGTCACGTCCATCGTCAGATCGCGCACGCGCGTCTCTGAGACACGCCTCCACTCGCGCTCCACTACCCCATCCGCGCTCACCTCGACCACCACCGCGCCCCGATCCCCATCTTCCCCAAACGCGAGCGGATCCGGGTTCCCGGGGTACGTGTGGCACTCCGCTGCCTTTGACCGGTGGTAGTGGCCAAGAAACGCGTGATGCAGTCCAGCGCGCCCGATGTCCTCTGCCGCAAACGGCACGTGCAGCTGCCCGCCACCGTCCACACGTCCCTCTGCCCCGGCGAATCCACTGCGCTCCGATCCGTGGAACAACGCCAACTGCACGCC
>JACQGX010000068.1 GCA_016199265.1 Chloroflexota bacterium | reverse complement strand
CGACCGCCCTCACCCTAGCCCTCTCCCAAAGGGAGAGGAGACGTCGGGGCGCCGCTGGACCGCTTCGCCCTTCACCTTTGACGCTTGCTACCTGCTACTCGCTACCTGCTACTTGCTACCTGCTACTTGCTACCTGCTACTCCCCATTCCCGGCGGCAGCGCCACTTGCTCGCCTTCGCGCAGGCCATCGAGAATCTCGGCCAGTTGCCCGGAGATGATGCCGGTGCGGACCGGGCGCGAGACCGCGCGACCGTCGGGGCCGATCACCGCGACGGTGCGCTCTTTGCCGTCGGTGTGGATCGCCTTGGCCGGCACCAGCAGCGCACCATCACGCGAGGCAGTGACGATCTGCGCTTGCACCGTCATCCCGGGAAGCAGCTCCATTTCGGGCGCTCGATCGAGCGCGATCTGCACCACATAGTTGACGATTCCCTGCTGCACGTTCGCCGAGGGGACGATCGCCGTGACGTGCCCGCCCGCCGTGACACCGGGCACAAGGTCTAACGTCAGCGTCGCCGCCTGACCCGGCTTGATTCTCGTGACGTCGACTTCGTCGACGGCGACGTCGGCGCGAAGCGCGCTGCGGTCGAACACCGTCACGACCGGCGTGTTGGCGCCGGCGACCTCGCCCGGCGCCGCGTTGACCAACGCGACGACGCCGGCAAACGGTGCGCGCAGCGTCGCGTTGGCCAACGCCCACTTTGCCTGCGCGAGTTGCGCCTGCGCTACCTCAACCGGCGCCTGCGCAATCGCCACTTCGTGCGCGGCAGGACCGGCGCGCTTGAGGTCGAGCGCGGCCTGCGCCTGCGCGAGCTGCGCCTGCGCTGTCTCGACCTCCGATTCCTGCTGCCAGCGCGCCTTTTCCAGCGCTGCCCGGGCCTGCTCGACGGCAACCTGCGCGGCCTGCACCTCGAATTCGTTCGGTACGAGCAGCTTTGTCAGCGCCGCCTGCGCCTGATCGACCGCCGCCTGCGCCACCTGCACGTCGAAGGGCGACGCGGCGCGCACGCGGTCGAGGTTGGCCTGCGCCTGGTCGACCGCCGCCTCGAGCGCCTCCAGGTCGTGCGCTGAAGGACTGCGCACTTTCTCCACGCTCGCCTGCGTCTGCGCCACCGCTGCCTGCGCGGCCTGGACGTCGGCCGGCGAGGGATGGAGCAGTTTCTGAAGCGCGGCTTCGGCGTGCGCCACCTGCTCCTGGTGCAGACGCACGTCCCACTCGGAAGGTGCCTGGTTGAGCAGCTTGTCGAGGTTGTTCTGCGCCGTCTCCAACCCAATTTGCGCCTGCCGGATCGCCGCCTCGCGGGCGGCCGGCGTCCCGCCGGCGTCGGCTATCGCCTTGTCGACCGCCGCCTGCGCGTTTTGCACCGCCAGCCGGGCGTTGGCGACATCCTCGGTGCGCGCGCCCGGCGCGTCGAGGAGGGCGGCGAGCTTGGTGCGCGCCTGGTCGACCACGCTTTGCGCGATCGCCACGTCTTCAGGGCGCGGACTGAGGAACTGCGTCAGTTTCTCGCGCGTCGCCGCGAGCGCCGCCTCGGCGGCGGCGACGTCTTCGGGGCGCGGGCTCTTGGCTTGCGCCAGCTTGGCTTGCGCCTGCCGGAGCTGCGCCAGCGCGACGCGCTCGTCTTCCGGCCGGCCGCCGGCCTGCAGCGCTGCCAGCTTGGCATGCACCGCATCGAGCGCGGCCTGCGCGGCGGCGGCGTCTTCTGCCCGGCCGCCGGCCGTCGCCGCCGCGAGCTTGACGCGCGCCGCCTCGACCGCCGCCTGGGCGATGGCCAGGTCGCTCCCACCATCGGCCGTCTGCGCCTGGCGGACCCGCACGCGCGCAGCCGACAGCGCCGCTTCGGCGGCACGAATCTCCTCCGGCCGCGCCCCGGCACGCGCCGCCTCGAGCCGCGCCAGGTTGAGGTTGACGTTCGCTTGTGCCTGCTTGACGGCGAGCTCGAGCTCGGTCGCGTCCAACACCACCAGGGGCTGGCCCTCTTCGACGGCGTCACCGGCCGCTACGTGTATGTCTCTGATCCGGCCGGCACTGCGGAATGCCAAGCGTGCCTGGCCGGTCGCCGCGATGCTACCCGCCGCGGTGACCCTTGCGCTGACCGGACCGCGTTGCACGGCCGCGACAGGTGGTCGGGTGGGCGCCGCCACGACGCCCCGCGCCGGCGAAAGCCGCAAGTAGACGATACCGCCGCCGGTCAAGCCGCCGGCGAGCAACACTACCGGCACTACTGCCGGAATGAGCAGTGCCGCGCGCGTACCTTGTAAACGAGCCATCTCTCTCCCTCCGGCGACAGTGCCACCCGCCGGATGCCGCCGGAGCGAATTCTATAACGTCGAGAGGCGAATGACGAACGACGGATGCCGAAATTGTTTTGTCACACAAGGACCGCTGGTTCGTCGTTCGCCGTTCGTCGTTCGCCGTTCGCCCGGCGCATCACCGCCCACCGGCGGTCTTCATGATCTCGTCGAGCTGTGGCTTCACCGAGACGGCGGCGTCCTTGGCCGTCTTCTCGCCCCTCTGGACGGCGGCGAACTCCTTTTTGTAGATCGCCTCCAGATCTTTGGCGCGCGGTGGCGTGGGGATCGCCACCGGTTTGTCTTTGGTCTTACCCTGCAGCGGCTCGATAAAGGCGGCCTTGAAGTTCTTGGGGATGCCGTCCGCGGGCAGGATGGCCTCGAGCGTGTCGACGCGCGACGAGCCCCACCGCTTGAGGGAGGTGATCCGTTTCTGGGCTTCCGGGCCGGTCAAGTACTTGAGGAACTGCCAGCTCGCATCGGGCGTCGTGGCGTTCTTCGCCATCGATTGCCCGCTGCCGGTGGCGCAGGGAAACGCGCCCGCTTTGCCTCGCGGCAGCGGCACCACATCGTAGCGGAACGTTACCTTCTCTTCCTTGAGGAAGAAGACCTGCTGGGCGAAGGCGATCCCCATCGCGACGTGTCCCCGGCGAAAAGCGTCACCGCCGCCTTGGATTTCTCCCGGCGCGGGCGAAATCTTGTACCTGTTCCGCCAATCCGCAGTGAACTGGATCGCTTCGACCGTGGGCGCCATGTCGATCGTCGACGCGGTCCACGTCGGATTGAACCACTCACCGTCGAAGCAGCGGGTGGTCGTGTAGCTCGGCGAGTCGTTGATATTGAGGAAGAAATCGGCTACGCCGAACGTCGGCGTGCCGCTCGCCAGTGTGCGGTTGGTCAGCTTCTTGGCGATTTCCAGAAAGTCGTCCCACGTCCAGTTCTCGGCAGGGTACTTCACGCCCGCTTTGTCGAACAGGTCGAGGTTGTAGAACATCACGCGCAGCGCGTTGTCCTTGGGCAGCCCGTACTGGACCTTCTTCCAGGCGAATTCGTCGATCAGGCCGGGAACGTAGTCCTCCTTGCGCACGCGATCGCGGGCCATGAAGCTGTCGAGCGACGCAAGCGTGCCTCGCGACGCCAGGTCGACGCAGTTCGAATAGTGCACCTGCACGATGTTCGGCGGCGTGCCGCCGGCCGCCATCGTGAGGAACTTCTCGAGATTCCCGTCGACGTTGCCGCCGTTGACCCACTCGACCTTGATGTGCGGCTGCTGTTTCATGAACTCGTCGGCGTTGAGCTGGTACTGCTCGGTTTCGGGCCCGGCGCCGGCCCACGCCAACCAGGTAATCGACGCCGGCGTCTTCGCACTCGCACCCGACGCCGCCTGTCCGCCGGCCTGTCCCTTCTCGCCGCCGGACGCACCACCATTTCCGCACGCAGCCACCGCCGTCGCAGAGACTGCCCCTGCCAGCCGCACCACCCAGGAAATCACACTTCTCCGAGAGATCATGGCCTCATACCTCCTACACAAGGAACAAAGGCACGGTACAGAAGTCGAAGGGACACGGAGATGGGGCGATCGCCAGGGTTAGTGGCCCCCAACAATCTCCGTGTCTCCGTGTCTCCGTGTCTCCGTGGTGAAAAGAAAACGGATCGATGAGTGACAACGGTATAACCGAACAAGCGCGTATCGACCTCGGCACTCCGGAGCTGGTCTTCGAAATCGATGGGCCCATCGCCTGGCTGACGTTCAACCGGCCCGAGGCGCGCAACGCGATGACGTGGGCGATGTACGACGGCCTCGCACGCGCGTGCGATTGGGTTGAGCAAGACCAGCAGGCCGAGCGCGTCCGTGTGCTGGTGCTCAAGGGCGCCGGCGATCGCGCCTTTGTTGCCGGTACCGATATCCGCCAGTTCCAGACGTTCGACAGCGCCGAGGACGCCCTCAACTACGAGTCACGGATGAGCACCGTCATCGGGCGGCTGGAGAACGTTCACCGTCCGACTATCGCGTTGATCCGCGGTTACGCCGTCGGTGGTGGCGCCGCGCTCGCCCTCGCCTGCGACATCCGCCTGTGTGCGCCCGACGCGCAGTTCGGCGTGCCCATCGCCCGCACGCTCGGCAACTGCCTCAGCATGAGCACCTACGCCCGGCTGGTCGACCTGCTCGGCCCGGCGCGGACCAAGGACCTGATCTTCACCGCGCGCATGATCGGCGCCGAGGAAGCGCGCCTCGCCGGTCTGGCCAACGAGATCGTGCCCGCCGAGCAGCTCGAAAGTCGCGGGCGCGAGCTGGCGACCACCATCGCCGGCCACGCGCCGCTCACGATCCAGGTCACCAAACAAGCCATCAGCCGGCTGCTCGCCCACCGCCGGCCGGTGAACGCCGACGACCTGATCCTCCGGTGCTATCTCAGCGAAGACTTCAAAGAAGGTGTCCGCGCCTTCGTCGAAAAGCGCCCGCCCCAGTGGCAGGGGCGCTAACAGCGGGCACGACGAGCGGGAAGCGGAAGTGTGGCTACCGGTACACTGAAGCGTGGCGTGTGCGGCACGTGCTACCCCTAAACTCAGTCCAAAGTCCAAAGTCCAAACTCCAAGGAAGCCTACAAGATGCGACGTGCTAAGGACCATGGACTTTCGACTTTGGACTTGCTCTAGTGCACT
>JACQGX010000075.1 GCA_016199265.1 Chloroflexota bacterium | reverse complement strand
GGGAAGCCGCCGCCAGGACTGGCGCTCGCACTACGCGATGCGGCAGTGTCCGAACGTCCGGCGCAGCCATGGCCGATCCAGCGGCGCAGCGTAGGATGGGGCACCGGCCGGCGGTCGAGTCGGGTTGGATGTTGTGGTGCGATTTTGGACTCGACGCTCGTCACCTGCCCCCTGGGCGCGCGTGCGGGACGAAGAGGAAGCTCGTGAGATCCAACGAACCCTCAACGCCGATCGCCGGCAATTGACCGAAGCGCAGCGGCGCGAGATTGTCGCGGCGCTTGCCGGTGAAACGGTGACGATTGAGGGCGAGGCAGTCGGTAGACACTCACCAAACGCCATTGCTGGCGCGCTTGGTGTCTCGCTTGACACGGTGCAACGCGATTTACGCCAACTTACCGATGTCGGTAAGTTGGACCTGCCAGAGCGCATTGTTGGCCTCGATGGCAAGTCCCGGCCCGCGCGCCGGCCCACCGTGGTGGCGGCGCTGCATACCGCCGAGGCGGCACGGGCACAACGGGCACTGCTGGACCTGGGCGAACACGTGCCGTTTGACCGAAGCGCAGCGGTGCGAGATCGCCGCCGTGCTGCGGCAGGAAGGGCACAGCGAGCGGGCGATTGGCGGCGCGTTGGGGCTCAGTCACGAGCAGGTACGCCAGGACATCGCAGGTGTCAAGTCGTTGACACCTGAACCGAACCGAACCGTTTCTCTCATATCTGCACATATCTGTCAAGTAGTTTGCGCTCATCTGCACGCATCTGCTACTATTCATGCCAGGAGGTAGACCAGCATGAACGATGAAGGGCGGCCGGCTACTGGTGACTTTCTCACCATGCAGGACGCCGCTGAGTTTCTCGCCGTAAGCCGTTTTCGGATGGCGCGGCTCGTCAAAGAGCACCGCTTGCCGGTGTACGAGCGCGCGACGGATCGGCGCATCAAGCTGCTACGGCGCACGGATATCGAGCGCCTGCTTGAGCCGCACCCAAAAGCGAGGGCCGCGTAGACTAGCAAGCCCCACGCGGCCCCGTACGCTGCCTACCGTCGTCATGACACGGCAGACGGCACAAGTGTAGAAGAGGACATCAAGGATGGCGAAACGGATAGCGCGACCGACGCACACCAACGGCGTGACGGAAGCGCTCAGCTATACGCGAGTGAGCAGCGATGAGCAGGAACGCGAAGGCGTCTCGCTAGATGCTCAGCTCGCCGCGTGCCGTCGGTACGCTGCCGAACACGGCTGGGCGATTGGTGAAGAGTACACTGACGTACTGACCGGGAAGCGCGACGACCGGCCCGACTACCAACGGCTACTGACCGATATCCGCCGCCTACGAGCACAGGGACGGCAGCTTGTCGTTGTCGTGGCCTGGCTGCATCGCTTCGGACGCAGAGTTTTGGAGCGCGTCCGCTCGCGCGAGGAACTCAAGACGCTCGGCGTTTCTCTGCACTCAGCCCGAGAAGGCGGTGAAGTCTCCGACCTGGTGGCCAACATCCTCGCCAGCGTGGCCGAAGAAGAGACGCGCCAGTTAGCCGAGCGCGTCTCCGAGGCCATCCAGTACATTCGCGAGAATGGCTGGCATCCGGTCGGACGCGCGCCGTGGGGCTACCTCTGGCGCGATGCAACAGCGGACGAACGAGCCATGGGCGCGCCAATCAAGGTACTCGATGTCGACGAAGTGGCGGCACCGTACGTGCGGGAGGCGTTCCAGCGTGTGGCGACCGGCGCGTCAGTCCGCAGCGTGGGGCGTTGGCTGTGCGACCTCCCAAACGACGTCCGCGGCGGACGTCACTTCAATCTGTACGCGGTGCGGAAGCTCCTCCGCGCCGGCGTCTATATCAGTCGCCACGGCGGCGGGGCGGCTGCTGACGTGTTGTCGTCGCCACGTGGCCGGTGGCCCGCCCTCATTTCCGATGCGCTGTGGCTGCGGGCTAGCGAACAGATCGATAACCACCGCCACACGCCCCATCAGGCGAGCGGAAAATACGTACTCACCGGCATCATTCGCTGCCCAGCGTGTGGTGCCCGAATGGTCGGTCTGGCGCACAGCAATCGCAGCCGCAGCCCGCGCTACCGTTGCGACGGCTACTCGCGTGGCGCCGCCGCCCCGGATGCCCGCTGCACGGTTACTGCCAGCGCACCCACTCTTGAAGCTGACGTGCTGGAGAGAGTAGGCGAAATGGTGGCGTGGCTCTCGGCCGAGGATCCACGTGTTCAGCAGGCTCTCAAGCGCGCATGGGCTGAACTACAGAAGCCAACTGATAGACCCGATGTATCGGCTCGTCTGAAGCGGCTCGAAGCAGACCGGAGAAAGGCAGAACGGCGCCTCGCTGCCGCCGCGATCAAATTGGTCGACGACCACCTCGACAAGGCCGGCTATGACGCCGCCAAGGCAAGCATCGCAGCAGACCTCAAAGCGCTCGACAAAGAGACCGCTGCGCTCGCCTCGGAAGCAGGAGTCACCACTGAGCCGCTGCCAGCGCTTGACTACGTGCTCCAAGCGCTGGACGGCTGGACCGCTGCCGTTCGCGACTTCGACCTGATCGCACAACGCGCACTCCTCGGGTACCTCATCGACTACGTAGAGCCGATCCGCGTTGGGCATGGCAAGTACCAAGCGCGCATTCACTGGAAGCGTACCGGAGAAGCCCTGCAGCGCGTAACTCACCGGCTAACCGCGGTGGCGGCGTAGCGTCTATGTATGCGTATTGGGTAGTAAGGCTTTCCGTTCTTCCCCCACAGCAACTACGACCTGCTGGCGTGCATGTTCCTCCTGGACGACGCGACGCCCGAGAACGGTTGCATGCGAGTGATCCCCGGCAGCCACAAGCGCGGACCGGTGAACCATTATGACGACAACGGGAAGTTCGTCGGGCATGCCACCGACGCACGCGACTACGAGCCGCAGGTACGCGACGGGAACGTGGTGGACTTCGTCGTCAAGGCCGGCTCGATGACCGTCCACCACTGCACCACGCTGCATGCGTCGTATCCCAACCGCAGCACGACACCGCGCCGGGGCCTGGTGTACCAGATCGCCGCCGGCGATGCCATCCAGCTCGGCGGCAACCTGCACAAAGTGTGGAGCATGTGGCTGCAGGGCAAAGATCCGCTCGTCGCGCGGCTCGAGGGCGGCCCAACCTTTCGTCTGCCCCGACCGCTGACCAACGTGGGTGGCCTCGAGCCCAGCGCCGACTGGAAGAAGGTCACACGGGATTGACCCCTGTTTCCCGCCCGCTCGTCCGGAGCGTGTCCGAGGACGAGCTCTCGACCAGCCGCGCCAGCCATCGCATGCAAAAGGTTCTTCCACTGTGATGCACGGCGGTCTTACCGGATGGTGAATACAGGCGGCGATTCGTAGAGGCGCAAAGACAGCACGCTGTGGGTGCCTCCCTTGGTCGGTGTGGCCGTTCACGGCGTAGCGGTGCGACGCCGCGGCCGGCAGCAGGGAGGGGAGTGGGTGACGATGGTGCGCGGCGGTACCGACGGCGGTGAGGTTGTCCAGCGCCGAGCGCTCCTGCGGGCGGCTGGTGGCGGAGTGGTTCCCCCTCACCCCTAGCCCCTCTCCCACCAGGGGAGAGGGGAACGTCGGCCGCCGGGCCCGCTCGGCGGCCGAGGGTGGTGGGCGCCACGCCGGCCGCACCCCGGCCTCGGCCACGAACACGCGGTCCTCGGCCACGAACGTCCACCAGCGGGCCGATTCGGTGGCCCACTGCGGCGGTACGGGCGTCATTTTGGGGGGTCTCTGACGGCGGTCCACTCTGGGAAGGGGAGTTTGTTTGGCACTTTCGCCTCTTTCGCGCGTGGCCGCGGTTCCCCCTCACCCCTGGCCCCTCTCCCACCAGGGGAGAGGGGAACGTCCCAGGGGAGAGGGGAACGTCGGACGCCCCTCGCCCACGCTGACGCGGGGAGCAGGGAGTCCGTCGTTCCCCTCTCCCCGAGTGGGAGAGGGGCTAGGGGTGAGGGGGAACCGCGGCCCCGCGCGAACCAAGGCGAAATTGCCAAACAAACTCCCCTTCCCAGAGTGGACCGCCGTCAGAGATACCCCAAAATGACGCACGTACCGCCGCAGTGGGCCACCGAATCGGCCCTCTTGCGGACGTTCGTGGACGAGGACCGCGTGAGGACGGCGTGGCGCCTACCAGCAACGCCGCCGAGCGGGCCCGGCGGCCGGCCGTGCGGTGGCGCCCGGGCCGCTTCGGCACCCAAAGCGACCACGGCGCCCGCTTGGTGGCGCGCCGGCTCACCGTCACCGCCACCTGTCAATGGAGGGTTCAACTTCGACTGGTGGGATAGGGGCGAACCCGGCATCCTCGGCAACGAGGATTACGTCGACAACTTTCCCTGGCACCTGTTTCCGCCCGGGCAACCCGTCCGGCACACACGTGACGCCCTTCGACTAATCCAAGTGCAAGGCGAGCTGGTCTTACCTGCGCCCATAGACAAACGACACCGGCTTCTGCGTGGGGCGCATGTAGGCTGGGACCTACATACGCCCGCGCGCTGAGCGTAGCTTTGGCGAGCGTCACGTCGTTACCCGTTACCCCCTCGTTGCCTTGGGCGGAGCGACAACCCCCGCGCTCATCAACCACTCGAGCGTCTCCGGATCGTCGAGACGCTCGGCGTTCGACCGTTGGAGCCACGCCCACGCCTCGGCGAAGCGTCTGGCCCGATGCACGCCGTGATCGCGTTTGCACGACACCGCTGCTAGGTGTGGCCTCCCTGCTTCGCCGACGACGACCGGCGCAGGTGGCGATGCGGGCGGGGTGCGGTCCCGCGCCTCGTGCTCGAATTCGACTGCGTCCATGCTCTAGCCCAACTTTCCTACGCTGTGCGCTCTCGACGAACGATCCGTGTGATTTGTGCGCGTCAATCTCGTGTATTTCGTCTACTACGGTACACCCTGGCATTGACTGTGCCACCGCGGCCTCACCCGCCATCGCGCAGGCGCACACACTGCGCGTCGTAGAATGTCGTCGAGCTTCGGCGCGGGAAGGAGACCCTGCCGGCCGCTTCCTTGCCGGCACCAATCATGGACCCGTTTAGCAACCCCGACGAACTGTTCGACGTGTACGACGGCGCCGGCCGGCCGGCGGGGCGCGTCAAGCGGCGCGCCGACGTCCACCGCGATGGCGACTGGCATCGTTCGTTTCACTGCTGGGTGGCGTGCGAAGCCGGTAGGGCAGATGGAGCACCGGCGCTGTTGCTCCAGCGCCGCGGGCCGCATAAAGATACATGGCCGAACCGGCTCGACGTCTCCGTCGGCGGCCACTACCGGGCCGGCGAAGTGCTGGTCGACGTGCTCCGCGAGGTCGAGGAGGAGATTGGTCGGGCGGCTCGTCTCGAAGACCTCGTCTACCTCGGCCGGCGCGTCTACGTCGGCGAACAGGAGCCTGGCGTACGCGATCGTGAGCTGCAAGAGGTCTACCTCTGGCGCTCATCCCTGCGGCTCGAGGACTTTCGGCCGCAGCCGGTCGAAGTCACGGCGCTGGAGGCTGCTGCGCTGCCGGACCTTCTCGGCCTCTTTGCCGGACAGCTCGACCGCATCGCCACGCGCGCTCTGCGGCCACTTGCCGCGGTCGAAGACGGATTCATCACCCTTGGCGACTTCATTCCGACGCTGGATCGTTATTTCTTTCGCGTCGCGACGGTGGCCGACCTGGCGGCGCGGGGGTATCCGTACCTGGTGATCTAGCCGGCGCCGAAGAGATGGCTATTACCATACCTGTTACTATGTGAGACGTACAGGGCACGCTGAGAGGCGTCTCACAAACCTGAGTCGGTCTCTCGGTGCCGATGTGACGCTGTGACAGACGCGCCCGAGCGTGGCGCAAATCATGACGGCCGAGCGGTTCCTGCAGTACGTCACGTGGGCGCTCTTTCTGGTCATTTTCGCGGCCAGCGTGCGGCACGCGATACGGCACCCGCGCGCGGCGAATCTCGACATCGCCCTCCTGTTTGGCGCGCCTGCACTGATTATCTCCGTCCTGATCGCGGTCGAGGCCGGCCTGGTAGAGTCCGGACGACTGACCAGCGCCATCAACGTGACATTGCTGCTCGCGCTGGGCTACCTTTTGGTGCGGCTGGTCGACGATCTTGCCTCGGTGCCTGCTTGGCTACAACACGGCGCCGCGGGTGGCTTTGTTGTCCTGAGCGCCGCCGCCTTCGCCCTTGCCCCGCCGCGGCCGTTGTGGTACACGCTGTTGATCGTTCCCTTCTTCGTCGGTCTCCAGGCGTACGCTGGCGCTGCGTTCGTGCGCGCGTCGCGCGCGACCCGCGGCGTGACGCGGCGTCGAATGGAAGCGGCCGCGGCCGGATCGGCGCTCATCGGGCTCGTGGTCATCGTGGCCGCGCTTCGGCCGTTCCTTCCTGAGCTCGCCGGTCTGCTGAGCATGCTGTCGAGTGTGGCGGCGCTCGGCAGCGGCCTGGCCTATTTTCTGGCGTTTACCCCGCCGGCGTGGGTGCGGCGTGCCTGGCAGGAGCCCGAGCTTCGTGCCTTTCTCGGGCGAGCAGCAACCCTCCCTCGCTTGCCCCACACACAAGCGATTGTCCAGGAGTTTGAGCGGGGCGCGGCGGCCTCGGTTGGGGCACCACACGCGGCCATCGGTTTGTGGGATGAGACGGCTGGGGTGCTGCGCTTCGCGCTCGATCTGCCGCCACCCCCGGAAGCGGCGCCTCTGCTCCAACGACGCCTGGGCGAAGAGAATAAGCCGGCCATTGGTATTCCCCCAGGCGTCACGCCCGCCGGCCGGGCGTTCGCCACGCAGCGGCCGCTGTTCGTGCCGGACCTCCATGCCGATAGGGCTCGGGATGGCGCCCAGTACGATGCCCTCTACCAGGCGTACGGCACCAGGGCGGTGCTGGCCGCGCCGATCACCGCCGGCAGCGCCGGCTCGGCGTGCTGGTCGTCTACGCGCCGAGAGCGCCGATTTTCGTCGAAGACGATCTGGCGCTCGTCCAGTTGCTGGCCGACCAGGCAGCCGTAGTACTCGAAAGTCGTGCTTTGATCGACGAGGCCGCGCGGGTACAGGCGCTGGAAGAGTCGACCAGGCTCAAGGAGGACTTCCTCTCGGCTGCGGCGCACGATCTCAAGACGCCGCTGACGACCATCCTCGCCCAGGCGCAGCTCCTCGAGCGCCACCTCAAGCGCCGGCCCGACAGTGAGGCGCGAAACGCCGATCTCGCCGGTGTCGGGCGAATCGTTGTCGAGGGGCAACGCCTGCGCGACCTCATGCTCGAGCTGCTCGACACCTCACGCGTCGAACAGGGACGGCTGCTCGGCAGGCGCGAGCCCGTGGACCTCGTGGCGCTCGCACAAAGTGTGTGCGCGCGGTATGCGCCGGGCCGCTGCGTCGTCGAAGCCGAGGGTCCGGTGACAGGCGAGTTCGACCGCAGCCGGATCGGGCAGCTCCTCGAGAATCTCGTCGAGAACGCGCTCAAGTACAGCCCGACCGGCGAGCCGGTTCGCGTGCGCCTGTGGGTTGCGCCTGCTGCGTCAGAAACGCCGGCATCGCCGGCACCGGGCGGAGCTCGCACCGACGGCTCGGTTCGCACTGCAGAAAACGTCGGTGCGGGCGCCGCTGCCGGCTCGGCGGCGATCGGCGAGCTCGCCCGGATCGCCGTGAGCGACCGGGGCATCGGTATTCCGCCCGCCGATCTGCCGCACGTCTTCGATCGCTTCTATCGCGCGGCCAACGTCGACGACCGCCGCTTCGCCGGAATGGGGCTGGGTCTGTACATTTGCCGCGGCATCGTCGAAAGACACGGCGGACGTATCTGGGTCGAGAGCCATCCCGGTGAAGGGAGCACGTTCCACGTGGCGCTTCCTCTTTGGGTGCGGGTGGCGGCGAGGGCCGAGACGAGTACGCCGCGTAAAGCGTTTCGCGGCCCAAAAGCAACGCTGCCTTGACATCGCCGAACGCCCGCAGTACGCTCCTGCACGCTGCCTGCCCGTGGTGCGGTCACGACACGCGCACGCCGGCGGCACAGGCCGATGGGCACCGAGCAACGACCAAGCGGGACGGTGACGTTCCTGTTCACCGACGTCGAGGGGAGTACACGGCTGTGGGAACAGCACCGCACGGCGATGGCGGCCGCGCTCGCGCGCCACTACGACCTGCTGGGCAGCGCGGTTGAGCAGTATCGGGGGTATGTCTTCAAGACGGTCGGCGATGCCGTCTGCGCCGCGTTCAACTCCGCTTCCGACGCGCTGGACGCCGCGGTCGCGGCCCAACGCGCACTCGTCGCCGAGTCGTGGGGGGACGTCGACTCGATCCGGGTTCGCATGGCGCTTCACAGCGGCGCGGCGCAGGAGCGAGATGGCGACTATTTCGGCCAGCCGCTCAACCGGGTAGCGCGGCTGCTGGCGCTGGGGCACGGCGGGCAGATCCTGCTCTCACTCGTGACCGAGCAACTGGTGCAGGACAGCCTCCCCGATGGCGTCAGTCTGCGCAATCTAGGGCAGCACTCTTTGAAAGACCAGACCCGCCCAGAGCGTATCTTCCAGGTCGTTGCGCCCGGTATCCCCGCGATCTTTCCCGCGCTCAAGGCGCACAACGCGCGGCTGCACAACCTGCCGGTGCAGTCCACGGTGTTCATTGGGCGGGCACGCGAGGTCGAGGCGGTGCGCCGGCGGCTGCTGGCGCCCGACATGCGCCTCCTGACACTGACCGGCCCGGGTGGTACCGGAAAGACGCGCTTGGGCCTGCAGGCGGCGGCCGGCCTCGTCGACGCGTTCGAGGCTGGCGCCGTTTTCGTCCCCCTGGAACCCATTCGTGAGCCCGAGCTGGTACCGGTGGCGATCGCACAGGCGCTGGGCGTGCGCGAGGAGCCCGGCCGGCCGCGACTGGAGAGCGTGGCCGCCCAGCTCCGCGTGAAGCAACTGCTGCTGCTCTTGGACAACTTCGAGCAGGTCACTGCTGCCGGGCAGGTGGTGGTCGATCTGCTCGAGGCCTGTCCGCACTTGAAAGTGCTGGTCACCAGCCGGGAGGCGCTACGCGTGTATGGCGAGCGCGAGTACCCTGTGCCGCCGCTCGCGGTGCCCGACTCACGGCACCTGCCGCCCGAGAGCCCAGAGCGATTGGCCGCGCTCGAACACTACGACGCGATGCAACTGTTCGTCGAGCGGGCACTCGACGTGCGTCCTGACTTCTGCTTGACGAGCGACAACGCCGCCGACGTCGCCGAGATCTGCCGCCGGCTCGACGGTCTACCCCTGGCAATCGAGCTCGCGGCTGCGCGGATCAAGTTGCTCTCGCCGGCGGCGATCCTGGCGCGTCTCGATCGCCGGCTTTCGCTGTTGGTCGGCGGCGCGCGCGATCTTCCGGCACGGCAGCGCGCGCTGCGAGATTTGATCCGCTGGAGCTACGACCTCCTGGATACCGAGGAGCAGCGGCTGTTCCAGCGGCTCGGGGGTTTCCGTGGCGGCTGCACGTTGGAGGGAGCGGAAGCGGTGTGTGCGGGGAGCCGGCGGCCGGGGGCCGGGGATCGAAGTAAGCGTGGCCCGGCCCCAAACCCGTACCACCGGTCACTTTCCCCCGAAGACGTCCTCGACGTGCTGGGTTCACTTGTGGATAAGAGCCTGTTGCGCCATGTCGAGACCGCCGACGGTGAGCCACGCTTCTTCATGCTGGAGACGATCCACGAGTTCGCGCGCGAGCAGCTCACGAGCAGCGGCGAGGCAGAGGCGATCGGCCGGCAGCACGTTGTCTACTTCGTCACCCTCGCCGAGCGAGCGCAGCCGCACCTCCACACCGCAGAGCAGGTCTCTTGGCTGAACCGGTTGGAGACCGAGCACGACAACTTCCGCGCGGCGCTCAAATGGTGCGAGGTGCACAAGGATTGGGAGCGCGGCCTGCGGCTGGCGGCGGCACTCGCCGGCTTCTGGCTGACACGCGGCCATCTGCGTGAGGGCCGGACGTGCCTCGAGCGCCTGCTGGCGGCGAGCGACCTGGGCGAGGATACCGAAGCTCGCGCCCACGCCCTCAACCTGGCAGGCATTCTGGCGGCGGAGCACGGGGATGGGCCGGCCGCGCAGCGTTTGCTGGACGAAAGTGCCTCCGCCTGGCGGCGGCTCGGCAACCAGGGCCGTCTTGTGGGTGTGCTTATCAACCTCGGGACACTGGCGTACCGCCAAGGCGATTTTCCTGCGGCCCGCGCTCTCCTCGAGGAGGGCCTGCCGATCTACCGGGAACTGGGCAACACGCTGGGTGTTGCCCATGCGCTGAACAATCTGGGCGCGGTCGCCAGGGCACAGCACGATTTCGGTACGGCGCGCGACCTACTCGAGGAAAGTCTGGCGATAAAGCGCGCGCTCGGGGACGGCCAGGCTATCGCCAACACGCTGTCGAACCTCGGTGCCGTCGCCGCCGAGTTGGGTGATGATGATTCTGCCCGCAGGTGGTATTTGGAAAGTCTCGCCATCAGGCAAGACGTGGGTAACAAGGCGGCGATCGCCGAGTCAATCGAAGGGTTGGCCGGCATCGCCGCGTCGTTGTCCGCGCCCGTGCGTGCGCTTCGTCTGGCCTCCGCGGCGGCGGCCTTGCGCGAAGCCTCCGAGGCACCGCTGAGGGCTGCCGATCGAGCCGTATTCGAACGCTGGCTGTCGAGTGCCCGGGTGGCATTGGACGCGCGGCGAGATGGCCGCAACTGGTGCCGCGCGTTTGCTACGGCACTGTCCCGAATCGGTGCGCAGGCCGCGGCTGCCCTCACCCTGACTCTATCCCAAGAGGAGAGGGGGCATTGCGGCCAGGGGATGAGGGAGCTACTCGCCCAGCAGCCTTTGCTCTTTGGCGAACTGCTGCGCCAGCTCGACGGCGGTGGCTTTGTCGTCGGGGGCGAGCTGGCCGTCGAGGACGAGGGAGAGGAGATAGTCTTTAATCGGGCGAATCCATGGCCCGGGACCCTTGCCGAAGAGCGCCATCAGCTCGTCGCCGTCGAGCGGGCTCTTGAGCTGGGCCACGTCCTCGCGCTCCAGCAGTTCGCGGCAGCGCCGCTCGAACTCGGCGGCGCGCAACGCGGCGGCGCGGATCCGCTCGGTGCGGTAGCTCGTCACGTCGGCGCGGGAGAGCTGGATCAGGTCGTCCAGCTCGTCGCCGGCTTCGCGGATCAGCCGGCGCACCGCCGAATCCGTCCACTCGCTATCGTACGAGTTCACGCGCAGGTGCATGCGCACCAGCTTGGCGACGCGCTCGATCATGCGGTTGTCGAAGTGCAGCCGGCGCAAGATCCGCCGGGCGATGCGCTCGCCGACCTCGTCGTGACCGAAGAAGTGCACCTGGCCGTCGTGAGCCGACTTGGTTGCGGGCTTGCCGATGTCATGCAGCAGCGCCGCCCACCGCAGCACGAGGTCGGGCGGAATGTTGTCGACGACGCCCATCGTGTGCTCGAAGACGTCTTTGTGATGGAGCGGGCGCTGGCTGACTCCACGCATCGGCAGCAGTTCGGGAATGGCGTACGCCATCAGTCCGAGGTCGGTCGCCAGCCGCAGGCCGACCGAGGGCTTGGGAACGAGCAGGATCTTGTTGAGCTCTTCGGCGATGCGCTCGCGGCTGATGCGCTCGAGGTCGGACGCTCCCGCCTGGATGGCCTCGCGCGTGCCCGCGTCGATCGCGAACCCAAGTTGGGCGACAAACCGCACGGCGCGCAGCAGGCGGAGCGGGTCCTCGCGGAAGCGCTCGGCCGGGTCTCCGACGGCACGGATTACGCGGCGCTCGAGGTCTTCTCGGCCGCCGTACGGGTCGTGCAGCTCGCCGGTGAGCACGTCGACCGCCATCACGTTGATCGTGAAGTCTCGGCGCGCCAGGTCCTCCTCGAGCGATGTGCCGAACTCGACCGAAGGCTTGCGCGTCCCGTCGACGTATTGCTCCGTCCGAAACGTAGTGATCTCTACCGCGATCTGCGCGGGCTCCGCGCTCTCGCCCGTATCCGCGTGCTCTTCACCGTCCCGGCGCCGCTCTTTGCGTGCTTTGCGCGTTCTGTGGCCAACGCTATCCGCCCTGACGACGAGACCGATCGTGCCGAAGCGTGCGCCGACGTCGTAGAGCGCATTCGGCCGGATGCGGGCGGCGAGGCGCTTGGTCTCGGCCGGCGGCGCGTCGGTCGTCAGGTCGATATCCTGGATGGGGCGACCGAGCAGATAGTCGCGCACCGAGCCGCCGACGAGGTAGAGCCGGCGGTTGGCGGCAGCATAGACCTCGGCCAGCTCGTGCACCTTCCCGCCCGCGAGGTCGCCGAGGGTCTCGAGCTTCTCCCTTTCCATAGGCGTACGAGTCATCGGTTTCGCCGTCTAACGAGCCTTGCACGTGGCGTACTGTGAGCAGAGTTCCGACTTCCTAGCTCCAGTCCCAAGTCCAAGGTTCAGAAGTCCAAAGCCGGCTGCCAGAGGCCATCAGCTTTGGACCTGGGACTTTCGACTTAGGAACCAGGAACTCGGAACCAGGAACTTACAGTATCCCATCCAGCTCGTGTTTGGGGCCGCGCTGCATCAGCGCGGCGCCGGCTTCCTGCGGCAAGAGCGATTCGAAGAGCACGCGGCGCATCAGCTCGGTGATCGGCATCTCGACGCCAAACTGCTTGGCGAGCTGCAGCGCGGCGATGGTGGTGGGGACGCCTTCGGCGACCTGCCGCATCTCTACCTGGATCGCGGCGAGCGTGCGGCCGCGGGCGAGCTGCTCGCCGACCGTCCGGTTGCGGCTGAGCCGGCTCATGCACGTGGCGAGGAGATCGCCCAAGCCCGCCAGCCCGGCGAACGTCAGTGGGGCGGCGCCGGCGGCCTTGCCCAGGCGTGAGATCTCGGCCAGCCCGCGCGTGATCAGCGCCGCCTTGGCGTTATCGCCCGCGTCCAAGCCATCACACATGCCGGCGCCGAGCGCGACGATGTTCTTGAGCGCGCCGCCGAGCTCGACGCCCACGATGTCGGTCTGCGTGTAGACGCGCAGCGTCGGCGACATGAGCAGCGCCTGTACGCGGCGGGCATGGCGCTCCTCGAGGCACGCCACCACGGTCGATGCCGGCTTGCCGGCCGCAATCTCCAGCGCCAGGTTGGGTCCAGAGAGCGCCGCGATGGGGTGCGCGCCGCCGCCGAGCTCTTGCGCGATCACCTGGCTCATGCGCAGTGCGCTGCCGATTTCGAGTCCCTTACTGGCGCTGACCAGCACGGCATCGGGCGGAAGCTGAGCGCGTACGCGCCGGGCGTTCTCCCGCATCGTCTGCGCCGGCACGACGAGGAGCACGACGGCGGCTCCGCCGAGCGCCTCGGCGGCGTCTGCCGTCACCCGCAGCGCATCCGGGAACCGGTGGCCCGGCACGCGCGGCGACTCGCGCGCGGCGTCCAGCGCCGCGGCCTCGGCCGCCGTGCGTGCCAGGAGCGTGACCGGCACGCCTAGCCGGGACGCATGGAGCGCCAGCGTCACCCCCCACGTCCCGGTACCAATCACGGCGAGCACGGGTGCCTCGTGCCGCCTCACCTTGCCTGCCTCATGCGAGAATTGAGTCGACGAATTGAAAGAGCGCTGAAACGACCACGGTGCTCTGATTCTGCACGAGAATGAGCGCGAACTCCCACATCCCACCGTCCAGACCCACACCACCAACTGCGCCAGCCCCGAGCACCCAGGCTTCCGGCGGCGACGGCCGCCTCGGCGATCGCCGGTCGCTGCTGGTCCTCATCGACGGCCATGCGCTCGTTTATCGCGCGTACCACGCCATTCCGGCGACGTTCATGACGTCGCGAGGAGAGCCGACAAACGCCGTCTATGGCTTCACCTCGATGCTCCTCAAAGTGTTGGGCGATCTCCATCCCGACTACTGCGCCGTGGCGTTCGATCGCTCGGCGCCGACGTTCCGCCACATCGCTTCGACCGACTATAAGGCGACCCGCCCGCGCATGGCCGACGAGCTGCGCCAACAATTCGGTCGGGTGCGGGAAGTAATCGCAGCGTTCAACATTCCCATCTTCGAGCAGGACGGCTACGAGGCCGACGACGTGCTCGGCTGCCTCGCGTCGCAGGCGGCAGCCGCCGGTGTCGAGACGATCATCGTCACCGGTGACATGGACAGCTTGCAGCTCGTCGACGAGCACGTACGGGTGATGGCGCCGCGCGGGCGCGTCTCCGAGACGGTGATCTACGACGTCGACGCGGTGCGCGAGCGGTACGGCCTCGATCCGGCGCAGCTTCCCGACCTCAAGGCGCTGGCGGGCGATCCGTCGGACAATATCATCGGCGTGCGGGGGATCGGCCAGAAGACGGCGGCGAAGTTGCTGGCCGAGTTCGGGACGATCGAGCAGCTCTACACCCGCCTCGACGAGGTCAACCCCAAGCTGCGCAGCGCGCTGGCCGAGAACGTGCAGCTCGTGCGCGCCAACAAGCGGCTGGCGACGATCGAGCGTGCCGTCCCCTGCCTGCTCGACCCCGAGGCGTGCCGCGTCGCCGACTACGATCGCCAAAGGGCGCTCGAGCTGTTCCAAGAGCTCGAATTCCGCACGCTTGTCCCCAAGCTGCCCCGGCCCGATGGGACGCTTGCCTCGCCACCCGCCGCGCCCGCAGCCGCGCCCGCAGCCGCGCAGCAGATGAGTCTGTTCGAGCCTACGGGCGCCGCGAGCAAGCATGCAGTCCCCGTGGTAGTAGATGCGCTCGAGAACGTCGTGACGACCGCTCGAGCGCTCGACGTGGTGGTCGACGTCATCCGAGGACGTGGTACCTTCGTGCTGCACCCGATCGCGCACCAGCGCAGCGTCGTCGACTGTGACCTCGCCGGCATCGCCTTGGCGCTCGACGACACGCAAGGCTGGTACGTTCCGGTGAGCGAAGCCGGGTCGCCTGACGTCGCTCGTGCGGCCGGCGCGCCGTCGCTGCCTGAGCCGGTCGTGCTCGACGCGCTGCGCCCGCTGCTCGAAGACGCCGGGATGGCGAAGACAGCGCACAACCTCAAGCAGACGATTACGCTACTTGCCAACCGCGGCGTGTCGCTGCGCGGCCTCGCTTTCGACACGATGATCGGCGCGTACGTGCTGAACCCCTCGAACCGCGCGCTGAGCGTGGGCGAGCTCGTGTTCCACCGGCTCGGAAGGGACATCGCCGGGCCGGCAGCGCTCGTGCCCAAAGGCGGAAGCGTTGTGGACCTGCCCGTGAGCGCCATTGCGCCGGCCGCGGTACAAGAAGCGCGGCTCTTGCACCAGATCGCCGGCGAGCTGAGCGCCGAGCTCGACGAGCGCGCGCAACTCGACCTCTTCCGGCGCGTCGAGCTGCCGCTGATCCCGGTGCTCTCGGAGATGGAGCGCACCGGCGTCAAGATCGACGTCCAGGTGCTGGGCGAGATGAGTCGCCGCCTGGCCGGGCAGATCCGGCGCGTCGCGCTCGAGATCTACAACTCCATCGGACACCAGTTCACGATCAACTCGCCTCAGCAGTTGGGTAGAGTGCTGGTCGACGAATTGCGCCTGCCGCTGACGAAACGCACGAAGACCGGCTACTCGACCGATGCGACGGTGCTCGAGGAGCTCGTCGGGACGCACCCGGTGATCGAGCACATCCTGACGTACCGCCAGCTCACCAAGCTGAAGTCGACCTACGTCGACGCGCTGCCGTCGCTGATCAACCCGCGCACGGGACGGCTACACACGACGTTCAACCAGGCGGTAGCCGCCACCGGCCGGCTCTCGAGCGATTCGCCGAACTTGCAGAACATCCCGGTTCGGACCGAGGTCGGCCGGCTGATCCGGCGCGCGTTCGTCGCCGGCCTGCCCGACTGGGTACTGCTCGCCGCCGACTACGCCCAGATCGAGCTGCGCCTTGCGGCGCACATCACGCGCGATCCGTTGCTCATCCGGGCGTTCCAAGATGGCGTCGACGTTCATGCGGCGACCGCGTCGACGGTGTTCAACGTGCCGATCGACCAGGTCACTCCCGAGCAGCGCCGGCTCGCCAAGACGACAAACTTCGCGGTGCTCTACGGCATCAGCGACTTCGGCCTTTCGCAGCGTGTCGGGATCACGCGGAGCGAGGCCGCGCCGTTCATCAAGCGCTACCTCGAACGCCACACCGGGATCAAACGGTACATCGAGGAGACGCTGAAGCAGGCGCGCGAGCGCGGGTACGTCGAGACGCCGCTCGGCCGGCGACGCTATCTCCCCGAGTTGCGCTCGGGCAACGCGGCGGTGCGCAGCGCGGGCGAGCGGATGGCGATCAATATGCCGATCCAGGGCGCACAGGCCGACCTGATCAAGCTGGCGATGATCGCCGTTCACGGCGACCTGGCGCAACGCGGTCTGCGCACGCGCATGCTCCTACAAGTCCACGACGAGCTCGTCTTCGAGGTCCCGCGCGACGAGTTCGACGAAGTCGCGCGCCTCGTCCGGGAGCGCATGGAAGGGGCGATGCAGCTCATCGTGCCGATCACCGTCGAGATGAAAGCCGGTCAGAACTGGTACGACATGGAGCCCTACGAAAGTGCAAAGTGCAAAGTGCAAAGTGCAAAGTGAACGCCGCACTTTGCACTTGACTGCGCATGCCTGAGCTTCCTGAAGTCGAGACTATTCGCCGCGATCTGGAACGCCACGTCGTCGGGCGCCGGTTTGTCGGGGTTAAGCTGACATGGCCGGGGTGTATTGACCGGCCGAGTTCGGAAGCGTTCGAGCGGCTGCTGCCGGGCCGGCGGATTGAGGCCGTCGAGCGGCGGGGAAAGTTTCTCATCTTGCGGCTCGACGACGGCTGGGCGCTCGCCGTCCACCTGCGGATGACGGGCCGCCTGACGCGGCGCTCCCAGGGATCAGAGCGGGGCCGGCATCTGCGCGCCGTGCTCCGGCTCGACGACGGCCACGAGCTGCAGTTTGAGGATCAGCGCAAGTTCGGCCGGCTCTACCTCGTGCCGGATGCGGCCGCGCTCGCCGACGTGCTTGCCAAGCTTGGACCCGAGCCGCTGGCCGCGACCTTCACCGTCGACGACCTGCGCGCGCTCGTCCGCCGCCGACATACGGCGCTCAAACCCCTGCTGCTCGATCAGCGGGCGATCGCCGGCTTGGGCAACATTTATGTCGACGAGGCGCTCTTCCGCGCCGGGCTGCACCCGCTCCGGCGCACCGAGACGCTCTCCGACGATGGGATCCGCCGTCTCCACGCCGGCATCGTCGAGGCGCTCGAACAGGGCATCCGCAACCGGGGCACGACGCTTTCGTCATACCGCGACGCCTGGGGCACCGCGGGGCTGAATCAGGAGCAACTGCTCGTCTTCCGGCGCGAAGGCACACCGTGCCCGCGCTGCGGCACCCCAATCGAGAAGATGCGTGTGGCGGGCCGCGGGACGCACTATTGCCCGAGGTGCCAGCCGCTCAGTAGGCAGTAGGCAGTAGCCAGTCAGTACACGATAGTCTGGAGACGGTAGACGGTAGCGGGCGGCGCGCTGCGCATGCCAGGAGTGGAGCGGGATGTGCCCACTGCCCACTGCCCACTGCCCACTGCCCACTGC
>JACQGX010000066.1 GCA_016199265.1 Chloroflexota bacterium | reverse complement strand
GCACTTTGCACTTTGCACTTTGCACTTTGCACTTTGCACTTTGCACTTTGCACTTTGCACTTTGCACTTTGCACTTTGCACTTTGCACTTTGCACTTGCTTTAGCCGAGGTTGCTCCCCACAAACGAACGGTACCCGTTGACGAATGACGCGCCGGAGACCGGGTTGCGCCCCTCGAGCTGCACCTGTTCGAGAACGAGCAGACCGTCTCCCGTAACCACAGCAGGGCGCTTGCCGGCGAGTATGACGTCGCCGGGCCGGCTCGTCTCGGGCGGCATCATCGTCTCATCGCTCGCTTTGAGTACGTTCAGTCGTTTTCCCTGCCAGGTGGTGGAGGCGACCGGCCACGCCTGCATCGCCCGAACGTGGCGCTCGAGCTCGACGGTCGGTCGTGTCCAGTCGATAGCGCCGTTCTCCTTCCGCACGACGTGGCAGTACGTCGCCGCCGCGTCGTCTTGGGGCCGCGGCACGATCTCGCCCGCGATAGAGCCGGGGATCGTCGCCACCAGCAAGTCGGCTCCCAGGCGCGCCAGTCGCGCCTCGAGCGAGCCGGTCGTATCGGCCGGCAAGATTGGCTCAGCGCGTTGCGCGAGCACCGGCCCGGTATCCATCCCTTCGTCGAGCCGCATGATGCTCACGCCGGTTACCTCGTCGCCGGCGAGGATCGCCGCGCCGACCGGCCACGCGCCACGCCACCGCGGCAGCAGCGAGGCGTGGACGTTAAGCTGGCCGTGTGGCGGCACCCGGAGGATACTCGGCGGCAGGATCTTGCCGTACGCGGCGACGACGCCAAGGTTCGGTGAGAAGCGCTCGATTGCCACGACCGCAGCCGGCCGGCGGAGCGTCACCGGCTGCAGCACCGGGATACCGTGGCGCACCGCCAGCGCCTTGACCGGCGGCGGCGTCAGTTCGCGGCTACGTCCCACCGGCTTGTCCGGTTGCGTTACCACCGCGACGATTTCGACCGGCGCGTCGGCCGCCAGCAAGCGCGCGAGTACCGTCGCCGCAAACTCCGGTGTGCCGAAGAAGACGGTGCGTGGGCATGGGCTGGGCGTTGGCGGCCGAGGGTCGAGGGCCGGGTCATCGAACACGTATCGTGTGGCCTCTGCACCCATTCTTTACCAAGACCTTGCGCAACGCGGCGTGATCAGCGCCGTTCCTCCGGCGGCTCGTGCGGCTCGGCGTCTTCGCCGGCGGCCTCGGCTTCGCCGACTTCCGGCTCGACCCAATGGATCTGCGAGCGATCGCGGACGCGATCGAGGAAGATCGTCCCCTCCAGGTGGTCGCACTCGTGTTGAAAGATGCGCGCCAGCCAGCCTTCGGCCTTGATCCGCACTTCCTTGCCGTCGCGGTCGCGTCCCTTGACGATCAGGCTCGCCGCCCGGCTCACCGGCCCCTGCCAGTGCGGCGCCGAGAGACACCCCTCCTCGTCGGTTTCGTCGCCGCTGCTCTTGACGATCTCGGGATTGACGACGGCGAAAAGCTGATCTTCGTAGTCTACGACAATTACGCGCAGCGGCACCCCGATCTGCGGCGCCGCCAGCCCAACACCCGGCGCGGCGCGCATCGTCTCGACCATGTCGTCGATCAGCCGCCGGACGTAGTCGTCGATCCGCCCGACGCGCTTCGCCTTGCCGCGCAGGACCTTATTCTCAGGATCGGTAACAATCGGTCGAACGGCCATGGCTTCGCCGGTGAAAAGTGCCAGGTGAAGAGCGAACAGTGGTCGGCGTCTCTCTAATCATCACCTTACGTGCCGCCAACGTTCTACTCCCACTTCTCACGCTTCACGCCTCACTGCACCGCCAGCGCCGGCTGCTGCGCCAGCTCGTCCCGCTGCTCGTAGAGCTTCTCGACGGCGCGTGTGACGTCCTCGACGTCGTCTTGCGTCCCCAACAGCACCGGGTGCGGAATCGTGACCTGTTGCTCCAGCGAAAACCGGTTCACCACCGGGCAGTTCGGCTCGTGGTAATCCGGCGACGACGGATCGTAGCGCGACGCAAAGGGGAAACGCTCCTTGCGAATACGCCAGTACTCCATGCGGTAGACCGGCACAAAGCCGCCGGCAGCGCGAATGCCTTCTGCCTGCAGCGCCTTGAGGAAACGGCTGCGGGGAACGCCGTCCCACGCCTCGGGATCGTACGCGAGTATGTAGCCGTAGTAGGCCTGCCGCACCACGCGTGGGTCGCGTCGCGCCGGCCGGATGCCGGGCAGCTCCGCCAGCCGCCGGTTGAGATACTGCCCATTGGCGTCGCGCGTCGCCAGCTCGCTTTCGAGCGCCTCCAATCCGGCGAGCAGCACCGCTGCCTGCACTTCCGAAATCCGGTAGTTGAAGCCGAGCACCGACTCCTGTCCTTCGCGCCGCGCCCGGCCGACGTTGCGGTACGACCAGCACCGATCGGCGAAGTCCTGATCGTTGGTCAGGACGATGCCGCCCTCGCCCGAGGTGAGCGATTTGCTCGCCTGGAACGAGAAGCAGCCGGCGAGCCCCAGCGCGCCGGCGCCCCGCGCTTCGCCATCCGGGCAACGCCACAGCGACCCGTGCGAATGCGCCGCGTCCTCGATGACCAGCAGGTTGTGGCGGGCAGCGACCGCGTTGATCGCGTCCATATCGGCCATCGCGCCGGATAGGTGTACCGGGATAATCGCCTTGGTGCGCGGCGTGATCGCCGCCTCCGCCGACTCGGCGTCCAGACAGAACGTCTCGGGATCGATATCGGTGAAGACCGGCACGCCGTTTGTCGAGAGCACCGCGCTCGCCGTGGCGATCCACGTCAACCCGGGAACGATCACCTCGTCCCCCGCGCCGATCCCCGCTGCTTCCAGCGCGGTCTGGAGCGCGGTCGTGCCGCTGGACACGCACACACCGTACCGTGCGCGCGAGAAGCGAGCGAACCGTTCCGCGAACGCGTTCTCCATCGGGCCATCGCCGGCCCACTTGCCGCTCGTCAGCGCCTCGCTAACTAATTCGGCGGCGCGCTGCGCCGTCTCCGGACGCGGCCAAGCGGGCCACGGCTTCGTGCGCAGCGGCTCACCGCCGTTGATCGCCAGTCTCGACATGTTCCTCTCCTTCGTTCACCGACTCGCTCACCGGAATGGAACGGACGAACTCACCGCAGAGACGCAGAGAGGGGCGGGTGAACCGCAGAGACGCGGAGACGCGGAGAGCTTGGGGGTTTGGCCACACAGACCACAGAGATAGAGACAAAGAGAGAATCGAGTCCAGAGGGTTCGCTCTCTGTGTGCTCTCTGTGTGCTTTGTGGCTTCACTCTCTGCGCTTTCTCTGCGTCTCTGCGTCTCTGCGGTGAGTCTCGTGTCGCATTACAGGCGGATCGGCGGGACGTTGACGCGGCAGTGTTCGGCGGCGATGATGTGCTCGAGCTGGTCGACGGCTTGTTCGAGGTACCCCCGCCGGTTCACCACGAGGTAGTCGTACTCGGGGATACGGGCGAGCTCGCGCCCGGCCGCTGCCAGCCGGCGCTGCAGTTGCTCCGGGCTCTCGGTGCGCCGCTCGCGCAGTCGTCGCTCGAGCTCTTCCAGGCTCTCCGGCGAGAGGAAGATGAGCACCACGCCCGGCACTTTCCGCGTTACCGTGGCCGCGCCCTGCACCTCTATCTTGAGAATGACGTCTTCTCCGCGGGCGAGCGCCTCGACGATGGGGCGCTTCGGCGTGCCGTAGAAGTGGCCGGCGTACTCGGCGTGCTCGAGCAGCTCGTCGTTGTCCCGCAGCCGTTCAAACGCCTCGCGCGTGATGAAGCGGTAGTCGACGCCGGCGACCTCGCTCTCGCGCTGCGGACGGGTCGTGTAGGTCACGACGACGTGGATGGGTACCCCGCGCCGGCGCAGCCCGGCGAGCACGCTGTCCTTGCCTGCCCCGGCCGCCGCCGAAAGCACGAAGATGCGCGGCCGCGGCACGCCCGCGGCCCTCGCTTCAATCTCTTCGAACACTGCCTCCGGAACCGCCGTCACGGCGCGGATTCTAACGGACGGCGCTCCGCTGCGCGCCGCTTGCCAGCCCCGCCAGCATCTCCAGTGCTGCCTGCATCCGCCGCCGTACCGTATCCGCCCCGAGGATCTCCATCGTTTCAAACAGCGGTGGGCCGACGGTGCGGCCGGTGACGGCCACGCGCATAACACCCGCGCCGATGAGCTGGCCCCGCTCCTTGCCCGTCTTGAGCCCCAGCCGCTCGGCGAGCGCGCGGAACGCCGCCTCCAGCGCCGGCGCCTTCCACCCCGTTTCGCCGGCGGCGACCTCCTCGACGGTCTGCATCGACGCCCGGAGCAGCTCCAGGGCTCGATTGGCGTCGGCGCCGCGCGGGACGAGCAGCTTGGCGTCGTAGTCCTCGTCGCGGAAGAAGAACGACACCGCCTCCGGCGCCTCTTTCAATCGCTTGATCCGCTCCTGCTCCAGCGCCAGCGCCGGCGCGAGCTTGGGATCGCCCGCGACGTGCAGCCTCGCGGTCTCCAGGAACGGGCGGACCTTGTCGATCAGCTCGCCGATCTCGAGCGCCCGGATAGAGTGCCCGTTGAGCCAGTTCAGCTTGTCGAGGTCGACGATTTTGCCCGAGGGGTCAACCCGCCCCAAGTCGAAATGCCTCACGATGTCGTCGAGGCCGAAGATGTCGCGGTCGATGCTTGGGTCGGGGTTGTTGGGGTCGGGGACGTGCACCATCAGACTGCCCAGGTAGTTAATCACCGCCTCAGGCAAGTAGC
This sequence comes from Chloroflexota bacterium, assembly GCA_016199265.1. Taxonomy (GTDB): domain Bacteria; phylum Chloroflexota; class UBA11872; order UBA12225; family UBA12225; genus JACQGX01. The sequence goes on along the minus strand of JACQGX010000066.1, from coordinate 4,022 downwards.
CTTCGTCCCTGAACCACGACACCTTCGCCCATGGGTGCTTGCGCTTTGAGATCTTGCTGCGGTCCGCGTTGATCAGCAGCGGCGTGTGCGCGATGGCCGGTGGCTCCCAGCCGAAGGCGTCGAAGATCTGCCAGTGAATGGGCGTGCTCGAGATCCATTCTTCGCCGCGCGTGATGTGGGTGATCCGCATCGCGTGGTCGTCGTACGGCGCTGCTAGGTGGTAGGTCGGATAGCCATCCGACTTGAGAATGACCGTGTCTTGGATGAGCGCGTTTTCAATCGTGATCGGCCCGCGTATGAGGTCGTCAATGGTGGTCTGCCCCTCGCTAGGCATGAGCAGGCGGACGACAGGCCTCTCGGTGTAGCCGGGCAGTTGCTTGCGCTCCGCCTCGGTCTTGCCAAGGCAGAGCCGGTCGTATTTGGGAGGGAGCTTGCGCGCCTGCTGCTCCCTTCGCATCTGGTCGAGTCGCTCGGGCGAGCACCAGCAGTAGTAGGCCCGCCCCATCTTGACCAGTTCCTCGGCCGCGGCCTGGTACAGCGGCAGGCGCTCCGACTGGCGGTAGGGACCGTAATCGCCCCCGACGTCGGGCCCCTCCGACCACTCCAGGCCGAGCCAGCGCAGCCCGTCGTAGATCGCCTCTTCGGCCTCGGCAACGAATCGCTTCTGGTCGGTGTCTTCGATGCGGAGAATGAATTGCCCGCGATGCTGCTTGGCAAACGCGACGTCGAGCAGCGCGAGAAAGGCCGACCCGATGTGCAAGAAGCCGGTCGGCGACGGTGCGAGCCGCAGGCGCACCGGCCCCGAGACCGTATCAGGAATAGTGCTCATGAGTTAATGAAACCACATTGGTGTGCATCTGTGGTTTCAAACTCACGTTCGCTGGTCGATGGGAACATACTCGCCGTTGCGGGCGCCGGTGTACTCGGCGCGTGGGCGAATCAGGCGGTTGTTGGCGTACTGCTCGAGCACGTGCGCCGTCCAGCCGGCGATGCGCGAGACGGCGAACACCGGCGTAAAGAGATCGATCGGGATGCCAAGCGCGTGGTACGTCGACGCCGAATAGAAGTCGACGTTCGCGTTCAACCCCTTCTCGCGCTTCATCACCTCTTCGATCTTCCGGCTCATTTCCCAGAACTTGAGGTCGCCACGCCGCTCGCCGAGCCGGCGCGACATCTCGCACAGATGCGTTGCCCTCGGGTCGGCCGTCCTGTAGACGGCGTGCCCGAAGCCCATGATCCGCCGGTGCTGCGCCAGCTCGTGCTTGATGAACGCCTCGACGTTGTCGACGTCGCCGATGGCGAACAGCATGCGCATCACGCCCTCGTTCGCGCCGCCGTGCAGCGGACCGATGAGCGCGCCGATCGCGCTCGTGATCGCCGAGTGAAGGTCGGCGAGCGTCGCCGCCGTCACCCGCGCCGCGAACGTCGAGGCGTTGAGCTCGTGATCGGCGTGCAGGATCAGCGCCACGTCGAGTGTACGTACCGCCACCGGGTCCGGCGTCTCGCCGGTGAGCAGGTACAGGAATGCCGCGGCGGTGTTCTGCTCCGCCGCCGGCGGCACCAGTTCCTGGCCGCTGCGCAGCCGGTGCCACCCGGCCACCAGCGCCGGCATCTGCGCCGTCAGACGCAGCGCCTTGCGGTGGCTCGCGTCCTGGCCGTCGTCGTTCGCGTCCGGGTCCCAGAGCTGCAGCGCCGACACCGCCGTGCGCAGCACGTCCATTGGCGTCGCCTGCCTGGGCAGCCGGTGCAGCAGATCGACGACTTCCGCCGGCAACGCCCGGTGAGCGCGCAGTTGCTGCTCGAGTTCGGCGAGCGGCTGCCGCGCCGGCAGAACGCCGTGCCAGAGCAGGTACGTCGTTTCCTCAAACGTCGAATAACGTGCGAGGTCGTCAATGTCGTAGCCGCGATAGAGCAGGCGGCCTTCGGTCCCATTCACCTCCGTGATCGCTGATGGGCCGGCAACGACGTCCCGAAGACCCTCTGTCACGGCCGCTGGCATAACGCTTCGTGTCCTCCTCCAGGAATGATAGACTGGGGGCTGCTTCAAGGGCTACTTGCGCCCCGTACTTTCAGGACAAGAAGAAATGGCCAAGATCACAGTCAAGACCCCCATCGTCGAGATGGACGGCGATGAAATGGCGCGCGTCATGTGGCAGCGCATCAAGGAGCAGTTGATCCTGCCCTACCTCGACGTCGACATCAAGTACTACGATCTCGCGGTGACCAACCGCGACGCGACCGACGACCAGGTCACCGTCGACGCGGCGAAGGCGACGCTCGAGTACGGCGTCGGCGTCAAGTGCGCCACGATCACACCCAACGAGGACCGGGTCAAGGAGTTCCATCTCAAGAGGGAGTGGCCTTCCCCCAACGGCACGATCCGCAGCATCATGGACGGTACCGTCTTCCGCAGGCCGATCACGATGCAGAACATTCCGCCCGCGGTGCGTGCCTGGAAGCGGCCGATCACCATCGCGCGTCACGCGTTCGGCGACATCTACCGTGACCAGGAGCTCGTCGTATCGCAGCCGGGCAAGGTCGAGTTGGTGTACACGCCCCAAGACGGCGCGCCGCAGCGCCTGGTGGTCAACGACTTCCAGGGCGGCGGCGTCGCGATGGGGATGTTCAACCTCGATTCGTCGATCCAGAGCTTCGCCAGGGCCTGCTTCACCTACGCCATCGGCGAGAAGGTCAACGTCTGGTTCAACACCAAGGACACGATCTCCAAGAAGTACCACGCGCGGTTCCGCGATATCTTCCAGGCTGAGGCCGACGCGCGCAAGGCCGTGCTGGACGCAGCCGGGATCACCTACTCGTACTACTTGATCGACGACGCCGTCGCGCAGGTGATGAAGAGCGAGGGCGGCCAGCTTTGGGCGTGCATGAACTACGACGGCGACGTCATGAGTGACATGGTCGCGGCCGGCTTCGGCAGCCTGGGTCTCATGTCCTCGGTGCTCGTCAATCCCGACGGCAAGTACGAGTACGAAGCGGCGCACGGCACCGTCACGCGCCACTTCCGGCGGCACCAGCGCGGCGAAGAGACGTCGACCAATTCGGTCGCCTCGATCTTCGCCTGGACGGGCGCCATCGGCAAGCGGGGCGAGCTCGACGGCACGCCCGAAGTGACGGCGTTCGCGCGCAGGCTTGAAGAAGCGGTGGTCGAAACCATCGAAGGTGGAGTCATGACCCGCGACCTCCTGGCGCTCACGACCACCGAGAACCCCCGCGGCGTCGACACCTGGACGTTCCTGAACGCCGTGGCCGAAACGCTGCAGGAGAAAATGAAGTAAGTGGATCTGTTTGAGTATCAGGGTAAGCAGTACTTTGCCCGCTGGGGCATACCGGTGTCGCCCGGAGGCGTTGCCGACACCGTCGACGAGGCGGTCGAGCGGGCCGAGCGGGTCGGCTATCCGGTCGTCGTCAAGGCCCAAGTGCAGGTCGGCGGCCGGGGCAAGGCCGGCGGCATCAAGCTGGCGAGCAACGCCGGTGAGGTGCGCACGCACGCCGGCAACATCCTGGGCATGGACATCCGCGGCCACACGGTGCGCCGGCTGTGGATCGAGCGTGCCTCCGATATTGCGAGCGAGTACTACGCTAGCTTTACGCTCGATCGCAGCGCCAAGCAACACCTCGGCATGGTCTCGGCCAGGGGAGGCATCGACATCGAGCAGGTCGCGGCCGAAGACCCCGACGCGATCGCTCGACGCCACATCGACCCGGTCGACGGCTTGACCGAGGCCGCCGCGCGCGATCTGGTCGATCGTGCACGGCTCGACGAGCCGGCCCGGGCAGGCGCCGTCGAGCTACTGATCAAACTCTACCAGTGCTACGTCGCGGGCGACTGCGACCTCGTGGAGATAAATCCACTGATCCTGACCCCCGACGGCCAGGTACACGCGCTCGTCGCCTAGGTCAGCCTCGACGACTTCGCCGCCTTCCGGCATCCCGAATGGGACGAGCTCCTCTAGATGCAGGTGCTCGATCCGCGCGAGTTGCTGGCGCGTGAGAAGGGGCTGCAG
>JACQGX010000065.1 GCA_016199265.1 Chloroflexota bacterium | reverse complement strand
GCGCTCCAGATCGAGCACGGGCTTGTCTGGTCCTAACCCCTGCTCCGGTGGCTTGAGCTCCAAACGGATGATCCCCTGGAGGCGCTGGACCTTCTCTGCTACCTGCGCCGCGCCGTCGAAGATGAGGCGCGCGTACGACTCGAGCTGGACGTCTCCGCGCACCAAAGGATGGAGCCCCAGCAACTCGGCAAACCCGCTCACCGGCGCGAGCGCGTTGTTGACGTCGTGCGCCACCGTCCGCGCCACCAGCAGCGCCCCCTCCAGTTTGGCGCGCTCCGCCCGCTCACGCTCCTGCGCCTCCTGCACTCGCGCCCGCTCAATGACGCCACCCGCGCGGCTGGCGAGCGCCTCCGCCAGCGCGAGATCCGCCGCGCGGAAGAAGCCCGGCTCGTCGTGGTTCACGTGCAGGCTGCCGACGCGCCGTCCATCTGCCTCGATGGGCACGTTGAGCGAGCAGCGGATGTGCTCGCGCATGTGGGCGTGCGGCGGCTGCGCCGCAGCGTCGTGCGTCCAATGGTCCTCGATCAGCGCCGAGGGGCCGCCGGCGGCGAGCGAGGCGCCAATGCTGCCGGGGCACAGCGGGGTGCGGGTGGCAAACCGGCCGATGGTGCCGTCGGCCTCCAGGTGGAGCGACAAAACGCGTTCCCCCGTTTCGGGATCGAGCAGGCGCACGATGCCTTGGGTGCCGCCGAGGAGGGCAACGGCGCCACAGAGGAGCGTCTCGAGGGCGGCCTCGACGTCGCTCGCCGCGCCGACGGCGGACAGCACGTGGGCGATCTGTTCGGCTTGGTGCGCACGCCGGGCTTCGGCGTCGGCCCAGCGGGAGAGCTCGAGCGTGAGCGCGGCCTGGCGAGCAAACGCGTCACAGACGTGCCGGTCTCGGCCGGCGAGCTCTTCCCGGGTATCGTAGGTCAGGGTCCCGGCAAACCGGCCGGCGACCAGGAGCGGGCAGACGTACGACACCCGAAGACCAGCCACGGCGACGCCGATCTGGATGATGCGCTGGTCGACGGTTCCGGCGGCGACCTCGACAAACGGCGCCGCGACGGGCTGGCCCGTCTCATACAGCGCCTGCAGGAGTGGGTTGGCGCGGACACTCGACCAAACCTGAAAGGGGTCGAAAGCCGGGGCGAAGCGGCGGATAGCGGCGAGTCCCCGCTGCGCCAATGCTCCGTCCAGCCCCGCAATGGCGACGAGGCGCGTCGCCTGGCGCGCCTCGTCGAACTGGGAGAGGTACACCAGCCGGGTTCCCGTCGCGGCGAGGGCGTTGTCGACGAGCCGTTGGTAGAGCGCCTGGTCGGGTTCGGGGAGGTGGGGCGCCGTGCGTCCCGTCAGATCCATCGCCGTGGCTCCTCGCGTTGGCGCCACGACAGGACCTGTCCGGCGCGGGCGATCGGACGCAGCAGGTCGCGCAGCAGGTGCGTGCGCGCCGGCGCAAGACGCGTGCGTGCTGTTGGGGTGCGGCCTCCGGCGAGGAGGACGGCCTCGAGGTGGGCGGCATCGAGGGGGTAGGCCTCGCGTTTGAGGCGCATCCAGTCGTGGACGAGACGTGCGACCCAGGTGGCCGCATCGGAATCGTATCCGCCCCTGGCCTCGGTGCCCACCATCCCCTCCCAGCGCTCGGCTCGAGTATGAGCAATGCAACGACGAAGTGGCTTGCGCTGGCCCTACTGTACAACGAGCGCGCAGGAGGACGGTATGAAAGGGGACCAAGTGCCGATGTCGCGTGGATATGGCGATGGTATGGGGGCGGGATCCACGTTCGTGCGGATGGCGACGGAGCGGCGAATGGCTCTGGTACCCTGATCCTCTCAGCCCATGAACCCGCTGCCGACGGGCACCACCCCCGAGAGTCACCAGCGCTATGCCGTGGTGCGGGCGCTGGCGGAGTCGTGCCCGCCGGCCCTCGGACAGGAGATCGCGGTGACCGGGTCGGTTGCACTCGGCCTGGCCGACGATTACTCGGACATAGAGCTCAACCTCTGGACGCCGGACGACGCTCTGCCCGAGCTCGAGGCGCGATTAGCGTGGTTGGAATCCGTGGGGGCATCGGAGCTTGCGATCGAGCCGCTGGGCGCCGCGGGGAGCGTCCATGGGATCACATTCGTGTTTCGAGGCGCCGTGGTGGAGGCGGGCTGGTGGACCGTTCCGGCGCAAGAGGCGGCGCTGCGCGCGGCGATCGAGGAGGCATCCACGGCGCACCTAATCCACGCGTTTGTCGTGGACTGTGCCGTGCCGCTGCGCACCCACGGCGCGCTCGCGCGCTGGAAGGTGTTGATCGCCGAATACCCGGAGGCGCTCCGCGCCCGCGTGATCGCGCAGAACACGCGCGTGTGGGGCCTGCCGCAGGTCACGGACGTGCGCCGGGCCCTCGCCCGGCGCGGCGACGTGCTGGCGCTCACGGAGCGCCTCACCTGGGATGCGTACAACGTGCTCAACCTCGTGTACGCCCTCAACCGCCGGTGGGCACCTGACCGTAAGTGGCTGCGCGAGCGGTGCGAGGCGCTGCCGACGAAACCCGAGCGGCTGGCGGAGCGAATCGAGGCGCTGTTCACGCTGCCGGACCTGGAGCAGCGCGTGGCGGAGCGGGAGCGGCTCATTCTGGATACGCTGGCACTACTGCCCCCGGCGCCGCACGTGGAGCGTGCCCGGCGGCTACTCGGCCACGACGAGCAGCGGCGGCCTGCCTAGCGCGGCCCGCGTGCGTACCGCAGGGCGTACTCCGTGGCCGCGGAGTACTCGTGACGGGGTACACTGGTCATCCGATGGCAACCTCCGGCACCGATACAGCGTCAAGCGCAACGGCTATGGTGCGCGCCGCTGTCGAAATCCTCTACAAAGAGTTCTACGAACCCCTTTCGGTCGCTGACCTGCTTCTGGCCGCGTGGGAAGGCGCCGTTGCCGCTCTCTCGCGCGCAGGGGTCTCGCCTCCGCCGTCTCGCCCCACGTACTCCGCCGATCCAAGAGCGGCCTACGCCACCCACGCGGCCACCTTCCCGGCGCTCGAGGAACGTGCCCATGACCGCCTTGCCATAGAAGAACTCGCAGCCGCCGCGCTCAAAGAGCTCCTCGCCCGCAGGCGTGACGGCCACACCTTTCTGAACACCCCCCGAATGGCCGAGCAAGGACGCGCCGTTCCGCGACCTCCTACCGCCACGCTCGGCCTGGCGCTGACCGATACCCCACCCATCGCAGTTGCCGATCTCTATCCCGGCGGCCCCGCACAACGCGCCGGCCTGCGCCGCGGAGACACGCTGCTGACCATCAACGGCCGGCCTGCCACCGACCTCCGGCGCTTCGAGGCGCTTGCCGAGTTCAAGCGTCAGCTCGGCTCTCTCAGCGTGCTTGCCGTCCAAACTGCCGGTGGAGGCACGCATGACGTCCAGTTTGAGCCCGACCCCCTGTCCCCGCCTCCTATCACTCGCATCCTCCCCGGCTCGATCGGCCTCCTGCGCCTGGATGGCTTCGGGGCTAACGCGACGGAGCAAGTCCGCAACGCGCTGACTTCGTTTGAGCGGTCCGGAGTTCGGGGCTGGATCTTCGACATGCGCTGGAACAGTGGTGGTGAGTCCATCGGCGTCAGCCGGCTCCTCGTCTCCCACGGGCGTCTTTTCAGCCGCCTCCGCCACAACGACACTACCCTTTCAGACGGCCGCCACGTTCCTATGCGCGAGGACATCGACGCGGATGGCGCCGCCCTCCCCTTCCAACGCCCTGCTGTGATCCTCATAGGCCCTGGCAGCCTGTCCGGCGCTGAGTCCTTCGCCGGACCAATGCAGACCCACCGCCGCGCGACCCTTGTCGGCGAGCGCACCGGGGGCCTTTGCGGACGCATGGCCTGGTCGCGCTTCAGTCCGGGCTGGAGCATCGCGGTCGCCCACTACGAGACCGTCTTCGACCCCGAAGAGCGGGCGCGCAACCGCATCGGCGTCACTCCCGACGTTCCCATGACACCCTCTTCAGCCGACGAGACTGCCGGCCGGGATCCCCAGCTTGAGGCAGCCTTGGATCTTCTTCGTTGCGCGCTGTCGTAGACGTCATGCAATGCTCCAGTGCTGTGAGAGCGAGTCGGACAGCCCGGAACTGGTACCGGTGGAAGCTCGTTTGGGACGCGAAGGTGGGAACTTGGCGAGTGCCTGAGGCGGGCGGGCGCTCATACCATTACGACCATGGTGGAAGCGGTGAAGACGGTCGACGCCCACGTCCGTGCGGTCGGACTCATTGTCTCCCGGTGGCTCGCCGGATCGATGGTCGCCGCGTCCGCGCTGGATGGCGGGTACAGCGGCGCCGCCGTGTACCGCGTTCGTGTGCGGGAGGTTGGGTCGGAACACGACATCGTGGTGAAACTCGACCGGCCGCGCGGCCCGAACCCGATTACGCCAGCAGACACGGCGGTGCGCATGTACTCGGCGCGGACGTGGAGCGTGCCGGCCGTACATGCGCTCCTGCGGGAGCACGGGCTGCCCGTGTACGACCTGCTGGGATGGGGACCACCGACCGAGGACGTGCCCTTCTTCTGGGTGGCCATGTCCGCACTCGAAGGCGTGTCGGTGCGCGACCAGCTTCAGCACGCTCGAGAGGGAGCCGAGCTAACGGGGCTCTTCCGCACGGCAGGGGAGGCGCTGGCAGCGGTGCACGCGATGACGCGCGCCCATGACGGCGCGGTAGACCTTGATGTCCCATATGCCGAGCCGTGGGACCAGGCCTTCTTCGCCTACCTCGACTCGTTCATCGCCCGCGTCCGCCGCCGCGGCAACCCCACGCTCGACAGGCTCCTGCGGGACCATTGGCACGCAATAGACGCATTTGTGCAGGAGCGGCGGCGGCGATGGGTGCCTGCGTGCCAGTACGTGCTGTCGCACTTCGACGGGCTGCAGGCGATCGCCGCGCGCGCCCGCGGAGTGTGGCGGCTGAGCGGACACCTCGATCTGGAGGACTTCAGCTTCCGCGAGCCGCGCTGGGCGCTCGCCGCGTTCGAGCTCGGCGTGGAGGGAGTACGCCACCGGCGCCGCGTGCCGGCGGCCTTCTGGCAGGCCTACCGCTCGATCAGGTCCGTAGATCCCTCCTACGAGGACACGAAAGACGTGTTCAAGCTCTTCCACCTGCTCGACTGGGCGCAGATGGGGTACGAGCCCGCCTCGCGGGCGGTAATGGACCTCGTCACCGGGGCGTGGTGACGACTACACCAAGTGCAAAGTGCAAAGTGCAAAGTGAGGATCCCTGTGGGTGCCACCGTGGCCTTTGTTAAGACCGCGTGCAAAGTGCGAAATGCAAAGCCTGCCCCGAGCGCAGCCGAAGGGCACAAAGCCTGCCCTGAGCGCAGGCGAATGGTGACGGTACCTGTGGGTTTCCCCTGGACCACGGTTTGGGTAGCTAGCGAGGTATCTCGCCGCTCGCGTCCCGTGGTTCGTCCCGCAGGCGGCGCAGGTAGGTCACCAGGAAAGGTCGGTAGCCGAGCCGCTCGTACACGCGCTGGGCTTGCTGATTGGCGGCGATGAACTCGACGCCGACCTCCGTGGCCCCGTGGTCGCGGCACCACCGTTCTCCCGCCACTATGAGCGCGCGGGCGACTCCCGCGCCGCGATGCGCCTCTGCCACGAGGAGCGTCTCGATCTTCGCCGGCTGCGGGCCGTCTTCGCACAGCCCCACCCGCACGAATCCAACGGTTTCGTCTCGCACGGTAGCGACGAACACCGCCTGCCTCTCGGCATCGCGCCACACGGTCCGCAGGAGCTCGTGGAGTCTCCCAGGCCACGTCTCGCGCGGGCTGGTCCACCGACTCGGCCACACCGATTCGATGGAGCGGTGATAGACCTCTAGTTTCCGCTAACTCAGGCGGCTTTGGCCGCAGTTGGCGGCCGCGTGTGGTCTCGTGGCTGCCGCTGGCCGAAGAAGCCGGTCTGGAAGTGGCGCGTGATGGCGGCTGTTGTGCGAAGTCGTGCTGGCAGCACGAAG
>JACQGX010000085.1 GCA_016199265.1 Chloroflexota bacterium | reverse complement strand
GGCCACGCTCATGACGCCCGCCGCGGAGCTGATCGCCGAACCGGCGCCGGTGACGACGAGCGTCCCATTGCGCGTATCGACGACGGTGAGCGTCGCATGCTCGGCTCCCGCAAAGCCGAACAACACCGCCAGGCGGCGGTTGGCGAGCACCAGCCGCTGCTGCTCGTCGCGGAACATCTGCGTCTCGCGCGGCCAGTTGCCGCTGCGACCCGGCGGGCCGAAGCGCTCGACGAGCGCCGCCATCTCGGCGACGCCCTGCTCCTGGTACAGCGACTGCTCGCCGATGACCTGCTCCCACCGCATCGTGTGTTCGGCCGCGAGGGTGCGACGCACCGCCGGCGTGGCCGGTGCGGGGGCATCCGGTCGAAAGATGCGTGGGTCGACCCACGCGGCGTACCCGCCGGCGATCTCGGACATCTTGTGCTCGATCGCCGGCGTGCGCTGGCCGGCTCCGGCGGTGACGAGGCGCAGGTGGTCGACGCCCGCGACGCACAGATCGATCTGCCTCGGCGGCTCGCCGGCCGCGACGACGCCGGAGTTGTAGACCAGCGCGTCGTCGGCATACACCAGAAACACCGTCGACGCGCCGTCGGGGCTGTTCTCGGTCAGGCCGGCAATCGCCTGCAGCGCGCTGTAGCGGCCGTTCAACTGATAGGTCACCTCGGCCAACGGGTGGGTGAGCAGGCCCTTTTCGTAGGTCGTTCCGCCGAGCGCGAGCGACACGCCGCGGAACGAGCGGTCGCGCTCGGGGACGGCCACATCGGCAATTGCCTGCCAGCCGCTTGTCGCACTCTGCCAGGGGATGTCGCTCAGGTAGTGCCACTTACCGGCGGTCTGTTCGTCTGGCGCGCACGTGCCGATAGTGGCGGCAATGCGCAGCGATTCCGGCGCGGCCGGCGCGACCAGCGGGCGCTGCGCCGTGATCGCCTCCGACTGCACCGGCAGCGCCAACGGCACGATGAGCAGCGCGAAGAGCCGCAGCGCGAATTGCCAGCGTACCGTTCGTTTCTGTGGTCTCTCTGGTCTGCCGGGCCATCTCAGCCGCCTCAGCCGCGCTGTCTTCAAGAACGAAATCCCAAGTCGCATTGCCCCGCAGGCATTGTGCGGTCTCTACCTCAAAGAGAACCTCAACGCGGCGGAGCAATTCTGGGCAACTGCTCGCCGGGTACAGATCATGCTCTATAGTTCACGTTTCACGCCGACCCAACTGATGCGTTTCTTGCTAAAGCTCGCTCCTGTGACGAGGCGGCAGCTCTTGACGGCGGGCATCGTCGCCGGTGTGCTGCCGGCTATTGCCGGGCTGTGGCGGGCGGGGTATCGCGTCGAGGCGCGGCCGGAGGGTGTCCTCGTCGGTCGTTGGGTCCCGCTCGCCGAGCTCGGCTGGCAGTACGCCCAGGCGGCATGGCTCGGCTTCGGCCGCGTCGACCGGCCGGTGGTCGGCCACAGTATCCGGGGCGGGCCCATCCGTGCCGGCGGCCGCGAGGCCGAACACGGCCTGGGTACGTATTCGCTGACCGAGGTCGCGTACCGACTAAGGAAGGAACACGCCCTGTTCCACGCCTTCGTCGGGGTCGAAGACGACACCTGGGTCGACGGCGGCAGCGCGCGATTCCTGGTCGAGCTCGACGGCATCGTCGTCTTCGACAGCGGGCCGATGCGCGAAGGCGACGAATTGCGGGAAATCGAGGTCCCCGTCGCCGGTGCCGGCGAGCTGCGTCTGATTGCCGCGCCGGTGCCGGGCAAGCCGCCCGCTTTCGGCGGCTGGGTCGACGCGTCGCTCTTCGAGAGCCACGTGCTGCCGGACGATCTCGTCCGGGCGCAGACACAGACGTTGCTGCGCGACCGTATGCGCGCCCGCGAAGGGCTGCGCGATCGGCAGGAGGCGACGCTGGCCGAGCTCGCCGCTCGCACCGTGGCAGCCGTCGAAACGCCGGCGAGGGGTGCTCGTGACGCCGCGCCCGCGGGAGTGGTTGGCCGCGTGCTGGAGCGCGCGCTCCAGCCGGACGTCGCGGATCGGGGAAGCAACCCTGTTGCTGCGGTGCTCGATGGGGTGGGGGACGGCGACGGCGCGCGCGTCGTGCTCGCGAACGAGCGCGTGGGAGTGATCCTCCATGCCGGCGGCGGCGACCACGCGCTCTTCACGGTCGTCGACCGGCGCGCGCGGACGGTCGTGGCGCATCGCGTGGGCGCCGCGGTGGCGCTGCGACGGCCGAGCCGGTGGTCCCGGCGCGGCGCGGTCGGCTTTGGCGCCGACGAATCCGCGCTGCGCCTCGTCAACCTGCACGAGGACACCGCGCTGGCCGGCGCGCCCGAGCGCAGCATCCGGCTGGGGCGGCTCGACGACCCGGTATTGGGTCCCGGCCGGCTGGTCGAGCTCGATCTTCAAGACAAGACCGGCGGCGCGCCGCTGTTCGTTCGCCTCGCGGTGCTCGACGACCGGCCGGCTTTGGTCTGGGAAGTTGGCACCTCGCCGGACATTGCCGGCGAGGTACAGGGTGGCGAAGACGGCGCCGCCGGCGCCGTGACGTCGGATGTCGATCCGGCAGCGGCGATCGCCGGCTTTGCCTGCCTCGGCGGCGCGCACGGCGAGTGGTTTTTCGGCGATGGCGCTGAGTACCTGGTCGACTTCAGCCGGCTGCGCCGGGGACGTCTGCTGGACGATGGCGTCGAGCGCGCCGAGCCGGTGGCGATGGGCTCGCCGGTGTTCGTCTCCGGCGGCCGGCTGCCCGGCGGCGTGCTTCTCGCCGCGCTCGACGAACACCGGCGGCCGGCGCGCTGGTCGGTGCGCCGCGAGCCGGGACACGTCGGCGCCAAGCTCACCTACGAGGTCGAGCCGGCGGCGCGCCGCGCGGGGGCGCCCGGGCCCGGCGCGTGGCCCGCGCTGTCGCCGCCGGCACCGCTCGCCTCTCCCCGGCTCTACGTCGAGCTGACCGAGAGCCAGGAGCCGGTGCCGGCGAGCCGCTCGTACCGCGACATCATGGCCGCGCTCTACCCCGCGCCGCCGCTGCCGTCGTGGCTCCGCTATCAGTGGGGGACGTGGTACGTCCACGAGATGGAGATCTCGCAGGAGAAGCTCGTCCGGCACGTCGACTACATCGCCGAGCACTTCGCCGACCTCGGCCCGTGGCACGTGCTGATCGACGCCGGCTGGTACGTCGCCGAGGGCCGCCCGGGCGCCGAATGGCGGCGCCAGGACTTCGAGAAGCTCCCACGTGGCCTGCGCTGGTTCGTCGACTACGCCCACGGACGCGGTGTCCGCGTGATCCTGTATGTTGCCTCCCCGTACGTCGACAACGAGCGACGCGACGGCAACTGGTTGGGGCTCAGGGGGCTGATCGATCAACACCCAGACTGGCTCATCCCACTCGGCCACGAGGACGAACAGGCCAGCTACGCGCTGAACTTCGCGCATCCGGCGCTGCGGAGCTACGTGCGCGAGGTTATGACCGACTTCTTCGTCCGCTACGGCGTCGACGGCATGAAGATCGACGCTATCGGCGGTTTTCTCAGCGCCGGCCTGTCGACGATGCCGCTCGACGAGTTTGGGTTGCTCGATCCCATCGTCCGGCAGAGCAACGAGATCTACCGCTTCCTCTGGCAGGAGGCGACGCGCCTGCGGCCCGACGCGTTTCTCGAAGGCGGCTGGCTGTGCCCGAGACACGCCGCGCCCGACGCACACACGTGGCGCCACGCCGACGACGCTCCCACCTTCCACGAGTCGTACCCCACGCCCGGACTGGTCGAGCACGTCGACTACGCCGCGGCGCAGCTCGGGCTGCTCGGCCAGCGACCGCATCTCGGCGCGGCGATTGACGATCCAGCCGCGCCGGCCAATCGCTGGCTGCTCGGCGCGGCGCTGGCGATGGGCACACAGGCGGTGCTCAGTCTCGACCTCACCACGCTCTCGCCCGAGATGCTCGCCACCTACCGCGCGCTGCTCGTCCACTATCGTCCCTTTGAAGGGCGCACGACGATCGAGCCGTCGCTGACGCCGAGCGTCTTCGCGACGACGAACGAAGGCACGACCTGCCTCGGACTCCTCAACCGTGAGACAACACCGCGAGCGATGCGCGTCGACCTCGCCGAGTACGGCCTCGAGCCGCGCCTCGACTACGTCGCGTACGACGTCGATGGGGAGCGCGCTTTTCGCGTCAAGGACACCCTCGCGCTCGAGGTACCGCCCGAAAGCTTCCGTCTGCTCGTGCTGCGCCGAACTCCGGGCGTGCTCTGGACGAGCAGCTCCTCAGCCGCGACCGCGAGCCGCACGTCCCTGCCCAACGAGTTCCGCCTCACCATCCGCGGCCCCGAGGCAGCGCCCGGCTTCCTGCGCGCCGTCGTGCCCGCGCCGCGCGAGGTGCGCCTCGCCGGCGCGCCGCTCGCCGCCGGAGCAGACGCGCATTCCGAGGCAGGCCACTACACCTACGACGCCGAGACCGGCGTACTGCACCTACGCTACCCCCACACCGGCGGGCCGCAGGTGTTGCGGGTGCTGTACTGAGGCGCCGACCTACCCCCTACCACTGAAACGAGTCGCGCTTCCGCGGTCCCGATGGTGGCCGGCGCGAGACGCCACCGCTGAAACGGGCGACGAGGTTGCGGTACCACCGGGGAATCATCCAGCCGAGCCCGCCGCGACGAGGCAGGTCGATGACCTGCCCGCGCCAGCGCGGCTCGCGACCGATGCCTCGTCCGTACGATGAGCCGAGGCCGCCGCCGCGGATGAGCATGACGAGCGCGACGACGAACAGCACCAGGCTGGCGAACGAGATGTACCCCGCAAATACAGCGAGCGCCGGGAAACCCCGGCCCAACGGGCTGCCGATGATCCAGGAAAAGAGCATCAGGAGCAGTGCGCCGCCCATGACGCGCCGCGCATCCAGGTGCCCCAGCCTGGGCATCGTAGGCAGGGACCACTGGCGGCGACGCCGGCGCGGCGCCACCTCCCCGGGAAAGCGATCCATTCCCTTGAGAATGTCGCGGATTTCGTCTTCGTAGCTCTTCGGCACGTTCGCTGCCTCGTGGTTCTGAGCGGCTCTCTTTCGAAATTCTAACAGCGTTGTCACTGGGTGGTGGTCAGGTGGGGATCAGGTGGTGATCCCACCGCCTACAACCTGACCACCACTTGATCACGACTTGATCACGACTTGACCACCACTTGACCACCACTTGATCACTACCTGACGGCCACCGCCTCCTCCTGATGAAGCAACACGTACCGCTCGCGCTTGCGCGGCTCGGGATCGAGGCCTCGCGCCCGCCGCCATTGGGCGACGAGGTGCCAGCGCGGGACGCCGACGTCGACGTGGTCCCACGGCAGGATCTCGTGGACGTCTTTCTCGCGGGTGGTGCAGAAGCGGAAGTCGAGCCCGGCAAGCTCCATTCCGGCGAGCCACGCGTCCCACGAGAGATGATCGCTCCAGGCGTCGAAGCGCGCCCCCCGGCGCCACGCCTCGAGGATGGCCTTGCCGGTGCGCCGGTCGCCGCGCGAGAGGACGCATTCGACCGCCGAGCTCTCGGGATCATGCCACGAGAAGCGCAGGCCGCGATCGCGCATGCCCTCCCGCAGGATCGCCACCTTGGACAGGATTTCCTCCCGCGATGCCTGCGCCGCCCACTGGAACGGCGTGTGCGGCTTGGGCACCATCGTCGAGACGCCGACCGTCACGCGGGCGCTCTTGCCGTGGAAGCGCCGCCCAACCTCGAGCACCTGGCGCGCCAGGTGCGCGATCCCCGCCACGTCTTCCGGCTGCTCGGCCGGCAGGCCAATCATGAAATACAGCTTGATCGTCCGCCAGCCGCGGCTATACGCCAGCTCGGCCGCGCGCAGCGTTTCGGCCTCCGACACGCCCTTGTGGATCACCTCGCGCATCCGCTCGGTGCCCGCCTCGGGCGCGAACGTCAGCCCCGAGCGCTTGCCGCGCTCGACCAGTTCGGCCAGCTCGACGTTGAAGGCGTCGACGCGCGTGCTCGGCAGCGAGATCGTCAGCGTCTCGTCGTCGAAGAGCTCGACCGTGTCCTGTAACACCAGGTCGATGTGCTTGATGTCCGCGCTCGAGAGCGAGAGCAGCGAAAGCTCGCTGTAGCCGGTGTTGCGCAGCAGCGTGTCGGCCATCTGAATGATCTGCTCGCGCGGCCGAACGCGGCGCGGCCGGTAGATCATGTCCGCCTGGCAGAAACGGCAGCCTCGCCCGCAGCCGCGCATGATCTCGATCGCCGCGCGGTCGTGCACCGTCTCGATGAACGGCACCACCGGGTGCGTCGGCAGCGCGAAGTCGACGAGGTCGGCCACCCGCTTCTTGATCGTCAGCGCCGGCACGCCGTCCTTGGGGTACACCCGGGCGATCGTGCCGTCGTCGTCGTACTCGACGGTGTAGAACGACGGGACGTACACGCCTTCGATCTGCGCGGCGGCGCGCAGGAACGCCTGCCGGTCGGGCCGGTGGCGGTCGCCGCGCAGCCGGTCGTAGAGCTCGAGCAGCTCGATCACCCCCTCTTCGCCCTCGCCGATGAGGTAGAGGTCGACGAAATCGGAGAGCGGCTCGGGGTTGGTCGTGTTGCTGCCGCCGGCGAGCACGATCGGATCGTCCGGCCCGCGCTCGGCCGCGCGCAGCGGCACGCCGGCCAGGTCCAGGATGTTGAGGACGTTGGTGTAATCGAGCTCGTACGCGAGCGAGAAGCCGAGCACGTCGAAGTCGCGCAGCGGCTGCTTGGTCTCGAGGCTGTAGAGCGGCACGCCGAAGCGGCGGAGCTGCGCCTCCATGTCCACCCATGGCGCATACGCCCGCTCGCACAGGAAGCGGTCGTCGCGATTGACGATCTCGTAGAGAATCTGGATGCCCAGGTTGGACATCCCGATGTCATAGACGTCCGGGTAAATCAAGGCGAGCGAGACGCGTGCCCGGCCATCGGCGCGACGCTCGCGCCAGTCCTTGGCCACGCTGTTGAGCTCACCGCCGGCATAGCGGGCCGGCTTCTGGACCAGCGGCAAGATCACGTCGAGCGCCCGCTCGATCGCCTGCGGTGTAGAGAACGTATGATTGAACTGAGGTACTTCCATAAGGCAGCGGTGGTGACGTGCTCCCCTTCTCCCCTGGACGTGCTCCCCTTCTCCCCTGGTGGGAGAAGGGGCTGGGGGATGAGGGGGAGCCCTCTCTGTTGACATTCTCCCAGGATGCACCTAGAATCGCAAGGAACGGCCAAGACGGAAACGAGTACGCCGCGACCGCGCTTCCAGAGAGCTCGGGGGCCTGTGACGGGCCACGCAAGTGGC
>JACQGX010000005.1 GCA_016199265.1 Chloroflexota bacterium | reverse complement strand
TCGAGGCCTTGCAGTGGATGGTGGATCTGCGCCAAAGGCACCAGGTCATGCCCTCGCCCCAGGAGCGGCAGGCGCTCGGTGGAGATCCGTTTGTGCTGGGCAAGTTGGGGATGATCTGGGGCGCGGCCTTCACTTTCTTTACCACCATGAGCCAGGTCCGGGACTTCTCGTGGGATGTCGCGCCGGGCCCCCGCGGCCCAAGTGGCACCCAGGCGGCAGGCACGGGTGTGACGAACTTTGTCGTGTTTAACGCGACCAAGCAGCCGGCAGCGGCTTTCAAGGTCAGTCACTTCTTCACCGCCGGTACGGGTCAACGTCTGGTCATCGAGATCAGCAATTTCGTGCCCGCGCACAAACGGCTGTTGCAAGAGGTGTGGGCAAAAACGTCGCCGGCAGTCAACCGTCAGGCGGCCATAGACAGCTACGCCTACACTAAACACCCCTACAAGGGCCCGCTGTTCAGCAAATGGAATACCGCCGTTACGACCGCGCTGAACCGAGCCTGGAACGGCGACGAGGCGGTCCGCACCGCCGCCGAGGAGGCGTCACGACAGGGTGACGTCGTGCTGAAGGAGGCGGCGGCAAAGCGGTAGTTGCCCGGACCATCGCCGAGATCGCACGTGGTTGATGATCTAGACCCATTTCCTGAGTGGCTGAGGAGTTGTCACAGATGGGGTTGCTTTTCGAGATCGTCGTGAAGGGGCGCGGGGTTGTCGCTAAGGTGCGGTCGCTCGACGTGGTCCTGAGGCCAAAGTGATGGGCCACACGCACAGAACCCACCTAGACGCGCCAGGGATGCGCTTCGGCATCGTCGGTCTTGCGTCGCGCTACTGGCCGGCCGCGTTTGCGCGTGCCGCCGGGCAGATCCGCGGCGTCGAGTTACGCGCCGCGGCGGACCTCGGCCGGACTCCAACGGAAATGCGTGCCACGTTGGGGATGGACGCGGCCGCGTTCGCCGAGCGGTTCGGGGTGCGCCTCTACCGCGACGCGGCGGAGATGATCGCCAACGAGGGGCTGGACGCCGCGTTCGTCTGCGCCGAACCGACGGCGCAGGCCGATTTAGTGGAACTCGCCTGCCGGGCGGGTGTGCACGTGTACATCGCCAAGCCGCTGGCGACGACGCTGGCCGACGCCGACCGCATCGTGCGGGCGGTGCGCGAGGCGGGCGTCGTCGCCTCGACCGGAAACACCGAGCGGTTCGACGGCGCCCTACGAGAGGCGCACCGGGTCGTGCGATCCGGCGCCATCGGCGATCTGTTGATGGTGCGTACGCTCCACCAGCACGGCAGCATCGACGGGTTCGGCCCTGACGACTGGTACCGGCGGCCGGAGCAAGGTGGGCCGGAGTTGTCGCTGCTGTGGTACGTGGCGGACGTGCTGAGCTGGTTTGTCGGCGCGCCCGTGGCGCGGGTCTACGCCGAGTACGACAACTTCGCCACGCCGGGCTCGCCATTTATGGACAACGGTAAGGCCATCTTCCGCTTCGCCAACCGGGTGCTCGGCTCCTTTGACATCTATTTCGCCGTGCGTGGGTTCCAGATGCCGCGCTGGGAGATCGAGCTGGTCGGCACGCGCGGCGCGCTCCGCACGCAGCAGAGCAGCTACGAGGGGACGCTCTTCACCGCCGACGGGCCGCGCAGCTTCTACCGCAACCAAAACGACGCGGTGCTCGCCGAAGTCCAGCATTGGGTGGACTGCTGCCGGGAGGGAAACGAGCCGGAGGTCGCGGTGGAGCATGCCCGCAACGTCATCGAGATCGCGTTAGCCTGCCGGCGCTCCAACGAGCAGCACCGGCCCGTGGAGCTGCCGCTGGACAGGACTGAGGACTGAGCTGAGGTTGAAGATGGCCAAAGACATTGGCGTGGGCGTCATTGGGATCGGCATGGGCCTGACCGTGGCGGCGATCAATCGGGATCCGGCGTCGCGACTGGAGGTGCGCGCGCTGTGCGCCACCCGGCCAGAGCGGCTCGCGGCTGCCGCGCGCGAGCGCGACATCGGCTTTGTGACGACCGACCATCACGAGTTGATCGCGCGACCAGACATCGACGTGGTAGGGGTGTACTCGCCGGACCACCTCCACTTCGAGCACGCGCGGGCGGCGCTCGAGGCGGGCAAGCACGTCATCTGCACCAAGCTGATGGTCACCCGCGTCGAGGACGCGGCCGAGCTGGTGCGACTGGTCGACCGCACCGGACTGAAGTTTCTGGTCGGCCAGACGATGCGCTTCGAGCCGAAGTTCGCCACGGCCAAGCGGATGGTCGACGACGGCGACCTGGGCGAGATTGCCTGGGCGGAGGCGCACTACGTCCACGACCTGCGCCACGTCCTACCCCTCACGCCCTGGCGCCTCACCGCACCGCAGGACCTGATGTACGGCGGTGTCTCTCATCCCGCCGACCTGCTGCGCTGGTTCTTTGGCAACGTGAAGAGTGTCCATGCCCTGGCGCGTAAAGGGAAGATCATGCCCGACTATCCGCTGCCGGACAACTTCCTGCTGAATCTGCAATTCGAGAGCGGCCTGATCGCCCGCGTGCTGGGGTCCTATGGGGTGGTCCATCCGCCGATGCCGATGATGGGACTCGGCCTCTACGGCGACCAGGGAAGTCTGCAGGCCGACTTCACCGATCAGCGCGGCGGCCAGCTAAAGTACGTGCTGGATAGGGTAGAGACGCTGCCGGTGGCGACGATGACGTTTGAGCCGGAGCGGGAGGGCGCCTACGGCCACGGCGAGACCGTGCTGCGCTACCTCCGCCACTTTGAGGAATGTCTCGCCACCGGTAGCGAGCCATCGCCCAGCGTGCGCGATGGTGCCCGTTCGGTAGCCACCTGCGCGGCGGCGTGGGAATCGGTTCGGACTGGGAAGGTGGTCTCTGTCTCCAATGACTATTGAGCGTCTCACCGGCGAGCGACCGCTGGTGACCGTGCGAGACGGCGCGCGGGCGGTCGCGGTGTGTGTCGCCGCCGGCCGGTCGGTCGCCGAGCGCCGGCCGGTCCGGGTTGAGGAAGTGTAGCGCGACGAGTGAGGAGCGAAGAGAGGAATGAGGTCATGCTAACGGTTGGTCTTGTGGGGAAGCGGGCGGGGTCTTTTGTGGCGGGGTTGCAGTCGCTGCCGGAGGTGCGCATCGTCGCGGTGTGCGAGCTGAGCACGGAAGCGCTCGAGCGCCTCGCCGGCCGGGCGGATGTGCCCGCCGGCGGGCAGTTCACGCACTACGATGACTTGCTCGAGCGGGCGAGACCCGATCTCGTGATCCTGGGCACGCCGATGCACCTCCACGTGCCGCAGGCGATCCAGGCGCTCGACCTGGGCATCCACGCGCTGAGCGAAGTGACGGCGGCGGTCGATCTGGACCAATGCCGGCAGCTCGTCGCTGCGGTGCGCCGCAGCCGGGCGCACTACATGATGGCCGAGAACGCCTGCTACCGAAAGGCGGCGATGCTCGTGCGCGCGCTGGCGCACGAAGGGCTGTTCGGCAGGTGCTATTTTGCCGAAGGCGAGTATCTCCACGATGTGAAGCAACTGCACCATTTCCCAGACGGCCCGCCGACGTGGCGGGCGACGTGGCAGGTGGGCAAGAGAGGCTGCACCTACGGCACGCACAGTCTTGGGCCGGCGCTCGAGTTCTTCGGCCCCGAGGCCCGTGTCACGTCCGTGAGTTGTATGGGTTCTGGCATCCACACCGACCCGGAGCACCCCCACGACGACACGTGCATCATGCTGTGCCAGTTAAACGTCGGCGGCGTGATCAAGGTGCGGCTGGACATGATGAGTAACCGGCCGCACAACCAGGCGTACCAGGCGCTGCAGGGCACGAAAGGCTGCTACGAAGCGCCGCGGGGCTTCGGCGACGACCACAAGGTCTGGCTCGGCGGCGATGCCGCTTCGGATCCGCGTGCCCGGCGCGAGTGGCGCTCGCTGTGGGACTACGCGGACGAGTTTCTGCCCGAGCCGTGGCGTAGCTTGGGCAACGACGCAGCGCGCGCCGGCCATGGGGGCGGCGACTACTTCGTCGTGCGCGACTTCGTCCAGGCCATCCTCCATGGCCGCACGCCGCCGATCGACGTGTACCGCGCGATGGACTACACCGTTCCCGGCCTGATCTCAGAACAGTCGATTGTGCAGGGCGGTGTGCCGTTGCCGGTGCCGGATTTCCGCGAGGTTGCATGAGCACATCCTCGAATCGCGCGACCTGTGGCAACATGCGCAGTGGCCGAGGACAAACGACGATGACAGATACAGATGATGTACGCGGAGCGCTGCGCCGTGCGGCGCAGGCGATCGCGCCGGTGGCCGTCGAGTGGCGGCGCACCATCCACCGCCGTCCGGAACCCGCCTATCAGGAGCACGAGACCGCGGCGCTCGTTGCCCGCGTGCTGCGTGACCTGGGGCTCGGAGTTCGGGCCGGCGTCGGCGGCACGACCGGCGTCGTCGGCCTGCTGCACGGGGCGGCGGCCGGCCAGAACGGCGGCGCGTGTTCGGGACGGGTGCTTGCCATCCGCGCCGACATGGACGCGCTGCCCATCGCCGGTGCCGACCCAAAGGACGTGCCGTATCGTACGACCGTCGAGGGCGTGCGCCACGTCTGCGGGCACGATGCCCACGTGGCGATGGCGTTGGGTGCGGCGCAGGCGCTCTCGCAACTGCGCGACCGTTGGGCCGGGACGGTGAAGTTCGTGTTCGAGCCGGCCGAGGAGTCGCTGGGCGAAGCCTTCAAGCCGGGCGCCGATGCGCTAATAGAAGCCGGCGTGCTCGACGATCCGCCGGTCGACGCCGTGCTGGCGCTGCACGTCTTCCCCGAATACCCGGCCGGCACGGTAGCGGTACGCCCGGGTGTGATCATGACCGGCATGGACCTGCTCGACGTCGACGTGATCGGCGAGGAGGCGCACAGCTCGACGCCGCAGAAAGGCGCCGATGCGATCGTCGCGGCCGCGCACGTCATTCTGGCGCTGCAGACCCTCGCCAGCCGAGAGATCGACCCGACCGAGGCGGTAGCGGTCAACATCGGCACGATCGAAGGCGGCCGCGGGCCGCGCAACCTGCTGGCCGGCCGCGTCACACTGCGTGGCCTGGTCCGCGCCTCCAATCCCGCGCTCCGGGCGGAGTTGCCCGAGCGCGTGACGCGCATCGCCAACCACGCGGCGGCCGCCTTGCGTGCCCGCTGCGACGTGCGCGTCACGTCGTTCCATCCCAGTGTGAACAACGATCCGGTAGTGACCGAGCGATTCATCGCGGCGTGCTCGCGCGCGCTCGGTCCCGAGCGTGTGCTGCGTCTCCCGCTGCCTCGGCTGGTCGGAGAGACGTTTTGCGCCTACAGTGAGCGCGTGCCGAGCGTCCTGGCATTCCTGGGCACGGGCAATCCGGCCAAGCCCGAGACGATGTGGCCGTCGCACCACCCGCGGTTCGACGTCGACGAGGACGCACTCGAGAGCGGTATTCTGGCGCTTGCCGCGGCTGCGCTCGAGCTGCTGACAGGTACAGAGTTGCGCGACTAGCCCGGAGTATCCATCGCCACAGGACAGCCGTGCGTTCGCCCTTCGACACGCTCAGGGTGAGCGGAGACCGCGTGAATACTCCGGGCCAACCATCAGCCGATCACCGCTCGCCGAGCTGCGTCAGGAGGCCCTGGGTGTTGGACGGGTCGATATTGACGATCCGCCAGCCGGGCGGCGCGTCGATCGGCCCATCGGGCGTCGAGGCGGCCAGTTGCAGCCCGCACTGTTTCACGTCGGCCACGGCCTCGCTCAGCGGCTTCGCCGTGGCGTAGGCGACGTGGTGCAGCGCGCCGTTAGGATTGGCGCGCAGGAACTCGGCGAACGGCCCGGTGTCGGTCGTCGGCTTCATCAGCTCCACCCCGGTACCGCTCTCGTTCAAGCGGAAGACGCCGATCTCCAGTCCCATGTGCGGCGCCGCGACGCGCCGGTCGAGCTTGACCCCCAGCGTCTCGGTGAAAAACGCAATGGCGCGATCTAGATCGGGCACGACGTAGCCGATGTGGTGAATCCCCGTGAGCATCGTTACTCCTCCTCTTTGTTTGCGATCTCTGCGATCATTGGCGTGAGCGCTCCCGGGCCGAGCGGATAGCGGCCCCGAAGCAGCAGACCGCACAATAGTACAACTCAACGCACTTCACGCAGAGGAGCACACGTGTCCAAGATCGTAAAGATCGGCATCATCGGCAGCGGCGGCATCGCCCGCGCGCATGCCCGCGCTTATAAAGAACTGCCCGACGTCGAGATCGTCGCCGTGTGCGACGTCGTTCCGGGGAAGGCGAAGGAGTTCATCGACAAGCTGGAGCTCGAGGGCGCTCAGGCGTTCGAGGAGCACAACCGCCTGCTCGATCTCGAGATCGACGGCGTCAGCGTCTGCACGCCCAACGTCGCCCACCACCGCACGAGCATCGACGCCATGGAGGCCGGCAAACACGTCCTTACCGAGAAGCCGATGGCGGTGACGCTCGAGCAGGCGATCGAGATGGCCCAGGTGGCGAGGAAGACGGGCAAGATCCTTACCGTCGGCTTTCAGCCCCGCTACGATCCCAACATGAAGATGGTCAAGGAGATCGTTCGCTCGGGGCAGCTCGGCAAGATCTACTACGTCGAGACCGGCGGTGGGCGGCGGCGTGGCATGCCCGGCGGCACCTTCATCCGGACGGAGTTAGCCGGCGCCGGCGCGCTGGCCGACATCGGCTGCTACGCGCTCGACTTCGCCCTCGACGCGCTGGGCTATCCCAAGCCGCTGACCGTCTCGGCGTACGCGTCCAACCACTTCGGCACCAATCCCAAATACCACAAGGAGGCCGACAAGTTCGAGGTCGAGGACTTCGGCGCCGCCCTCATCCGGCTCGAAGGCGACGTCGTCCTGAACTTCACCACCTCTTGGGCGATGCACATGGACACGCTCGGCCCGGCCGTCTTTCTCGGCACCGACGCCGGCATGAAGGTGACACCTGCCGGCAGCGGCCCGTGGGCCGGCGTCTGGGACGGCGGCATCGGCTCGGTGACCATCTACCACGACATTCTCGGCCACCATACCGAAAGCCCTATCCCCGTCAAGTCGCACAGCGTCAAGATCTTTTTTGAGAAGGTCAAGGACTTCGTCGTCGCCATCCAGGAGGGTAAGCCCGCGCCCATTCCGGGCGAGCAGATCGTCCGCAACCAGGCGGTGATCGACGGCATCCTGCGCTCGGCCAAGGCCGGCCGGGAGGTGAAGATCGAGATCCCGGAGATCTGAGTAGCTGCGTTGACGAAGGACGAAGGACGAACGGCCTTCGTCCTTCGCGGGTACACCCCTGTTTCCTGCTCCGCCAGCCACCGGGAGGCTGCCATCCGTTCGTCTGGCCGACGTGGCGGCTTGACGCGGACGACATCCTCTCCGTGAGGACATTGCCTATGCCTGACGTTCTGACGGCGTTTGGCCTTCTGGCCATCGTGCTGACGCTTTCGGCGCTGGTATCGGGCGTCGTCGAGCGGATACCGCTGTCATTCCCGATGTTGTTTCTGGGCATCGGGATGCTGCTGAGCGAGCACGGGCTTGGGCTGCTTTTCATTGATGCGCATGACCGGACGTTAGAGACGGTCGCCACGGTGAGTCTCGCGCTCGTGCTGTTCCTGGACGCCGTCAAACTGCGGTTTGACGACGGGCGCACGGCGTGGCTGGTGCCGTCGCTGGTGCTTGGACCGGGTACGCTGCTCACCATCGGACTGATAGCAGCCGCGGCGGCGCTGCTCCTTAGAACGCCACTGCTCACCTCGGTGTTGCTGGGCGCCATTCTGGCGTCGACCGATCCGGTGGTGCTGCGTGACGTGCTGCATGATCGACGCATTCCACAATCCGTGCGGCGCGTCCTGAGCATTGAGGCAGGCACGAACGACGTTGTGGTGCTGCCGATTGTGCTGGTGCTGATCGCGCTGGCACAGGCACAGGGTAGAGCCGCCGGGGATTGGCTCGCCTTCTTGGCGCGGCTCTTCGTCCTCAGTCCGGCGGTCGGGTTCGTCGTTGGCGGCGCCGGATCGTGGCTCATGCGCCAGGTGGACGCGCGGCTCTCGATCCGGCGGGAGTACCAGGCGCTTTACGGGCTCGGACTGGTGCTGGCGGCGTACACGGCCGGCCAGGCGGTGCAGGGTGACGGCTTTCTCGCCTCGTTCGCCGCCGGGGCGGCGGTGGTGATCCTCAACCAGGAGTTGTGCGACTGCTTTCTGGAGTATGGCGAGGTGACGGCGGAGATGGCCATGCTCCTGGCGTTCGTGCTTTTTGGGGCGCTTCTGGCGTCGCTGCTGGCGACTGGTCCTGTCCCGCTCTTGCCGGCGCTGGCCTTCGCAGGGCTGACGATCTTTGTCGCCCGGCCCTTGGCCCAGGCGCTCGTGTTGAGCCGCGCCGCGATGAGTTTCCAGGCGCGGGCATTTGTCGCCTGGTTTGGACCACGGGGACTGAACTCGCTCCTGCTGGCGCTGCTGGTGGTGATCAACGGGGTGCCGGGAGGCGAGCGGCTGCTGAGTATAGTGGGTGTCGTAGTGCTCTTCTCGGTGGTGGTGCACGGAATGACGGCGACGCCGCTGGGCGCGTGGTACGCGCGAAAGCTGGCGCGAGAGACGCTACCAGAGGAGCGCCAAAGCGGAGCGGCTGGGCTGCTGCTGCCGGCCCACGATCCAGAAGCCGTGCCGCGGATCACGCCGGTGGAGCTGGCGCGTCGCTTGGAAGGCCCAGAGCCGCCGCTGGTGATGGACGTACGTACCCGCTCACAGTACGACCGGGACGAAGGACAGATCCCCGGCAGCGTACGGGTCTTGCCGGATGAAGTGGCCAATTGGGCGGCGCGGCAACGGACGCCGGCGCAACGCAACGAGGTACCAGGCAGCGCGAAACGGCACGAGGTGCCTCAACCGGCAACGGGGCCGGCAGCACGACTGATCGTGACGTATTGCACCTGACCAAGTGAGGCGACGAGCGCCCGTGCGGCGCAGCACCTCCGCGCGCTCGGCTTCGAGGCGGCCGCGCTGCAGGGAGGCTACAACGCGTGGCGGGAGCAGTATCCGTATGAGCCAGTACCGGTCGGCCCAAACCCGGAGCCGGTGACTGCCGGTAGGTTGGCTTGAGCGCCAGTGGTAGGCGACGAGGCCCGGCGTGCCGCGGCATGCCAGAATGCCACGGCGTGAGAACCTTGCCTCGCCGTGCCATACTTGCCGTAGATGCAGTCGTTTGGGGGCTCTGTTTGCAGGAGGCGAGGCGCATGCTGACGCATGTGCTCAGACGTCCGCGGTTCTGGCTGGTGTCGCTCGGCGCCGCTGCGGCCACCGCGGTGGCGATCGGCATCCCGACCGTGCTGATCCCGTCGCCGTTTTTCGCGCGGATGACGCCGACCCGGCCGCTCGATTACGTCTTTTGGATCACCACGGCAGCCCTGATGGGGCCGCTTGTGGCCACGTTCTTTCGCGGCGCCACCGGCGCCGTCGTGGCGTGCCCCGCCGGCCCTGGGCGGCTGACCGTCGGCGGCGTGCTCTCGACACTCGCGGTCGGCTGTCCGGTGTGCAACAAAGTGGTCGTGCTGCTGCTCGGCACCGGCGGCGCCCTATCTTACTTTGCGCCCATCCAGCCGCTGCTCGGCGCCGCGTCGGTTGCGCTGCTCGGGTTCACGCTCCTGATGCGGCTGCGCTCCCTCCATACCGTGCCGCTCTCGACCCCAGCATATACGTCAGCCTCGCCCGCCGGGGGCTGAAGCCGCCTTGGCCTCCTTGGCTACGTCGACGAAGCCAGCTCAAGCAGGCTGCCCCCCGAGCCGCCTCAGGGCGCTTCCAGCGTCCTTTGTTGACGTAGCCTGGGGCTTGAGCCCCTGGCGGAGGCGCTCACGAGATATCGTTACTCACGTCGAGAGAGCCTTGCGCTTGTGCCCTAAACCGAAGCCAAGGTGAACCCCGCCGGCCGCCTCACTTTGCACTTTGCATTTTGCACTTTACACTTGGTTTAGACTATCCCCGCTCCACCCAGACCGGCGACGACCAGGCCATCGCGACGCGGCCGTGGATTGCGTCGCGCTGGCGGACGCGGATGTAGTAGACGCCGTGCGGCGGCGGCTGCTCGTCGGTCCAGTCGAGCGTCAGCTCGCACGGTGCGCCCATGCCCGAGAACCAGTGGCGATGGGCGATCTGCCACTCACGTTCCTCTGCCGGCGCGCTCAGGTCGGCGCGCAGAATCTCGACGAAGCGCAGCGGCCCTGGGCCGGTGACGTGCCCGGTGAGGTGCGCCGCCTGTCCCGCCTGTCCGGGCTCGATCCGGCACTCCCCGCCCATGGGGGTGCCGTTGACGGCGAAATCGAGGATGATGCGCGAGCCGGTGGTGGCGTAGGTGCGGCGTCGTCGCATCGCGTCGAAGACGGCCTCGCGCGTCAGCTCGGGCGCGTACACCGCCATCGTGCCGAAGCCCTCGCGTCCCGGTCGGGCGCAGTGGTTATCCGACGAGGCAATCACGCCAAGCCGCAGGCCGGTGAGCCAGCCTTCCTGAACGGAGCTGGGCGAATCGGCGGGGCCGGTGAGGGTGAAGTCGACCACGTCGGATGCCAGCGGGTGGTCGGGCGCACTCACTTCCGACTGTCCGTGCCCCGAGTAGATCTCCACCAGCGGGCGGAACCGGTCGTCGTGCACCGACCAGTCGACGTTCGGCCGCCCCGGCCGCCCCAACGCCACGGTGTGGTGCGGGATGGTGAGCACCTCGCCGGGCGTGGCCTGCGCCCAATACTCCGGCAGGGGCATCTCGCGCCCCTTGATCAGCGGGCCGTCCGCTCCCCGGAAGTAGGCGTTGTGGTGGCCGTAGGGATAGCGGTAGCCCATCTCGTAGCCGACGAGCGTCACGAAGCGGCCCGGTTCATAGTAGCGCGCGTTGCGCTCGACAATCTCCCGCCAGTCCTGCTCCGAGAGGGCGCCGTCGTGGTCGGCGTTGCCGTAGATCTCCAGCCCGGAGACGTCGCGCGCGTAGCGGTAGGCGTCTTCTGGCGCGCCGGTGCCGTCGCCGCTGTAGCTGGTGTGCCCGTGGATGTCGCCCCAGTAGAGCCGCTCAGCAGGTGCTGCCGCCGCGCACCGGCTGGGGTTCGAGTGCGCGTACAGCCGCCCGTCCACCGATTGGGCACGCAGGCGGATAATCCCTTCTGCTCGGGGCACGAATCGTAGCCGCACGCTCCGTTGCTCGGCCCTGTCCAGCATCACAGTCGCGATAGGTGCTGGCCGTCCCTCCGCCGCCAGTTCGGCTTCCCCTTCCGCCACGCGCACGCCGACTCGCAGGCCGGGCGCCCACGTGGGGTTCAGGTTGGCGTCGAGTGCGACGACGAGCGCCTCGGCCGGCTCGCCGGCGACGGTGGTCGATGGTACGACGATCGCCAGCTCCGCGGGCTCACCGGGGTCGACATACAGCCATGGGAGGGCGTCCTCGGGTAAGAGCACGAAGTGCCCGCTGCCGTCGGCGTCGACCGCGGCCCGCACTCGGTCGGGCGATTCGCCCCACAGCGGCGGTGTGAAGCCCCGGCTGCCGCCCGAGCGGTCGCCGTAGCGGACGTCGATCGTATCACCAGCGGTGAGCGCTCCTTCTTCTACCGTGACCCGTACCACCCAGGCGTAGCGGCTGGGCCGGCCGTCGATGTCGATGCGGGAACGCTTGACGAACTCGTCCTCGGTGGCGCCTCCGGGCGGTGTCTCTTCCTGCACCTCGCACCGCAGACGCACGCCGGGACGCGAGGCTCGGGCGCTGACGTAGAACGGGTCGGCCGGCGCGGTCGCCTGCACCCGGCGGCTGGAGTTGCGCCACCACTGGTGCCACGAGATCGGCAGCGCCACCTGGATGGCGCCGCCTTGGCGGATACCGTCCTCGCCCACGGTGAAGCGAACCGTCCACGTGCCCCATTCCCCGATCTGGCCGCGATCGGGCGTCACGGTGACGGAGAGGTTGGTCGGTGCGAACTGTTCAGAAGCGTTGGTCATAGCCTGTGCCGATGCTACCATGCTCGGCCATTTGTCGGAACGTCCTCCCATTTGTCTCAGCGGCCGCTGCCGCCGAAGCCTGGCCGGCGTTTGATTCGTACGCCATGCCTTCAACCACCCACCGAAGGGATCGCCTGCGCCCATGTTAGCGGGCATTCCACCCGCTCGCCGGGTCCGGGCTGGCGTGGCTATCCTGCTTGCGCTTGCACTCGTTGTGCCGCTCGCTCGAGTGCGCACGGTCGACGCCGAAATCGCCACCGCACCGGTTAGCGCCGCACGCTCGCACGACTGGCGCACGCCGGGCTTCGTCGCGGCCGTCGGCGGGCAGCTCTTCGACCCCAACTGTCTCCCGCTGCGCTCGGCCGGCATCAACGTACCCAGTCTGCTCTACCGCCAGGGGCTCGAAGAGACGCTCGCGTGGATGCGCCGCCACAATCTGCGCTGGATGCGCGTGTTCGCCACCGGCCGCAGCCTATCGCCCGATCGCGCTCCGCGCGACGCGGCCGCCGCCGTGGCCGCGCTCCGCACGCTGCTGGCGCGGGTAGAGGCGTTCAACGCGGCGCATGATGCATCCGAGTCGATCTACGTCCTGGTCGCCCTGACCGACTACTACCCGCCCGGCGTTCCCGGCGACCGCCACGCGTTCGACCACCCGGGTTTCCGGGAGACTCCCGTCCTGCCGGCGCCGTGGTACCGGGCCGGCGTACGGCAGTTCGAGTTTGAGCAGGAGCACGGCTTCGGCCGCCTGACCGGCCTGCCCAACTACGAGGTGTACTACAAGCCTTGGGTGCAGCAAGTCGTGCCCGCGCTCGCCGGCAGCCGCGCGCTGCTTGGCTGGCAGCTCGGCAACGAGCTCAAAGCGCGCAACAGCCCGCGCAACGGCATCAACCCCGACCAAGCGTACGACTGGTATCTCGCTTTCACGCGCGATATGGTCGATACGATCCGCGCGCTCGACCAGAACCACCTGATCCTCATGGGCGCGCAGTACATCGCCGAGCTCGTCGACTGGGAGTACCGGCCAAAGGGCGATGCGGTGCCCGACTTGGTGCCGACGTACCGGAAGCTGGTGCAACAGGCGCTCGATGCCTGCGGCGAACACTGCTGGAACGTGTGGGGCCTGACCGGCTACGACTTCAACCTCTACCCGCTCGACGACGCCGCCGTCTTCGCCCAAGCCGGCGTCGCTTCCCTGTACACCGAATACGGCTTCACGCTCGGCACGCCGGAGGAGATGCGGCAGCGGTTCGGGGGAGATCGGGCCACGGCGATCCGTGAGGGTCTCGCCCGGCCGCGGCGCGACCTCGATGGGCGGCTGCACGACCATCTCTGGGGCGTGCGCGACCTGGTCGACCGCGCGCCGGTCGCCGGCGTGGCCTCGTGGGGCTCGCCGGCGCCGGGACCGGAGGCGGTGCTCGACGCCGACATACGTCGGGGCATCACCGGCGCACTCGACGAGGCGGCGCTGTGGGCTGCCTGGCGCGACGTCGCCGCCCAGCTTGAAGCGGCAAACCGCGCAGCCGGCCCGTCGCACATGTGCCGCGCCTTTACCGGCTCCAGTCTGCCCCCCGCGCCGCGTGACGCGCGCTACTTCGCCCAGACCGCCTTCCGCGTCGACCACGATCCGTTCTGGGCCTATTTCACGAGCATGGGCGGCATCGACACGTTCGGCTACCCCGTCGGCCGGGCGGTGCCGTTCCTGGGCTGCACGACGCAGTTCTTCCAGCGGCAGCTCCTCCAGCAATGCGGAGAGGGCGCTCCCGTGCGCACGATGAACCTGCTCGACCCCGACCTGCTGCCCTACAACCAGTTCAACTTCAGCACCTTCCCCGCCTACGATCCGGCGGTGGCCGGGGCGGCACCCGGACCGGAGACGCCAGGTTACGGGGAGGCGGTGCTGGATCACATCCGCTCGGTCTCGCCCGACGAGTTCGACGGCTTGCCGGTCAACTTCTTCCGCACTTTTGTGAACACCGTGCCTGGCATGGATCCCCAGACCGAGCCCAACTCCTCGACAAGCTCAAGGCAGGCCCTGGCCGCGCTGGCGAATCTGGAGGTCTGGGGTTTCCCCACGAGCCACCCGCAGTATGACCCGACAAACCGCGGGTTTGTCTACCAGCGGTTTCAGCGGGGCATCATGCACTTCGACGCTGCCACGAGCGTGACTCGGGGCGTTCTCCTGGCCGATTACTTCAAGGGCATCCTGGCGGGCCAGGCGGGGCCGGCGCTCCCGCCTGACCTGGCGCAGCAGGCACAGGGCAGCCGCTTCTTCGGCCAATACTGCCCTGCGCGGCCCAACTGGACGTGCCGTCCGGGCGAGTTGCCCGGCACACCGACCTGACGTATGCCTTTGAGCAGCAATAACTGCCCTGCAACAATAAGCCACGACAACATGGGGCGTTGCTCTCGACCTTGAGGGCGACGGCCGATCTCTCTTTCTGTTATGGTGGGACCATTGCACACGTGTGACGGATTGCCCGAGGCGGATGAATGGCTCAGACGATCACCATTCCTGAGGAGCTCTTCGAGCGACTCGAGCGCACCGCGAGGGCGCTGCATGCGCCGGTAGATGAGGTTGCCAGGCGCGCGCTCGCGGCCGGGTTGCCTCCGGGCGTGCAGGATGTGCCCGAGGAGTGCCGCGCCGAGTTGCAGGCGCTTGACGAATATACGGATGAGGCGCTCTGGGCGATCTGGCGTAGCCGACCCGGCTCGGAGCAAGTGGCGCGGCATGCAGCGCTACTTGGCAAGCGCACGGCCGGCGAATTGACGCCAGCGGAGCAGATGGAGCTGACGCGGCTGCGCGAAGAAGCAGATCGTTTGCTGCTCCGCCGCGCGCAGGCCGCGGCGCTCTTACGCTGGCGCGGCCACGCTGGTCCGATCACTTCCAGCGGTCACCAGACGGAACCAGGATAGCCGGCCTGACGCAGGTTGGTCACCACTGGTAGGGTGAGCATCGAACTGCACTTCGCTAGAGCGCCGGTCAAGTAGTCGATGCCTCCAGGTTAGGCGAACCAGCCACACCCTCGGCGCTCCAGGGATGAAGCCAACTACTTGACCGGCGCTCTAGAGTGTTGGCCCGGTGCCGCGGCCCTCAACGAGCGAGGCCCGGTGGAGCCTCGGCGCGGCGGTCTTGAACGGGCTCAGACGGTTGGGCGGCCGTCACACCTGGATCGGCGTCTGTGTCGGCATCGATCCAGGTTGACCAGTCGAGTTCGACGTACCAACGATGCCCCCGCGGACGCGTGGGATCCTCGCGGAGGACCCCGAGGCAGCGGTTTCCCTCCTCGTCCAGCACCTCGACGCGATCACCATGCGCAAGCCGTTGCTCGCGGAACGCGGAGATGCGTGCGGCGGCTGCCGGGCCGATACGCACCCAATCTCGTTCGTCTCGGTTGTTGAAGTCGAGCCGCAGTTGCTCCATGTGCCGTTTCCTTCCTGACTGCACCCGTTATTGCACTGCCGGGCCTCACCGGCGGGCGGGGTTCTCTACTGGTTCGCCAAATGCTGCAGCGACCGCCATCGCATCTTGTCTTGACACCGGACGTGACGGGATCATCAGCGTCGCGTGTCTGCCGGCACCACTCGTAGATACTACGTCAAATCTTGGGCCAATGGACCGGATGCGGCCCACCGTGCTGATGCAGATTTTGCCGTGCGGGATGCGGCCGGCCCGCGCCAGATCCGCTGGCGACATACCGGGTGCACTCTGGACCGAGATCCCCCACAGGCCCTCCGGGTGCTCATCTGCCCCTCTCTGAATGCTCTCAGGAGTAATGATCCCGCCCCGGACCACGAACGCGTCACCAGGAAGCGGATCTCGTTTTGTCGCCATTGCTTGTGTAGCTGCTCTGCCATCTCAACGGGCCGCTGGTTGGACATGTTGCTGACCGGCGGCCCCTTCCACAATACATTGCTCAGGCGTTGGGTTGTGCAACTTATGGCTGGGACCGCTCACCGGCCGCCGCTGGCTCGCATGTCCTTGCCGCCGCCCAGAAACATGCCGGCATGATTGCCGGCGTGGCAGGATAGAAACGGAGGCGCCGTATGGAAAAGTTCGTGGTCGATCCCCAGGGGTTCTTTCGGGTGCTCTGGACGTCGCGGCAGTCGCAGGTCGCGACGATGGTCCTGCATCCGGGGCAGCAGTCGTCCGGCGGTCTCGAGGCGCATGACGCCGACCAGGTGACCTATTGCCTCGAGGGCGAGGGCACGGTCACCGCCGATCGAGGCGAAGTCGTTCTCAGGCGCGGACGGTTGCTCGCGCTCAAGGTACCCGCATGCTGCCGGGTTGGACCTGCCCCAAAGTCGTGGTTGAAAACTGGTACGGTGTACCTATGACGAAGGCTGATCTGCATCGTTTGGTGGATGGACTCCCGGATGAGATAGTCGAGGGAACAGCGCTCTTGCTGCGCCAGGTCATTCGACACCAACTGGACCCCGAGCAGGCGTGGTTCTGGTCGCGCGAGTGGCAGGAGGGCGAGCGCGAAGCCGACGCGGACCTCACGGCCGGCCGGTTCGAGCGCTACGACAGCGACGATGCTTTCCTCGTCCACCTCGAGAGCGTTCCGCCCGCGCCTCGTCCGTCTGAGTAGGGATGCCCACCCACGACGAACTGCGGCGCTTTCTCAACGACTACGCCCGCCAGTGTGCGAAGCCAGCTAAAGTAGGCTGACATCAGGGCGCTTCAGTGTCCTTTGCTCGTTCAGCCGGTGGGCTTGAGCCCCCGGCGTCGGTGCGCGCCACACAAATAGTGGACGTTGCGGAGTTGGGGGACGGCTTCTCGGCCGCGAAGACGGCCGGCGTGGCGCCTCAAGGCAGCTCAACTTCGCTCATACGCAGCTCGTGTGCGCCGTCGGGCCGAGCCATCTCGTAGTAGTACAGGATGCGCCGTTGCTCGGGGATGTGGACGGTGTCCAGGTAGCGCAGACAGCCGGAGGCGTGTGGGGAGTGGAGCAGCGGCCCGTCGACGGTGACTTTGGTGAAGGTACGCAGATCGAGCGTGACCGCGTAGCCGGTGGTGTCCTCATAGGTGTCGCCGTCACCGGTCCGGCCGTCGTAGAAGACGGTGAAGACCGGCGGCGTGTGCAGCACCGTGCTCACGCGCGCCACGCTGCGGTCCCAGCTTCCCGGGCCGCCGGTGGTGACGGCGTCGCCCAGCCAGCGGAAGTGGATGCCGTCGGCGCTCACGGCCAGGCCCGTGGCGTGCAGGATGCGGCCGGTGGCAAACACGTTGCCGGTGTCGCCCCCGTGGAGCGCCTCGTGGTTGCTGGCTGGCGCCACGGTGGCGCGCGGTCCGTACGGGACGAACATGTACCATGCCAGCCCGACGCGCAGGACGTACGGGTCCTTGACTCCTTCGGCATTGACGTCGTCGGCGGTGAGCACCTCACGCCGCTGCGCGGGCGCGAAGCCATCGGGCGTTGGCGCTTCGAGCAGATCGATGCGCCACTTGCCGGTCGCGCCGTCGACGTAGCTGACGTAGAGGCGCCACACGCCATCGTCGCCTTTCACCAGGCACGAGCGCTCGATCGACGTCGACTCGAACTGCTCTTTCGTGGCTTCCCAGATCGTGTCGAAGCGCCGGCCATCGGCGCTGGCCGCAACCCGCGTGACGCCGCCGCGCCCCTGCCGCAGCGGCCGGCGCAGGCGGTACGAGAGGTAGAAGCGGCCTTCGACCGGGTCGCGCAGCGCACTCGGCGCGCCGGCCCAGAAGCCGGGTCCGTCGCCGGGCGGACCGACGACCAGCTTACCGCCGGCCGGATCGAAGAGGAGCAGCGCGCCAATACGCCGGAGCGAGTCCATCGAAGTCACTGTCGTTATACCCTTTCCGTGTGAGCCGTCGTGGATTGTACGCACCAGCCGATCCTCGCTCATAGCGATCTCGAGCCGGCGTACGATCAGGCGCACGCGGTCTTGTGTGAAGCGCAGGATGCCTATGAATGGATCGCGCTGCGCTTCGCCACCGCCCTCGGCTGCGATGAGGCGACCCTGATCGCGCTCGAACAGGCGCTACACGAGTGCGTCGCCGCCCGCGAGCGCGTGGAAGGCCTTCTCACACGCTTACCGGGTGTGTCGTCGTCGACCGTCGTTGGCTGCGGCATTGGCTGCGGCACCGGGACCGGCCAAATGGCTATCGGCCGTGCCGGCGCCGCCATCACAGCGTAAGGCTCGATGCGCCTAGCTCTGCGGCCGCCCGGCACGATGTCCAGCACGATGGTGGTGAATCTGGCGGTCACGCGTACGACTCGAAATGGATTGGGAATGCGCCGCTGCGCTCGCAGCAGCGACTCCCACTGCTCCTATCTGGCGACGCGGTGGGCGCGTATCGGCGCGTCAGGTCCGCTGACGCGTCTCACGTGTACCCCTGCCACGGGGGCAGCCGCAGGCTGCCGTCACCGTGGAGGACGGCGGCCGGCAAGCCCTGGCCCCACTGCCAGGAGTCGCTCCGGTCCGGCTCGTTGGACCAGCTCACGTATTGCCGGTGCCACTCTGCCCAGTGCGCCGCCTCGTAGTTCGTGGTGTACCGGTATGCCTCGCCAAAGCTGTGGCCGGCGGCCAGGTCCGGGTACAGCGTCGGCGCGGCCACGACGCCGCTGTGCTGCGCGCCACAGTAGAGCACCTGAGTGGGTGTGTCCGCGAAGAGGTAGATCCCGGCAAGGTAGGGCTCGCCGTCGTGGAAGCCCGGCTCGGAGGTCAGCATGTGGTACCAGAGCACGCGCTTGGGCCGTACGTCCCGTACCCACTGCCAGTGAAACTCGCCGCCGTCGCCGAAGCGGTGGTGGTCGAAGAACGTCGCGCAGTTGATGACGCCCAGCTCGAAGCCGTCCGGGTCGGCCACCAGTTCGCGGTAGCCCTCGGCCGCGGCGACACCGTCGCCCATGGCGCCGCGTACTTCGACTTCGGGGCCGTGGAGCAGGCCCGGCATGCAGCCCCAGCCGCCGTGCTCGAACTGGGCGCGTAGCGGGTCGATCGTGAACCAGGTCACCAGCGCCCGCCGCGGCGGCAGCCGGAGCTGCGCGGTGCGGTAGGCGTGGTTCTTGGCGAAGTAGCGACGGAGCAGGTCGGCCTGGCCCGCGCCCAGTGCCTTGGCGACGGTGTCCGCCCGCAGCCGGCTGACCCAGAGGTCGCTCGTGCGGTCGCCCTCCCAGGCGTCGAACACACCGTCGCCGTCGCGGTCCTGCCAGTCCCCGTGCAGGTTCATGTAGTAGAGGTCGCACGGGTGGGCGTGCCAGTAGTCGTCCGGCGGCTTCTGCTTGGTCATGCCGGCGGCGCGGGCGATGGCGTTCTTGTTGGCGCGGGCCGCCGGGACGCGTCCCACCAGGACAGCGCCCGCCAAGCTCCCCGGTGACTCTCCACCATGCTGCTCGGCCAGCCAGGCCCGGAGCTGCGGCGGTGGGGTGTCCGTCGACACGACGTGGCGGATCACTGCGTAGCCCTCCGCCGCCAGGTCGGCCGCGTAGCGATCCAAGTCTGCGCGGATCAGGCCAGCCAGCGCCGCCTCGACCACGACGGCCAGTGTCCGGCCAGACCGGGCATCTCTCATCGGCTGCGCCATTTGCACTCCTTACGCAATGTCTGCTCTTTGCGTCGTCTTGCGCGTGCGACTCTCTCGTGCGACGCGCGGCGCCTACAGGTCCCGCCGCGGGGCGAGGTACTCTTCCGCGGCGCCGGCCGCCTCCAGCAAAGCGACGTAGGCACGGTGCAGGTCCTCGACCACGCCGGGGTGGTGCCCGGCGACGTTCTCGCGTTGCTGGGGATCGGTCGGCAGGTGGTAGAGCTCCGCCGCTTCGCCGCGCGCGGCGTAGAGCAGCGTCCACTCTGCGGTGGAGACCGTGGCTGGTTGGTACTGCACGACGTTGCGGTAGACGCTGTCGACCACGCCCACGACTTCGCCAGGGCTGGTCAACGGCATGCTCGTGACGGCGATGTCCCGTCCACCGGCAGAGTCGCCCTGGAGCGCCGGGACGAACGAGCGCCCGTGCAGGCGCTGGCCCTCCGGCGCGGGCACACCGAGGACCTCCAGGATACTGGGCATGAGGTCGACCGCCGAGGTCAACTGCGCCACCCGGCGGGGCGGGAGCCCGGGGACGTAGACGATCAGCGGGATGTGCGCGCACTCCTCGTAGAGCGGCGACCGCGCCCAGGGCGAACGGTTCTGGAGCCGTGTCCGCAGCCGAATCATCTTGCCGAAGAGACCGCCGTGCTCCCCGAAGTAGAAGCCGTGATCGGTCGCGAAGATCACCGCCGTCTGCTCCTCGATGCCCAGCGATTCGAGCCGCTCCAGCAGGCGGCCAACCCAGCGATCGACCATCGTGCATTCGGCGGCGTAGCAAGCGCGGGCCGTCGCCAGGTCGTCGTCGGTCAGCCCGACCTCCTGGTAGTAGTTGTAGGGTGGGTGGACGATGCGGCCGTCGTAGTCTGGCTTGTACGGGCGCACGTACCATTCGGGAGGGTCCCACGGCTCGTGCGGGTCCCAGGTATCCACCAGCAGGAAAAAGCGATCCCGGTAGAGGTGCTCGAGCGCCTGCTCAGCCGTGAGGAAGGTCCGGGGGGCACAATAGTCGTGCTCGGAGGTGCGAGGCCGCGGCACCAGCCGGCGTCGCTGGGAGTCCGGCTGAGTCTGCAGCTCGAGGAAGTGCTGGAACCCCCGATCGTAGCCGAAGCCGTTGGCGACGTAGAACGGGGTATCTACGACGGCCGCCGTGCGGATGCCGGCCTCGCCGAGGAGCTGGCCGAGCGTGGTCTCGCCCCGAGGCAGGGGCTCCCAGCTCATGAAGGTGAAGGACCACTTCCCCAGGGCGTGGTCGGCGCGCGTGGGCATCGTCGGGAAGCCGGCGGCGTAGTAGCGCTCGAAGACCGCCGCGCGCGCCGCCAGACGGTCGAGATGCGGCGTGTGGACGATCGCGCTGCCGTAGCAGCCCAGGTGGTCGCGGCGAAACGTGTCCGCCACGATCAGGACGACATTCTTCACTGGATTCATCGGTCGGGTTGCTCCGGATCGTCGCATGTGAGCTTGGCGCCGCCCCAGTTGCCCAGCGCTCCCGGCGGCCCTTCGACGGCAAGCGTGAGCTCCCGGCCGCCGGCAATGCCGACGTACACCATCTGCCGGTCGCCGCGGCGCAGCGTCCGGCTCCGCCAGACCACGCGCGCATCCGCCCGCACGACGAGCACTGCGGTGGCGGCGCCGTCCGGCTCGCCGTCGTCCACGCCGGCCATGGCCCGGAAGGTATTGGCTCCCTCCGGGATGGCGTAGGTGACCGTGCCGCCCGCCCGCATGCCGACCCCGTGCTCGTAGCCCTCGTGGTGGAGGCGCATCGGGCCGCCGTTGCCGTTGGCGCGCGGCCGGGCGGTGCCGGCCAGCGGCGTGAGGTCCTCCAGGAGCGTGACCTGCGGCACCGGCAGGAAGACGGCGCCATCGACGTCGACCGGTCCGCCAGGGCTGGCGTCGGTCCAGTAGCGGTAATTGCGCTGCATCCGTAGATAGGCCTGGCTGTGCGAGCGCGCCCACAGCCGCCCCTGTTCCCGCAGGCGCTGGCGTGGATCGACGTCGTCCTTGCCGTAGAACGGGATCTCCTGGTGCGTCACCAGCGCGCCGCCGAAGTGCTGTGGTAGGGCATTGAGCGCCTGCGGGCGCGCGCCCGTCGTGAGGTCGGGCGGCAGCGCGTCGAGGGAAACCCACTTGTTCTCGTGGTCGTAGTGGTCGATGCCGAACTCGTACCAATAGGGCCAGAAGCCGAGCAAGACGCGCTCCACTTCCGACTGGCCGTTGCCGGCCGGGCCGGAGGGGGCGAAGGGGTCGTTGTACTTGTAGGCCTCGTAATCGCAGCTTCCCCACATGTGCTCGTCGTTGAGCACGTGGTAGCGCTGCGCCGGGAGCTCCCCGGTCTGGTAGTGCCAGAGCGCGGCCCATTGGGTACGGCCATAGTCGAGCCGCAGGCGGTCGTATTCGGTGTAGCTGTTGCCGTCGTGGATGGCCTGGGGGTCGAGGCAGGGGTACACCGTCCACTCCACCCGGTCCAGGTTGGCCGCGGGGTCGCCCGAGAGCAGCCACTCGACGATCCCCTGGGCCATGTAGAAGCCCGATTGCTCGTAGGCGTGACTCGTCTTGCAGAAGGCGATTCGCAGCTTGTTGGCGCCGCCGGGGTTGGTGATCCGCAGGCGGTAGACCTTGAAGCGGCCGTTCGCGCTGGTCAGGATCGCCTCCTTCGTCAGGCGCGGGTCGCCGTCCGGCAAGGATTCGATCCACTCGACGTATTCGCGGTACGTGATATTGACCACGGTGCAGACCCGCGTGCGGCTGGGCGGCGCCTCGACGACAAACGGGTTCTCGGGCGCGGCTCGATCGGGCCCCTCGCGATAGACGCGCCGCCAGGGGCCGTCCGGCGGCCGGACGTACAGGTACTGCTCCGGGACGGCATCGGGCTGCATGCGCCGATCCTGCTGCCGGCCATAGGCCGAGGCGAAGCCGCGCAGCAGCACGCGCTGTGGGGTCGGGCCGTGGTTGACGACCTCGACCATGGTGTAGCCGTACCCTTCGACCGTGAAGTCGTGTGCTCCGTTGCGGGGGATCCGCCACGGCTCGCGTGGTGCGCCGCCGTCCTCGGGGGCTTCCACGGTGATTGGCGCGGCACGGGCCGCCTCGCTGCTGGTCAGCCCTGGCTCGCGTGTCACCAGCAGCACCCAATCGTCCCCATCCGGCGCGAGGAACTCCCGGCGCTCTCCCGGCGGCACGGCGAACGGCTCGCCCATCGTGCCGGTCCGCGGATCGAACCAGGCGCCGGCCAGCGGCTGCGCCGCACCGGTTAGGTCGAGCATGGTGGCGC
Source organism: Chloroflexota bacterium (assembly GCA_016199265.1). Taxonomy (GTDB): domain Bacteria; phylum Chloroflexota; class UBA11872; order UBA12225; family UBA12225; genus JACQGX01. Next base: position 26,687 of record JACQGX010000005.1, on the reverse strand, counting down.
CGCCCTCCGGGAAGTAGACGACGTACTGCCGGCCGGGCACGGCGGCGCACAGGGCCGGCGGCTCGACCAACTCGGGCGCCGGCACGAGCTCCCAATAACGCACGTGCTCCTGGAAGAACCGAGCTAAGTGAGCGAGCTGCCGCTGGCCCTGGCCACCGTTGTTGTCGAGGTCCCAGGTGATGTCCGGGAAGTTCCAGACCGTGCTGCGGAAGCCCGCCGAGGCCCAGGCCCCGGCCAGATAGATGCGCCACGCGTTGCGGCGCTGCAGGGCCGTAGTGGTATTGACACCGTGGCCGGTGTAGCCGTTGGTTTCGTAGCCGAACTCGCCGTCCACCACGGGTTTGCTGTGCCGGCGCAGCGCCAGCAGCTTCGTTTCCAGCCCGGCGCCGCTACCATCGCTCAGGCCGGGGCCGATCCTGGTCTCCTCGCCGTGGAGCTGCACCAGCAGCGGATTGATCTCACGTCCCTCGCCAAAGAGGCGGCCGTAGAAGGGGACGCTGCTCGCGGGGTGCACCGTCGCCGCCATCGCCCCACGGTACGGGTCGAGCGCGCGCACAAGGGCGGCACGCGCCTTTGCCCAATCGGAGTCCTGCGGCTCGTCAAAGCGGTACTGGCCGTCCGGATAGACCTCGTACTCGTTGCAGATCGTCCAGTAGAGGACGGTGCGGTCGGACGCATAGCGGGCGAGCACGTAGCGGAGGAACACTTCCTCGCGCTCCGGGGTCCACCCCGCGGTCAGCAGCGGCTGTTGGCCCGCCCGCGGTCCGGCGCTCCCGGTCCCGGCGCCAAAAATGTCCGGCCGGTAGCGGTAATAGTCCAACAGGATGACCTCTACCAGGAGGCCGGCCGCACGCACGTCGGAGAGCAGCCCGTCGAGACGCTGGAAGTAGGCCGGGTTGTAGCGATGCAGGTCCGGCTCAAGCGGCGTGCCGCCGAACGACCAGGCAACGGGGGAGTTCCGAAAGCGGCCGCCGCTGAGCTGGAACCGGACGTGGCTGAATCCCTGGGCCCGCCGCCGCTCGAGATAGGCCAGGCGCTGGGCGCGGGGCAGGGCGGCCAGGGGATAGCACGTATCACCCAGGTGGAACAAGGGGGTGCCGTCGGCGTCGGCGAAGGCGTAGGGGTTGTCGGGGTGCTGGCCAACAAAGCCGCGGCCCACGCCGGGGATGCAGCGGAGCTCGCCCCGCGCGGCCAGCCCGGCGTCCGCCGGCTCGCTCGCCGCCTCAAAGGCCCATGCGCCGGGCTGGTCTGGCGCAATCCGCACCCGCCACGTGTCGCCGCCGTCGTGGAACCCAGCCACCGTGACCCGCCGCCCGTCCGGCGCGGTGAACACCGCGGTCACACGCACGTCCTGAAATGGATTGGCGTAGCGCGCGTGCGCCCGCAGCGTGAGCTCGTACACGTCCCACCGGCCCACGTGCGGCGGCCTGGCGCCGGCGGCCAGCAGGTCGTCAATCTGGCTCATCCTCGTCCCGTGCGTCACCGTGTCCTGTCCTCGTCGATCGACATGGAGTTACTTGGGTGGATTCTTGAGCGCCTCGTTGATCTGCCGCGTCGCCTCGGTTAAGACCACGGACGCGGCTGCACCGCCGAAGATCTGGTCCATGGCCGGGTTGAGGAAGCGGTTGAGGTCAGTCCAGCGTACCAAACTGTTGATTCCGGGGCGGCCCGCCTCGAGCTCGGTGATGATCGCACGGAAGTTCTTGTTGCTGCCCAGACCGGCCTGTGCCTTGGGGTCGGCGGCCACGCTCTTGCGCGCCGGGCTCCAGTCGCCATTGATGGCATGGATGAGTTGCGCCTCTTTGCCGATTTGGAAGACGACGAACGCCCAGCTTGCGTCCGGTGCCTTTGTGCCCTGGGTGATCGCTACATTGAGCTGGCCAAGGGCGGTCGCCCGCTTGCCGCCGCGGGGGACCGGCCACGCCTGCAGGTCCCACTCCAGGTCGGGCGTGATGTTGAGCTGCGACGGCAGCCAGGTGCCCCACGACACGATGCTCACCCGCTGCTGCCGGATGGCGTTCGTCGGGTCGCCGAGCACCGGGCGTTCCGCTTCGAGCTCCGCGCGCGTGGGCGCGACCTGCCACTTGTTGGCCATGTCGAACCACCACTGGACGGCGTCGATCGCCGGCTTGCGGTCGAGGAGGCACTGTGTCTCATCGGCGCTCAACACCTCCCCGCCGTTTTGCCAGATGCGCGGCACGATCGAGTTCATCCACTGACCGGTACTGGCGTGGAAGCCCCACTGCTTCTGGCTGCCGGTGTCGCTGGTGAGCTTGCGGGCCGCGTCTAGCAGGTCGTCCCAGGTCCAGTTGGCTGCCGGCGTGGCCAACCCGCGTTCGCGGAAGTGCCTCTTGTTGTAGAAGATGGTGTGGAAGAAGATGTTGAACGGCAGGCCGAACTGCTTGCCGCTACGCACGCCGCCCCGAATACCGCCCTCGAAGAAGTCGCCGGTATCCAGCTTGTGCGCCGTCATGAGCGGCTTCAGGTCGATCAAGGCACCCTGGCCGCTGAAATCCGTCAGGTGCTGAGGAGTCTGCTCGATCACGTCGGGTGGATCGCCGCCGGCGATCTGCGCCAGGACCCGTGGCGTCCATTCCCCCGTGCCCTGGCTCGCCCGCTCCTTCTCGACCTTGACCTTCGGGTACTCCTGCTGGAACCGGTCGACGATCTGGTCGTAGATGGGGGCCAAGCCGTCGTTGGCCCAGTAGGACCAGCGGATCGTGCCGGCTACGCCGCTGCTGGCTGGTGCGCCCCCACTGTCTCCGATCTGGAACGGCACGCACGCGCTCGTGACGGCGGCGGCCCCGCCGGCGGCCGCTGCTGTCTGTGTGAGCAGGCTGCGCTTGGTGAGTGTCTTGCGCCACAGGTTCATGCTCGACCTCCTATTACTGTCTCTTTTGGCCGGGAGCTCACGCTGCCACCCGACACACCTTTGCATCGGCCCACAGTGCGATGAGGCCGCGTTCGGCCCTGGCAGCCGCGGCGGGGTCGACCGTAGCGAGGGTCAACTCTCGCACTCCGCGCACGTCCAACTCGATTCGACGCCGGCGCTCGCCCGGCCGGCACAGACCGGCCACCCACAGCGGGCACCCATCGCCTTCGACGCGCAGCTCCAGCGCCGCGTCTCGATCCCCACCCTCCGCCACACCGACCACGGCGGCGAACGTCTCCCAGCGGCCCTCGAGCGCAAACGAGGCGGTGGTGCCCGCCGGGAGCGCAAGACCGCGAGCGAAGACCACCCGATCCAGCATGAGCGGCCCACCGCGCGGGAGCGTGTCGCGGCCGAGTCGAGTGCCGGCAGGATCGACACGGGCCGCCTCCCACGCACTTAGCCACGCCTCTTCTTGCGGGGGCTCGAGCACGACCCCCGGCAACTGGTAGAGGCGGACGAGCGTCTGGAACAGCGCGCGCAGGTAACGCCGGCCGGCCTCGCGCGCAACCTCTGCGGGATTCCGGTCATCACGCCCGAACCACGGCAGTTCCGGCACCCACACCTCGGTGCGGTAGCGCCGCCGCGCGTACATCAGCGGCTCGGTCATCTTTGTCTCGACCTTCTCGTCCTCGCGGGCCCAGTTGTGGGCGAGCGGCGCGTCGACGTCGTTGAGCCAGCCCTTACCGAACTCGGTCTGCAGCGGGAAGAACCACCGGAAGAACTCCTGCGCACGGTCGATCCGCCGACCGGCGGCGTCGACGTCGGTGTACGAGATCACGTCCCATGCCCGCGGGGTGATCCAGTTGTGCAAGCTGACGAGCACGTGCGGCCGCCAGTCGTCGATGCGGGCGAAGTACAGCCGCCCGCTGGCACACACGGTGGAGTCCCGTTCCAGCCCGTGCTCCACCCCCGCGCCGTACTCGTAGCCTAGGGCGACACCGTCGACGTTGAGCATCGGGTGGATCTCAAACTCGAAGAGGTGGAGATTCGCCCCACGTGGCTCGTTCAGGAGGTAGCGCACCATACCCTCGACGGCGAAGGAGCCGAAGGTCTCGAAGGCGTGGCGCCGCGCCACGAGCAGCACCCGCCACTTCGGCTCGGCCGGTGCGCTGGGGTCGGTGATGCGCAACGCCCAGTGCTCGCGTCCGCCATCGCTGCGGCCCATGAGCTCTTTCCGCAGCAGCGGCCCTTCGGGCAACGACCGGACGAAGCGCAGGTAGTCCTCGTATCCGTAGCACGGACTGAGCCCCAGCAGCGTCTCACCGGGCGGTAGGCGCAGACCGACCCGTAGCGTCCAGCCGTCTAGCTCCCCGTCCAGGCGCTGCCAGGCGCCACCCGGTGGCCGCACGTAGACGTAGTCACGCTCCTCGACTCCCCCCGCGCTGCCTAGCGCCGGCCAGCGCCCCTCGCGCCGCGTGGCGGTGCCGTCGCCGTCGAGGTCGATCGCCAGCGCCACGTCCTGCGGCGCGGTGGAGCGGTTGCGCAGGCACAGCTCTACCCGTGAGATGGCGTGGGCGAGCGGGTTTGGCCCCTCCTCACGGCGCGCGCTCACGTGCCAGGCGTGCTCCCCGGTCTGGCGGATGCGCGCCGGGTCGCGCGGCGTGCCGCCGTCGTCGGGGATGAGGATCTCGACCGGCGCCGTCGGCGCGGCGGCCACGAGCAGGACCCAGTCTTCTCCGTCCGGCGCGGTGAACTCGCACGGCACGCCGGCCGCCACCTCCATGGTCGGCTCCCAGTCGCCGGTGCGGGGATTGAACCACTGACCGGTCGCCCTCCCGTGAAGCGCGCTCAGGTCGAGCGTCAGTCGGCCGCCGTGGGGCAGGTACGCGACATAGACCTCGCCGGGGGATGCCAGCGCCACCACATCGCCCTCCACGCCGGCGAAGGGATGCGTCCGCCAGAAGGGCAGTCCAGAGAAGAAATCGTAGAGCGCTGATAGCTGCGGCGCCGCGCCCATGTCCGAGACGACAAACGGATAGCGCTCGTCCGGCTCCTGGCGCTCGTAGGCGTCGCCGAAGCCTTGTGTGCCCATGAACCCGGCGGCGAAGTAGCCGCCGGCACAGACGATGCGCCAGGAGGCGCGGCGCACTTTGTCCGTGTGGTGTACCTGGCGCCGGAACGTCCCATAGCCGCGCAGGTATTCGTAGCCGTTCTCCGTGTTGAGCACGGGCTTGCCGTAGACGCGGTCCGCCGCGATGCTCGCCTCCACACCGGCAGCGTCGCCCCGCCAGCACTGGAGTGTCTCGTCCCAGTTCGCGGTCTCGATGCCGGCCGCCATCGACGTCTGCTGGGAAAGCACATCGACCGCGTCGTCCTCACCGAAGAACCCGCCGATGCGCCACGGCGGCTCGAAGGGGTCGCGGTTGCGTGTGCCGGTCGTACTGGACGAGACCACCGGATGGACGGTGGCCGGGTGCCCGTAGGGATCGTATTGCTTGATCAGCCGGGCCGTCGCCTTGGCCCAATTGGGGTCATCAGGCACGTCCAGACGGTATTGGCCATCCGGGTGAGTTTCGTACTCGTTGGCCAGCGTCCAGAGGAAGATGGTGCTGAAGGCTGCGTAGCGGGCCACGAGGTAGCGCAGCCAGAGGCGCTCCCGTGCCGGCGTCCAGCGGCCGGTGTCACTGAACGGCAAGGGCGCCGGCGACTGGTAAAAGTTCAGCAGGATCAACTCCGCGTGCATTCGCCGCGCCGCCAGCTCCCGCAGCACGCCGTCCAGTCCGCGGAAGAACGCCGGGTTGAGCCGATCCAGGTCCGGGGCGTCTGGGGTACCGGTCCACGGCCACCAGGCAGGTTCGGCGGCCGCGCGCGTCAGGCTATTGATGATGTGGAACCGTATGAAGTTGAAGCGCTGCCGTTGGCGCGTGTCCAGGTATTGGCGGCGGAGACCGGCCGTCAGGTGGCTGTCGGTGTACAGCCCGTAGCAGGTGTCCCCCATCGGGAAAAAGGGCGCGCCGTCCGCGTACGCAAAGGCGTAGGGATTTTCCGGGTGCATGCGGATGAATCCGTGCCGACCTGGTCCCTCTGGCGCCACGCACTGCAGCCGGCCGCGCGCGGTAACGTCGACACCGTGGCCCCGAAGCAGGTAGGTCCAATCGCCCTCCTCGTCGGGCGCGAACCGCAGCCGCCAAGTGTCTTCCCCGTCATAGAAGCCGCTCACCACCATCGTGCGCCCGGAGGGAGCAACGAACTCGCCTTCGAGCGCGGCCTCGAGAAACGGGTTCTCGGCGTCGGCCGCTGCCCGCAGCGTCAACTCATGTATCGCCCAGCAGGGCACGACTGGCACTGCGATGTCTGCCCTACCGGCTCCAACCGCGCCTAGCTCAGTGCGTGATATCGGGCTACTAGACATCAGACATCTAGCATTGTAAAATGTGTGCGTCGGTCGTGTCAAGACGCCGCCACGGAGGACTCAGACATAGTGATTGACAGAGCAGCAGACGGCTCCCCCTCCCAACCCAGCGTGCCAGAGGCGCGCTACCGGCCTCTGCCGTTGCCGGAACTGGTCAAGGGACCAAAGCTCCACGAGCAGATTGCAGCACAGCTCGCCGATTGGATCGTCGAGAGCCGATTCGCCCCCGGCCAGGCGCTACCGCCCGAGGTCGAGTTGGCCGCGCGCTTCGGCGTCAGCCGCGCAACCGTGCGCGAGGCGGCCAAGACGCTGGTCGCGCGCGGGCTGATCACGGTGCGCCACGGCGTCGGCCTCGAAGTCAACGGCGCGTCCACCCGGCCGGTCGCCGACGCGCTGGCGCTCCTGCTGCGGCGCGAGCGCGCCGGGCTGGTCGACCTCCTCGAAACCCGCCGCCTGCTCGAGGTGGAGATCGCGGGATTGGCCGCCGAACGGGCCACCGCCGAGGATCTTCGGGCGCTCGAGCGCGCCCTCTCCCGTCTGGGACGTGCGTCCGATCCGCTGTCGGACCAGGTCGCCGCCGACGCGGCGTTCCACGAAATGCTGGCGCGAGCGGCGCACAACACGGTGATGGTGGCGATCAGCGAGGCCATCCACGAACCGCTGCTGCGGAGCATGGAGACCACGTACCCCGTCGACGGCGGCCCGGCGCGGCGCGTCCGCGAGCACGAGGCGATGTACCGAGCGGTGGCAGCGCGCTCGCCCGAGGCGGCTCGGGAGGCGACGCGCGCCCTCCTGGCCACTACCGAGGCGGCCCTGGGCGCCGCCGGGCTGCTCTAGGGAGCCTGGGGCACTGTGGACGTGGTGGAGGGGCCGAGGGCGCTGCAGCCGAACGAGTGGCAGCAGGTGCGGGCGCTGGTCAACGCCGCCCTCTTTCCCGGCATGTTCGAGCGTTACCCGCAGCTCTTCAACGAGCCCAATCGAGAGAACCTGCGCGTCATGGCTGCAAACGGCCGGGTCGTCTCGCACGTGGGAATGACCAAGCGGCCGGCAACGCTGCTTGGCTGCCGGGTCGACGTCGCCTGCGTCGGCGGCGTGGCGACCCTCGAGGACCAGCGCGGCCGGGGCTACGCCAGCGCTCTGTTCCAGGATGCGTGTGACAAGGCCGCGGGCGACGGGATCGACTTCATGCTCATCTCCGGCGCGCGCGGCCTCTACACCCGCGTGGGCTGCCGCCGTGTCGGGGCCGACGCCGAGTACGACGTCACGCCGGAGCACGCCCCACGCCTGCGAGGGCTCGCACCAGACGTCGAGGTTCGGCCCATCGAGTCGGTCGACATCGCGGCGACGACGCTGGCAGCGCTCTACGAGGCCGAGCCGAACCGCTTCTTGCGGCCGCGGGAGGACTGGCAGTGGGCGCTCGAGTCGGGGTGGGCGCTCAACCGGGCAGCCAGGATCTTCGCCTTCGGCCGAAACGGCACTGGTCGGGCCTACTGCGTCGTGTGGCAGCCGGCTTCTGAGTCGCCTGAACCTGCCGCCGGTCCGACGGCACCACGTTTCAGCCGGGTGGCCGAGTTCGCCGGCGACCGCACGGCGATAGTGGCCGGACTCGCCGCCCTGGTGCAGCGGCTGGGAGTGGAGCGGTTGGTCGTCCACGTTGGACGGTGGGACACCGTACTGCAATCGATGCTTAAGGCCGCAGGCCTCACGCCGACGCCGGCCCACGTCTGGGGTACGCTGCGCGTTATCAACTTTCCGCAATTGATGGAACGGTTGCGGCCGCTCCTGGCGGCGCGGCTGGGACAGTACGTTGCCGGCCGCCTGCGATTCTGGGCCGACGCGCCGCTGGGCGCACCGGAGGGCCGCTTTGGCATCCGCCATGCCGGCGCGGAGGTGGTAGTGACCGGGATCGATGCACTTGGCGTCTTCCTGTTCGGCACGGTCGATCCGGCGGCCGCGGCCGCCGCGCAGCCGGTTGGCTCCGACCGACTGCGGGCCCAGCTCGCCCAGGTCCTGCCGTTCCCCGCGCTCTGGTACGGACTCAACTTCGCCTGATTGGGTACATGGGAGGATCGCATGGTGCAGACGACAGCCACACCCGCAGCCGGTAGGGAAGCGCGGCCTGAGGCAGCGAGCGTATACGAGGGGCTGGGGCTGCGCCCCATCATCAACGCCAACGCGGCCCTAACTCGCCTCGGCGGCTCCTTGATGCCGGCGCCCGTGCTCGATGCGATGCGCGCGGCCGCCGACAGCTTTGTCGACATGCACCACCTACAAGAAGCGGTGTCGCAGCGGTTGGCGGCGCTGACGCGCAACGAGGCGGCGCTCGCCTGTGCCGGCGGGTCTGCCGGGCTCGTTCTGAGCGCGCTCGGCTGTATGACCGGCCGGGACATGCGCGCCGTCGCACGGCTGATCGACGAAGGCCCTGGCGCGCTGCCGCGGCGGGAGATCGTCGTCCACTGCGCGCACCGGAACCCGTACGATCCGGCGCTGAAACTCGCCGGCGGCCGGCTCGTCCAGATCGGCAACGCGCTGCAGACGTTTGAGTGGGAGCTGGAGACCGCCCTTTCTGAGCGCACCGCCGCCGTGTTCTTCTTTGCGGGACACCACTTCGCCCGGGGGGCGCTGCCGCTCGAGCGGGTGGTTGCCATCGCGCACACAGCCGGTGTGCCGGTCGTGGTGGATGCCGCCGCCCAACTCCCGCCGCCGGAGAACCTCTGGCGCTTCACGGAAATGGGCGCCGACCTGGCCATATTCAGCGGCGGCAAGGCGCTGCGTGGACCCCAAGCCTCCGGACTAATCGTGGGCCGCAAGGAACTGATCGAGGCGTGCGCGCTCCACGCCTCGCCGCACCAGCGCCTGGGGCGTCCAATGAAGGTAGGCAAGGAGGAGATGGTGGGCTTACTGGCGGCGGTCGAGTGGTTCCTGCAGCAGGACCACGCCGCGATAGCGGCGCGAGTGGAGCGGGTAACGGCCGGCTGGATCGAGCGGCTAGGTAGCCTGCCGGGCGTCACGGCCAGCCGCGAGTTTCCCGGCGAGGCCGGCCAGCCGTTTCCGCGGGCGCGGGTGACCTTCCATCCGGCGCTCGGTCTGGACGGGCTTGCGGTGAGCCGCGCATTACTCGCAGGCGAGCCGGCGATCGACGTCGCCGTTGCCGACGACCAAAGCATCTACCTCAACGCCGAGCCGCTCCAGTCGGGCGAGGCGGATGTAGTGCTGGAACGGCTCTGCGCGGTGGTATGCGCGTCGGGCCTGCGAGGCCAGCCGCCGGAGGTACAGCCGTGATGACCGGCACCATCGTGGAGCACGACCGGCTGCAGGTGACCATCGACGGCGAGCGCGGCTGGTTTGCGGTCGTCGACAAAACCAGCGGCGTCGAGTGGGTACCGGATCCGTGGTTCCGCTCCGCCGGCGAGGTCGTGGTGGAGGCGCAGGCCGGCGGCGCCAGGATCGCCTGCGACCTCTCTCGCTCGCTCGCCATCGCGGTGGAGCGCACCGCGGCCGGCGCACGCATCACGTTCGACGAGCTCAGTGGCGCCGATGGGACGGAGGTGTCGGGCAGCCGGGTGGTGGCGCGGCTCGAATTAGCAGAGGGCGAACCGGAATTGCTGCTCACACTGGACGAGGTGCGCTTGGACGAGGATCGCTTCGCGCTCGTGGCGATCCAATACCCGCTGCGTTTCGGCGCGCTGACGACGATCGTCGAGCCGGGAGCGCTCGTCCTGCCGTTCTGGTCCGGTACGCTCGTCCCCACGGGCTACGTTGACCTGGCGACGGTGAACTTCTGGGAGTTCGAGGACCGTTCACGGGGAGATACCGCGCTGAACGAGATCCCGTTCCCCTCGATGCCCTGGTACGGCGTGCAGCGGGATGCAGGGGGCCAGAACGGCGCCGGCGGTTTCCTGTGCATCCTGGAGACAGCGGACGACGTCGCGCTACAGACGGTGGCCAATTACAACTTGCAGCACGCCTACGACGCGCGCGGCGAAGTCTCACCGCTGCCCCGCATCGCTGCCGTCTCGCCCAAGTGGCTGTCGAGTCGGAGCACACTGGGCTATCCGCGTCGGGCGCGGTTCGTCTTCGGCCCGGACCTGGACTACGTGGCGATGGCCAAGCGCTATCGTCGGTACGCGCGCGCCATCGGCGAGCTCAAGACGCTGCGCGAAAAGGCGTCGGAGCGCCCGGCGGCGGCCCGGTTGGCCGGCGCGCCCTGCATTGCGCTCTACGGCGGCTATCCGCACCACCCGCCGACGTACCCGACCTATAGCTACCGATACGCGGACGTGGCGCGCATCGTACGCGACCTCCACGGTGCCCTCCAGCTCCCCGCGGCGTTCGTGCACCTCTGGGGGGCGTTCACGCGGCAGCCGCCGCATGCCCTTCCCTTCGACACCGCGCCCGGCCCGATCAAGGACCTGAGAGCGGCGATCCAGGCGGCGCACGACGCCGGATACCTGTTTGCCCTCTACAACGACGTGACCGCGCTGCTCGAGGAGTCGCCGCACTGGGACGCCTCGCTGATGAACTGGACCGAGCCGGGGCATCCGCAAGTCGGCGGCCGCTGGAACCGCGTCTGCTCCAGCCAATTCGTGCCGCTGCTGCACCGCTTCATGCCGGAGGTGGTCCGCGAGCTGGGCCTGCTGGCGACCTACGTCGACTGCGTCAACATCCGTTGGAAGGAGTGCTACTCGCCCCTGCACCCGCTCACCCGCGCCCAAGACCGCGCCAATCGCCGTGAGGTCGCCCGGTACCTGCACTCGCTCGGGCTGGTCTACGGGGGCGAACACTTGCAGTCGTACGCCGTACCCGAGGTGGAATACTGCAACGGCATGAGCATCCCGATTACCGCCCCCACAGTCTTGCGCACCTTCCCCGTGCCGCTCTGGCACCTGGTCTTTCACGATGCCGCCGTTGCCTATTGCCACGCCATCGACGACTACACGGCGACTCGCGGCACCGACTTCACCGACAAGCTGCTACGCGACCTCCTGCTGGGCGTCCCGCCACTGTACTTTCTGAACGTGCACGACTACCCCGCCTGGCGCGGGCGGATCGCCATGGCACACGAGGCAACGGGCAAGGTAGTTCGCCACGTTGCCTTTGACGAGATGGAGTCGCACGCTTTCCTGTCGGACGATCACGAGGTCCAAGTCACGCGCTTCGCGTCCGGCATCCAGGTGGCCATCAACTTCGGCCTGCGCGAGCGCGACGGCCCTGATGGCAAGCTGCCACCCAAGGGGTTCCGGGTCAGCGGACTGGGAGACCGGCCCCGCGCGGGCAGCTTTGCGCTGACCTATCGGCCATGACCCAGCCGTGACCGGGGAATCGCCTTTGGCGGCGGCTGATTCTGCCATCTCCCCACGCTATGCAGGCGGCTACAGGAGGGCGTCGTTAATCTGCTTCGTCACCTCCAGCAACACGACTCGGGTAGAACTGTGGTTACGCTACCATCACGCATTGTAGATGGGCGCCTCGGCTGCAAGCAGCCGATTGATGAACCTGGACCCACAGCGACCGCTGGCCGCCTGAATCGGCGTTGACCGCTACCCTGACGGCGCGTTGCGCGACCGGCTACCATCCTGGCCTTCCGACCCTACGAGGCACCACGCCAAAGCAGGGCTAGCGGTACGACGCCCACGGCCCGCCGGGGTCCTTTGGCACTTCACGCTCGGGCACCGGTACTTCCGGCCAACGGTCGCCTGACTGCCGGAGCCAGGCGTGCAGCGCCGACTGCATCGCCGCGCGTGCTTCGGCAGCCGCCGGCTCGTCGATCAGGTTGTGCCGCTCGAGCGGATCGGCCCGCAAGTTGTACAACTCGTCATCGCCGCCGACCGTTTCGACGTACTTCCAGTCTTCGGTACACCAGCTGCGCAGCGGCGCCGGCCGCTCGCCCCAGTTGCTGGAGTGGTATTCGAGCGCGATCCCATCGTGCGCCGGCTCGTCCCCACCCTCGGCCAGCGCGCGGATGCTGGTGCCCTGCAGCGCGTGGGGCACGTCTGCGCCGCACCATTCGAGGATCGTCGGCGCGAGATCGACGTGGCTCACCAGCCGCCGCGTCTCGTGCGGCGCATCGAGCCCGCGTGGCGGTCTGATCAAGAGCGGGATGTTCACCAGTTCCTCGTAGAGCACCGCGCCCTTGAGCAGCAAGCCGTGGCTGCCGAGCATCTCGCCGTGATCGGACGTATAGATGAAGAGCGTGTCGTTGAACTGGTCGGTCTCGATCAGCGCGGCCAGGATGGTGCCAACGAGGTAATCGACGTAGCTCACGGCGCCGTAGTAGGCGGCCCACATCGCCCGCAGTTCGTCGTCGTCGTACTCCGCCACCGGCTTGAGCTGCCAGTCCGGCCGATGCCGCAGGAGTCTCGGACCATGGTCGTCGCGCCGCGTTTCGGGCAGGGGCATCTGGTCGCGGAGGTGCGCGTACATTTGGGCGAATGGCCGCGGACTGACGAAGGGCGGATGGGGTTCGTGGCACGAGTAGACGAGTAGGAACGGTCGTAGATCGTGCGCCATTTGCCGGACGAATTGTGCGGCGCGGACGGCGTCGAGCGTCGAGGGATGCCACGCCAGCGGCAATAGCGAGGCGCCGACGCGCGTGTGCGGATCGTAGCCGGCGGGATCGACGTCGTAGCCCAGCGCCTTCCCGCCGATGTCTACGCCCACTCGGTCACAGAAGCGTAGAATTTCGTTCTGCTCGGGCCCGTCGGTGTCGTAGTCGCCAGATCGCGTCACCAAGTCGGCGAAGCCTCGGCGGTCGCCCCCGGTGCCGAGGTGCCACTTGCCGGTGTAGGCGCAGGCGTACCCCAGCGGCTGGAGGTAGTCGGCCAGCAGCTTGACGTCCGGCGAGAGGTGCAGCTCGTTGGAGATCGGCCGCTCCTGGTGGTTGGACACCATTCCCGTCGTGTGCGGGTACAACCCCGACAGCAGTGAGGCGCGCGCCGGCGAGCACATGGGTGTGACGCAGTACGCGTTCCGAAAGAGCGTCCCCTGGCGGGCAAGCCACTCCAAGTGCGGCGTCTGGATGCCCGGCGCGGCGCGCACGCCGGGCATCGTGTCGGCCCGTTGCTGGTCGCTGATGAACAAGACGACGTTTGGTGCTCTGTCACGCGGTTTTCCCGCTCCCACGCTCCACTCCTTGTGAGCAATCGTGCGAAACACCCGGCGACTGCCAGTTGGACGGCTCGGCCACGCCGGCGGTCGCCGTGCTCGGGTTTGGTCATCCGACCGGCGCCGGCACGTTGAGGACTTTCACCCGTGCCTCGGGCTTCGGTGGCAGCGGCCTGCCGTCTTCCTCGAGCCAGCGCTGCAGCGGATGCCCGCGGTACGCCAGCGGCAGCTCGACCCTGGCGCCGCCGCGACGATGCGACTCGTAGACGCCCATGATCATCTCCAGCGCCCAGCGGCCAGCGCGGCCGCTGCTGCGGTGCTCGCGCCCCTGTTCGATGGCGGCGACCAGCTCCTCGACCATGCCGGTGTGGTAGGGAGCCTGTTGGCCGCGCTCCTGGTACGGCCCCGGCGCGATCTCCCTGGGTGGCGCATCGAAGCGCTCCAGCTTGCCCGGCGGGGCCCACGCACCGCGGTGCAGATAGACGTCGACGTGGTTGCTCGTGCCGCCGAGGAACAGGATGCCATCGGTCCCCACCAGTTCCAGATTGGGGTGCCAGGGCTCGCCGGTGGAGCTGCGAATCGGTTGGAAGTACGACTCCAGGCTCGCGGTCAGCCCGTTGTGCCAGTTCTCACGCGGGCCAAAGCCGAAGGTGGCGTTGCAGCGGTCGCCGAGCACGAGGCCGCAGTCGCGGTCGCGCGGCCACGCCGTCTGGCTGTAGACGACGTCGTCGATAGCGGCCAGCCGCTGCGGCTCGTCCTGGCGGCCGGGGCCGCTCGCCCCAACGGTGAGATGGGCAGAGACCCACGCCGGATCGCCGGCATAGATGCGCAGCAGGTCGAAGACGTGGGTGAGCAGCTCCATCAGCGAGTTGCCGGCGGGCCGGCCGCCCTTGTCGATCAGGCGCGCCGCGCGCAGGTCACCGATCACGCCTTCCTTTAGTATCTGCTCCACCAGGAAGGTATTGGGGATCATCCGCGTCTGGTGGTTGATGGCCAGCTTCGTCCCAGCGCGGTCGCACGCCGCGATCATGGCGTCGGCTTCGGCCGGCGTGAGCGCGATGGGCTTCTCACAGATGATTCCCTTCACGCCCATTACAGCCGCGGCGATGGCGATCGGCGCGTGCTGCGGCGCCTGGGTACAGATGGCGATGATGTCAAGCTGTTCGCGCTCGATCATCTCGCGGAAGTCGGTGTACAACCGGTCGACGCCGTACGCTTTCCCCGCGGTTTCGAGGTTCGGCTCGTACACGTCGGCCAATGTGACCAACTCGACGTTGCGCGCGGCCTGCAGACCCGCCGAGTGGCTGCGACTGACGCCGCCGCAGCCGATCAGTCCGGCACGGTAAACCATTCTTTCTTACTCCGTGGCGGTGAGTCTACGCGCCGGCCACCGGACGTTGCCAGGAGGGCGCAGGCAAAAGTTCCGGATGCAGCCGCCGTGGCCGTAGGGGCCGACCTGGGTGTCGGCCCGGTCGCTCCTGGGCCGACACCCAGGTCGGCCCCTACGGCGTGTCCGGATCGTTTGCCTGCACCCTTGCCAGACTGTGCGGCCTGTGCCCATCGTCCCCTTTGTTCTCTGATCTGCGTTGGGGCGGCTATGATGGGCTGTCCAGCACAGTACACCAGACCATATGCTGGTCAGGGAGCGGATGATGGGACTGCTCGACAGAATTCTCCGGTTCCTGGCGCAGGAGGGGCCTGTGCCACGCGAGCCACTGCGCCCATTGGGGGCATCGGATGCCCACGCCGCTCCCGGCGAACCGGCGCCAGCCACGCCAGCGAGACGGGCCGGACCGGCCGGATCAGACGAACTGGAGGCAGCGCAGCCGGGAGACGGGTTGCCGGAGCAGATCGCGGCGGGTGTCGACGAGCGCACGCGGCTGGCTGTGATCCGGGATGAGCTGAGCCGGCTCGAGCCTTTTGGGCCCGTGACCGACGAAGCGCTCGCCGCGCTGCGCGAGCGGTACTGGCAGCGGTGGGAGGCGCTGGCGGCAGCGGCCGCTGCCGCGTCGACGCGATCCATCGCCAGCGCGCGCGCCGGCCTCGCGGCGGCACCACGTGCAGCGCCACGTCCCAGCGAACCTGCACCGGCGCTTGCAGCGGCGCCCGGCGGAGCCTTCTCTCTTCAGGAGTTCCTGGCCGACCGGAGTATTCTCATCGTCTCGTACGTCGGCGCGTTTCTGCTGATCGTGGCGACGCTGCTCTTCGAGGTGTACGGTGCCGATACGTTCGGCGGCCTCGTGCGCTTCGCCGCCGTGCTCGCGCTCGACCTGGTGTTCGGCGCTGCCGCCTGGGTTTGCCTGAAAACGCCGAAGCTGCGCCTCGTGGGGACGACGTACCTGGCGATCTTTGCCCTCATGGTCCCGCTGGTGTTTGTCGCCGCCTACGTCTTTCTCGTCCTCAGGCAGTATGGCATCTCGGTCGAGCTGGCGGTGACGGTCGCCGGCGCCTGCTGTGCCCTGCTCTATGGCGCGCTCGCGGCGAAGCTCGACTCGGTGGGGTACGCCACCTTGAGCCTGGCTGCCGTCGCGGTCGGTTGGCTCGGCGCGTTGAACGTTCTGGGCCTCGACGTCTGGCGTGGCGCCGGCCTCGCGCCGCTCATGCTGCTGTACGTGCTGGCGGCGCATCGTCCGGCGTGGCTACGCCGCAGCGGCTCGTCCCCCGCTGCGCCCGCCGCGCCGTTTGCCAAGGTGTTTACGTCGCCGGCAGAGTATTTTGTGCACGGCACCGCTCTTTTCGCGCTCGCGTGGACCTTCTTGGGCGTGCCTGCGGAGCTGCGCGACTCCACCGCGCTTTCTCTTCGGTCCGAGGCGCCTCGCTGGATCGTGCAGTGGCGGCCTACCGCGCTGCTGGCCGGACTGACGCTTGGCTACAGCGTGTACCTGTGGCGCTCCGAGCGCAGGCGGCTCACGGTGCTGGTCGCGTTCCTGCTTACCTTGGCCGTGGTTTCGGCCGGCGAGGCGCTCGAGTGGAGTGAGACGGTGGGCTCGCTCGCGCTGCTCTTTCTCGCGTGGCTCTATGCGCTCGCGGCGCGCCGCCTCCCGCCCGCGGCGCTCCCATCGGCCGTGCGCGGCCTGGCGGCCGTTCAGGCCGCCATCTGTCTGGTCCTGACCACGCAGCCGGATTGGCTCCAGGCATCGATCTTCCTGGCCGTCGCCGCGTTGGGTATCCTGCTCGCCGTCGATACCTCGTACCCGGCCTGGCTGCTGTTCACCGGCGTCGCCTCGAGCCTCGCCTGGTACTGGCTCGTCAAGCTGGTCGTACCGCCTCCCCCACGTCCCACGTTCGCCGGCCTGCTGACGGCGTACACGCCGCTCCCCGTCGTGCACGCCATCGCCGCGCTGGTTACCGGGCGGTTCGCGGGGCAGCGCTGGACGGTGCCGCTCTACGGCGCGGCCGCCGTGAACGCCACGTGGATCGTCGCCGGACTGTTCTTCCAAGACAAGAGCGATATGCTGGGCTGGGCGTTGCTGGTTTACGCCTTCGCCGTCTACGTCGCCGCTGCCGTGGAGCACTTCCCCATTGGCGTCGTCGTCGCCACGTTCGCCGCGGGTGGGGGCCTGGTCGCGTTGTTTGACGCCGCCGCGACGCCGCCGGCGTACGTGCCGCCGGCGCTCGCGGCCGCTACCTGGGTGGTGTATGTCGGCGGCGTCGCCTGGGAGTGGTGGCAGCGGCGTGGCGCGCGCGGCGAATCGCCGCGTGTGCTCGAGGCAGCGGCTACCGACGCCGGGGATCGGCGCAGCGAGGATGGGCGGGGGGTGGTACCGGGGGTACCGGAGGTGGTGCGGGAGCCGGTACAAGCGCTCGAGCGGGAGTGGGTGCGTGTGCATCGCCCGGCGGCGCTGATCGGAGCAGCCCTCACCGCCGTGTTGTGTGTGGCTGTGCCGGAGTTTCTCGAGGCCGGCAACCCAGGTGCCCTCGCCGCGCTCGCGGCGCTCCTATCGCTCGCGCTGATGCTCTTCGTCGATGGCCACCGTTACGGTTTGCCCGCGTTGGAATACGCCGCCGGTGGGGCGCTTGCCGCCGGCACCTTCTGGATCGCGCGCTATACTGGGGCCGCGAATCCGCAATGGTACGTGGCAGTGCCGGGCCTTTGGCTGGTGTGGGCGGGCGTGCAGCTCCCGCACGATAGCCGTATCGACGCCGGCCCGGACACCCACCGGCTGCTCGTCGCCGCCGGTGCGGCGCTGCTGCTCGGGACGAGCGCATACCAGAGCTTCGCCGAGCGGGGCGCTTACGCGCTTTACGCAGCGGTTGTCGTGCTCGAAGGCGTGGCGGCCGTCCTCGGCGGTATCGCGCTGCGCCAGCGCGTGCTCGTCGTGTTTGGCGCCGGCGCAGTCGCTGTTGGCGCGCTCCGAGCGCTACTGCTCCTGCTGCAACAGATCCCGCTCTACGCCGTCTTCGGCGTCGTCGCCCTCCTCCTTCTCGCCGGTGCGGCCATCCTCGCCATGTTCCGCGACCGCTTTGGCGGCACGCGGCGGGTGATCGGCAGTTGGAGCGATTGGTACTGACGCCGCCGCGCGTGCCGCAGGCGCCGGCCGGTCAGCGTCCGTGGGAGCGCTCGAAATCGGCCTTGCCCTGGTCCCAAAGCTGGCCGCCGCGCTCGATACCGTCTTTGGACGACAGCTTACCCTCCATGACGTCCTTGATCACGGCGGTGAAGTCCTTGCGCCACTGATCGGACCACGGCGCAGTGATGCCGGGACGGGGGGCAGCGGCCTGGATGACCTTACCGGCGGCGACGATGTCGCCCCATCCATCGGCCGACCGCCGTACCTCCGGGTCCTGCTCGAGCGGCTTGTAGCCGAACCAGAGCCCCTGCTCGAGCCACCACCGCTTGGCCACCGAGTACTTGCCGGCGCCATCCTTGCCGCCGAGGAAATAGATCAGCTTCCAGCATTCGAGCGGGTACTTGGTGTTCTTGGCGACGGCGTACTGACGGCAGATGCCCGAGCCACCCGTCTTGCCGGGCACGAACGACGGGTTGACCGCGTTCATGAGCTGCCCGGCGGCGCCGCCGCCGGCTTTCCCCGCGACGGCGCCGCTGGCCATCCCGTTCAGCCGCTTGAGGTCGTAGAACGACGTCCAGGCAAACGACGACATGCCGTTTTCGAACGGCGCCTGCACGTCCGGCTGCGAGCCGAAGATCTTGTCACCCTGGAAGGCACGCACGTGCCACTCGACGAGTTGCTTGAAGAGCGGGTCCTTGCCGAACGTCGCGTTGTTCTGGGCGTCGAACATGCGCTTGCCGCTGGCGAGGTAGGCCACCTCGAGCAAACCCTCGCTCGGCGTCCCCCAGATCGGGAACTCGACGATGCGCTGGCGCTTGAGCTGCAGTCCCAACTCGCGGAGTTTGTCGTAGGTTTGCGGCGGCTCCTTGGCGCCGATTTCGGCGAGGTGCTGCTTGTTGTAGAGCATCTCCTGCAGACCAATGTAGTAGATCGTGCCGTACCGTGTGCCTTTGTAGTGCGTCTGCTCATGGACGAAGCCGTACTCGTCCTTGGCCAGGTCCTTCGCGCCGGGCATCTTGTCGAGCGGGAGAATCCATTTCGCCTCGGCCCATTCGGCCACGTCCTCGTCGCGCATGTACATCGCGTCCATTGGGTAGCCGCCGACGAAGTTGGTGTTCATCCGCTCGCGGTACTTGGCGCAGCAGTCCCCGGTCTCCGGGCCGTCGACCTTGACGCCGGGGTGCTCTTGCTCGAAGCGATCGAGGTTGGAGCGGACGATGTCCGGACGGTAATTCCACATCGCCAGCTTGATCGTGACCGGGCCCTTGGACTGGACCGGCCTCTCGGCGCCAGGCGCGCTGCACGCCGCGATGGCGGCGGCGGCTCCGCCAACGCCGGCCGCACCGGCCCTGCGCACGAACGTGCGTCGGGTGATCTGCGACATTTCGCTCCTCCTTGCTCGGCGCAGGCGTACTTCGGCCGGCGACCATTACGTCGACACTACTGCGCCGCCTGCTGGCATCATACGCCCCCGACCTCAACGTTTCCCTCAACGGATCTCAGCGTGGCGTTGAGGAAAACGTTGAGGTAAGCCGGTTAGGCTTTGGGGTAGGCTTTAGTAGGAGGACCGCGTGTGTCAGTTACGGATACGGATACGCCGCGGTGATGTGGTGTGATGTGGTGTTTGATGGAACCGAGCGAAGGAGGGCCGATGCAGGTAGCGCAAGCGACACACGTATCAGGAGATACGAAACGAATGAACCGTTCTAACGGAGAACACGGGGCGAGCACGTTAGAGGAGTTCCTGCAAGAGGCGTGTACCACGCTGCAGGCGCGTGGGTGGAAGATCGTGGGCTATCAGGATGGCGTCGAGGCAGTGTGGCACATTGTGGCGCAGAAGGGAGCGAAGCTCCGCGTGATCCAGCTAGTCTTGCCGGCTACCGAACCGTCGGTGCTGCAAGACGGGCGGCGGCTGCTGGGCGACGCGGTGCGGCTGCCGACGAATCGGGGTAGCATGGAGCAGTGGTTGGCGCACGTCCGGCCGGACGGCCACATCAGCTTTGGGCCGTACATTCTTAACGGGCAACGATGGGCCGATAGCCAAGACGACGCGCTGGAGCGATTGGGACTGGCAGCCTAGCGCGACCGGCGTGCCACAAGATAGCAGGATGGCAGGACTGCGGTGACGCACGCGGGCGCGAACGGCGCGATCGCCGGTTGAGTGAAGGGGCGGCACCACAACGCGCTCCCGCACCTCGAGATCGTCTATCTCGCTTAATAGATACACGCGGGGGGCGGCGAGTCACCGGACCGCCGAGGACCGCGGAGAAACGCCAATGTGCGCCGGCCGGCGGGTCAACCCGGAGACGAAGCGAAAAGACCAGCAGAACGAGACCAGGCCGCTGCGCCGCGGGGGCAGGGCGGCGCGATCGGTCCACCGCCGCCGGCACGCGGATGCCGAAGCGGCCGAAGCGGCCGAAGCGGCTGAAGCGGCTGCAACGGCCGAAGCGGCCGAAACGCTTGAAGTGGCTGATGCAGTTGATGCGGGGGCAGAGCGAAGGAGTGAGTTGCGTATGACCACCGCCGGAAATGTGCTGATAACCGACGACGACCCCGATCTGCTGTTCACACTGAGCGCTCAGCTCGAGGCCGATGGCTACGACGTCCTGGCGGCGCCCAACGGCGAAGTGGCATTGCGACTGGCCGAGAAGGAACTGCCGCACTTGGCGGTGCTCGACCTGCTTCTACCCGGCATGGACGGCTTTGAGGTGGCCAAGCGTCTCAAGCGTCTGGGCGACGTGCCGATCATCATGCTTACTGCGCTCGACGACGAAGAGAGCCGCATCAAAGGGCTCGAGCTCTACGCCGACGACTACGTGACGAAGCCGTTCAGCTACCGCGAGCTCCACGCGCGCATCAAGCGCGTGCTCGAGCGCGCCTGGCCCGGCGGTGAGGCGGAGGCGGTGCTGCTGACGCTGGACGGCGGCGTGCAGGTGGACTTCGTGCGCCGGCAGGTGCTGCGGCCGAATGAAGACCCGATCCGGCTCTCTCCGACCGAGGCACGCCTGCTGTTCCTGCTGGCGCGCAATGCGGGGCGCGTCCTGCCGACCGCGCTGCTGCTCGATCGTGCCTGGCCGGATGGTGGCGGCTCGGTGCAGGCGCTGTGGGAATACATCCGGCGCCTGCGCCAGAAGCTCGGCGACGATCCGGACGTGCCTCGTTACATCGAGTCCGAGCGCGGCATCGGGTACCGGCTGCGCAGCAAGGTCACGCCCTGCGCGGCGTGATCCACGCTGCGGTGCGCGTGCGGCGCGATGGCGACTACTGTGTTGAGGTTGGTGTTGAGGTCGGTCGCTTACAGTGATCAGGCACCGTGAAGCGCAAGCCAGAATCGTATGGACTCGTCGCCACACTCATCGTCGTTCATGCGCTGGCATATGGCTGCGGCCAGCGAGAAACACCGACCACAGTTCGACCCGATGCGACGCGTGCCGCCTCTGCGTCTGCCTCGCTCGAAGCGAGGCGGGCTGCACTGGAAGTCAGTACCGGGGGAGAAGCTCGTCGTGTCCCGTCCGGTGGGCTGGGACTCAGTCGGGCAGCCTGGGAACGTCTCCACGGCGCTGTCCAAACGGCCGGCGGGGTCTCTGTGACTTTTGCCGTCGAGAGGGTCGTGCGCATACAGTACACCTGGTCGCCCCTGACTGTCTCGCCGTCTACCGCCAAGGCCCTCGCGCGATCCCTCCTGCCGAATGACTCGACGTTGGTGCGGTCGTTTGCATTGCCCCACTTCGTGGTCGACGAGTACGTGAGTAAGTGGCTCCGGCTTCAACTGCTCGCCGACCGGTGGACGCGCGGCCAGCCGGGGACGTTTACCGTGCGCTATACCAGCGCCGAGGCGGGCGGCAAGCGGTACGCCGGCCGCATCCAAGCACTTGTGATCGAACTGCGAACCGACTAACCTTGCCAGGCGTCCACGCCACCGTGTCTGAAACGTCGCGAAGGAGCAGAGGGCTTCTCACGGGGCGCGCTTGCTCAAGAAGACCGTTGCGCCCTGTTCGGTTTACAGGGTCAGGGGATGAGGGGGAACAAGCCGCACGCGTTGAGGTTCCTGTTGAGGTTGGGCGGCTATAACGAACGGCAGCATCCTTCGAGTCGTGGTTGTGGAAGGGTAAGCAGTGGGCGATGCCGTTCCAGTCCGGCGGCGAAGCATTCCTGTACAACAAGGCGCTGTTCGACGCCAAGGGCGTCAAGCACCCGCACAAGAACTGGACGTACGACGACCTGCTCGACGCGTGCCGCAAGCTCAACGACCCGGCGAACAATCGGTTTGCGATCGAGGTTGGCCAGAACGGGCTGTAGTACATGATGGGCACCTACGTCCGGAACTTCGGCGGCAAGGTGCTCAACGAGGCGAAGAACATGGCGCTCTACGGCGACGATCCCAATGCCATCCGGGGGGCCGAGTTCGGCGTCGACCTGCACACCAGGTACAAGGTCACGCCGACCGCCGAGGCGCGCAAGCTGATCCCTCAAGGCAGTAACTCGCTCGCGGTCGAGATTGTGGCGATGCTCAACAACTACTTTGGAGGCATTGCCGTCGCCCGCCAGGTGCTCGGGCCAGACAAGATCGACTTCGCGCCGCCGCCAAAAGGACCAAAGGGCATCCGGCAGGCGCGTGTCGCGGGCAACGCATGGTCGGTCTTGTCGCTGAGCAAGGCCAAGGACGCCTCGTGGGAGGTGCTGCGCTGGCTGCACACCCGTGAAGGGCTGCTCAGTCCGCAGTTGACGGCGATAGCCTGGCCGCCGACGATCTGGGCGGCGAAGTCGCCGCAAAGGAGTCGTGGGAATGGGTCAAGTTCACGTCCAACGACGAGGACCAGCTCATTGCCGCCAAGGCGAACCAGGGAACGGGTGTCAACTTCTCCGAGGCCTCGCGGCAGGAGACCATTCGTGCGCTCAAGGAGATCAAGACGCTCGAGACGCCGACGATGACGGTCGACCTGATCAAGAGCGGCAACAGCTTCGTGCGACTGCTCGCCGTCGACGAGGCGGATATCAACAAGCTGCTCAACGAGAATCTCAAGCCAATGTGGGATGGCGAGGATGCGCCGGCGATCGCGTCGAAGCGCGCGGCCGATGCTGTCAACGAGTTCCTCAAGAGCAACCCGCAGTAGCGTCGCGGCCGCTTGCTGGATGCTGCCTGCGC
This sequence comes from Chloroflexota bacterium, assembly GCA_016199265.1. Classification (GTDB taxonomy): domain Bacteria; phylum Chloroflexota; class UBA11872; order UBA12225; family UBA12225; genus JACQGX01. The sequence continues at coordinate 3,642 of JACQGX010000005.1, read as the reverse complement.
CAGGTCTCTGGTGGCAGGCAGCCGTTGCTCGCAGTCAAGAACGAGGCGCTCACCTTGATGGCATGGACGCTCGACGCCAAGCGTCTGCCGGTGTATAGTCGTGTGCGACTCTGATCTCGGAAATCTCGAACGGGAAAGCGTAAGGGACGTATGGTTACCAGATTGCCGGGCATGCGCGTTGGATTGGCGGTCAATATCGACGTCACCGAGCCGCCGAACGAGCCGGAGACCCTGCGGAGCCGGGTTGAGGACCTGCGAGACGACCAGATCATCATTATCTGGCCGACCAAACGCGGCCAGCTCATGCCGTTCCCCATCGGCGGGATCCTGTCGCTCAACATCCCTACCCTCGATGCCGACGGGCGTGTCTCGGCGACGCTGTACCTCGACTGTGAAGTCATACAGCGCTTCCCGCCGACGCGCGACGAGCCGATCGCCACGTTGGCGCTGCGGGTGGTCGCGGTCGGGCGCCAGCAGCAGCGCAAGAACTTCCGCCTCGCGATTTCGATGGAGCTGATCGACTGCGCCTTCTGGGATCGGCCCTTCGGCATGCCCGAGAACATGGGACGCTGGGAGCCGATCAATGCGTCGATCATCGATATCGGCGGCGGCGGCGTAGGGCTCAACGCCGACGCCGATGTGCCGGAGGGCACGCGGCTCCGGGTACGGTTTGCCTACCCGTTGGGCGTGGGGGAGTTTGCCTCTGACGCCCTGGTACGTGGCACCAACCCGCTGGGCACCGGGCGGCGTCACCGGTTGGCGGTGGCGTTCACCGGCGTTGCCCCCGAGCGCCGCGAGCGCCTGACGCGCTGCATCCACCGCTTCCAGTTGGAGCAGGCCCGGCGCGACAAGGCCATCCGCCGCGGCGGCTGACCGCTGCCCACCACGCAGCCGACGGACGAAGGACGAACGACGAACGAAGAAGAAGCAGGTTGTCTGTTGACTGACGCCTTCGTCGTTCGTCCTTCGTCGAAAATTGCTATTTCGGCTGGATCGGCCAGCGGATGCCCTTGAAGGGGTTCTCACCGCCGCCGTAGTCGATATCCTGGTTGAGCCGTCGCTCGAGCTCCTTGAGGCTGCCCTGCAGCGGCTGTTCGCCCTTGACGATCTTGCCCATCTCCTCGTTGTATACCCTGTCGTTTTCGGCCGCGTTGTAGTGGCTCCAGATGATGCCCCAGGGGCGCTTGAAGACGTTGGCGAACACGTGGGGGTGTTGGTAGGGATACTGGCTGGGCACGCGGAAAAACCTGGTCTGCTGGTTCTTCTTGGTGGGGACGAGGTACTGGTTTTCGGCGAGATAGCCTTGGAACTCGTCACCCATCATCCACCTCATGAACGCCCACGAATCGTCGGGGTGCTTTGTCTTCGACCAGGCGCACAGTGGATGGCCGGCTGCCCAGGAACATCCCGCTTTGCCCTTGATGCTCGGCACCGGCAGCATGTCCCATTCAAAGCTGTTGCCGATGATCGGCCACATGCGCCGCCAGTCGTTGACCGAACGCCAGTGGATGCCGATCTTGCCCTGTGAGAAGCGGTTGATCCCGCCGCTACGTCTTCTGGCGCCAGCGCTCGATGCCCAGACCGGCGCCGGCGAACACGCTGCGCCGGGTCGCCTTCCGCTGAGACGCCCCTTGTTCTGGCATCGCACCTCGTACCTTGACCATTTGATTCCTCCTGTGTTGATGCCTGTGACGCGCCTCGACACACGGCACGCCGGCAGCACATGGCGCTGCTTGCTGCTAGCTATAGCGCAGCGACCTCAACAAGAACCTCAACGCGCGGTCATCGATCTTTCGTCTTTCGGCGCGACGTTGTACGCGCTCAGTCCGCACGCGTGGCACTACAACAAGACGGTGCTCAAGGAGTCGGGCGCTCCTGATCCGTGGGAGAAGTTCGATGGGAAGCTCACCTGGGAAGACATGCTCCAGATCGCCAAGCTGACGTCGCGTCCTGCCCAGGGCGATCGCCCGCAGCGGTGGGGCATCTGGCTCAACTACACCGACATCGAGTACCAGTTGGCCGGGTTCATCTGGAGCAACGGTGGGCGTGCTCACGACTACACCACTGGCCCCCGACAAAGCTACCGCCGGACGAACTTCTGGATGCGATTGGGCGTGAGCACCTCGCCGACGTAGAGGTCGCCCCGCGAGTCCATCCAGAGGCTGTGGGGTGAGTCGGCGAACTGGCCGGGGCCGTCGCCGCGCTCGCCCCAGCGGCCGAGCACCTCGCCATCCAGGCTCAGGATGGTAATCGCCGGTCTGGCACCCTCCGCGATGACGACGTCGTGGTCGGGCGTTACGACCATGTCCTGCGGCATGCGGAAACCGGTCCACGCGCCGAGGTACTCGCCGTCCGGGCTGAAGTGCTGAATCCGGCCGTTACCGCGGTCGATCACCAGCAGCCGGCCGCGCGGATCGAGCAGCGCGTGGTGGACCGGCCAGCGGAACTCGCCCGGCCCGGTGCCGCGGCGTCCCCACGAGCGGGCCGGCAAGCCATCGGCGCCGAAGCGGTGCACCCGGTACTGTCCGTAGCCGTCGGCGACGAACATCTCGCCCTCGGGGCCGAGCGTCGCCCGCGCCGGCTGGTTGAACGGCTCTCCCGCGTCGCCCGGCTCGCGTGACGTACCCCACTCTGCCAGTCGCTCGCCGGCGGGCGAATACTTGACTACTTGATGGAGGTCGCGGTCGGTCACCAGCACGACCTCCCGCGAACCGGGGCCGCGCTCGGAGCCGATCCAGATGCCGTGCGGATGGCGAAACTCGCCCAGTCCCCACTGCCGCAAGAATGTGCCCTCGCGGTTGAAGACGAGCACGCTGGGCTCGATCGTGCGTTGGAAGACGTAGACGTTGTCCTCGGAATCGCACGCCACGCCCGACACCACGCCAAACTCCGGCCGCGCGGCGCTCCGTCCCCAATCCGGCACCGCTTCAAACGTCCATTTCCCACTCCCGACGATGCTTGCCACGGACCTACTCCCTCCGAGTCACTTGCTGCTCGCTTACTTGCTGCCTCACTGATCGCCTGCGAAAGCGCAGTCGAGCGATGATACCTGCCGGGACCGGACCATGCGCTGACATTTCCTGCAGCGGGTGCAGGCAAACGTTCCGGAGGCGTGGATGTCTTGTAGGGGCGTATGGAGATACGCCCAGGGCGGCGGCCGGGCGTATCTCCATACGCCCCTACAGCCGGTGGCGGCCCCCGGAAGTTTCGCCTGCACCCCGTGAGCGCGGTAGTTCACGTTTCACGTTTCACGTTTCACGCCCCTGCGGAGCGACCCCATGACCTCACGAGTTGACGCTATTCAAATCGCGATACCCCGGGCGGTGACCGACGCTCAGCAAGAGCAGCATGTGGCGGCCCGCCAACCGGCCGTCGCCCAGGAGCAGGTCGCGGCGACAGTGCGGGACGATGCCCGCGCCCGCGAGCAGCGTCCCGAGGCGCTGCAGCATCGTGACGGCGGCCGCGACAGCGGCCGCGTGCGCGGCGAGCTCGTCGACGGCATCGAAGAACGCCACGCGCGCCGCCACGATCGCCAAGGCCGCCGCCCCGCCGTCCTCCAGGACCACGCTACCCAGCCAGCCGCCGACGCGACGGCCTCCGACCCGTCCCCGTCCCCCGGTCCGCCCCCGACCCCCGACCCCC
>JACQGX010000078.1 GCA_016199265.1 Chloroflexota bacterium | reverse complement strand
CGGTAGTCGGTAGTCGGTAGTCGGTAGTCGGTAGCTAATGGACAGCGGGCGCTATCCGCGATGGATGCCGGCGCAGGTATAATTCGCTCTGCTTTCAACGTGATCTCGCGATCTTGGCCAGGCGCACTCGATCTGAGGAGTGCGCTCGGCCCCAGTGACTACCGACCACCGACCACCAACCACCGACCACCGAGAACTGACTACCGAGTACCGAGAACCAGCATGCCGATGGACGAAGACGACGAGCCGCGTACCGCTCTAGACGATCTCGACGAACTCCTGCAGGACCTTGCCTTTGAGGCAGCCAACCGCCTCGATTGGGTCTGGATCGTGCGCCAGGGATTTCCGGGCCTGTCCGAGGAGCAGGAGCAGACGCTCAAAGATATGGGCGAGGCGTTCGCCGCCGATCAGGTTGCCCAGCGGGAGTTTGATGGCCCGCCGCCAACTGCCGACGATCGTCGCTGGGTAGCGGAGATCGTCAATCGCCTCGCGCTGCGCTATGAGCTCGACATTCCCCAAGCGGTCGCCGAGCTGCTTGCCGAGTGGGGACGTACCTCACGGGCGCCGCAACGCGCGGCCGGCCGCCGCCGTTAGGCGTCTGCGGGCTCCTGCTCCGGTTGCTCGTGCTGGGCCCGCCGCCGGCGCATGTATTCGCGCATGTAGGCTCGCCGGCGATCGGCGCCGTCGGTGGCCTGTCGTGGCGTGCTCCGTTTGGGGTCCCACTCCAGCAGTGCCGCCGCCAGCCGGTTCGACTGCACGGCGTAAACACCGCTCTTGACAAGCTGTGCGAGCGATTGGATCCGCGCCTCGCGTTGCTCCCGCGTCTCGTCCACTCGACGCGGCACAGCCTCGTCGACCGTTTCTACCGTGTCTATCGCGTCTGACGCATATGCCGCCTGTGCCGCGCGCGATACCATCGTCGTTCGTAGCAAGTATCGGCACGCGGCACCGTTTATGTAGGGGAGAAGAGTGACGTGTCGTTCGATACCACTGGCTTGCTGCGCCGCGCCCGCGGATTGCTGATCTTCAACGGGCTGCTCAACGCCTCGCCGGTGCGCGAGCTGCTGGCCGTGCTCGAGGCGGTGGGCGATCAGGGGTCGGGGGCCGGGGGCCGAGGGCTGGGGACGAGCGCGCCGCCGGCGACCGCCGGCGGCGCGCTCGAGACGTACGCTGCACTCTTTCGGGCGCTGGCAGAGCGTGCCGTCGAGCGTGTCGCTCGGTCTGTTGCCGAATCGGGCGGCGGGTGGAAACCCGGCCATGCCGGTCATGGGCTTGGCGAGCGTGGCGATCTGGCGGGCGGCGATTCGCTCGTCGAGGCGATCGCCGAGGCGGTACTCTTCGACGAGAACGTGCTGAGCCGCTACGCGGAGCGCTATTCCGGAGTAGGCGCGGGCTCCGTTCCTGCTCCGACCGGCTTGCCACCGGCGCTGCTCGCGGCCGCAGCGACCGATTTGCGAACGTTGCAGGCGCTGGCCGGAGTAGGGCGATCTCTGCCGGAGATGGTCGCACGGAAGGCGCAGCTCGAAGAATCGCTGCCCTGGTGGCAGTCAGCGCCTTGGTTGCGGGAGCAGGGTGATGGGGAGACGCCTGGCGGCGGGCAGGGGCAACAGGGGCAGCAGGGGCAGCAGGAGCAGCAGGAGCAGCAGGGGCAGCAGGGGCAGGGAGTATGGGCCGAGCGGCCGGCCCGCCGCGCCTTCGTACGCCGGTTGGTGGTAGCGCTCGACTGGGGTGCCTTGGTGGGCGATCTGGCCGCGCACTACGCGCGCTACGGCAGCGGCGTCTTCGCACGCTACCGGGCGTTCCGCTGGATCGGGCCGCCAGAGACCGCGGCGCGCCTGGTGGCGGAATGGCCTGCCGGTGTCGCGGCGGGCCATTCCGCTGCCGCGCTCCACGGAGACGGAGCGGAATGGCTGGCCCCGGTGGTGGCCCCCGACGTGGTGCGGCCGGGAGACCTGGTGGGTTACGAGCCGGAGCGCGCGCTGCTGCGCCGGAACACGGTGCAGTTTCTGCGCCGGTACCCGGCGAACAACGTCCTGCTCTACGGCGATCGCGGGACGGGCAAATCGTCGAGCGTCAAGGCGCTGCTCAACGAGCGCAGTGGAGGCGGCGGACGAAGCGAGCCAGAGGCCGACTGGGAGGCGCTGCGCCTGATCGAAGTGCCGAAGGCACGGCTGGGCGACTTTCCGTTGCTGGTATCGTTGCTGCGCGGGCGGCCACAACGCTTTATCCTGTTCGTCGACGACCTGTCGTTCGAGGAGGGGGAGACGCACTACAAGGAGCTCAAGGCGCTGCTCGAAGGTGGGCTGGAGGCGCGTCCCGCCAATGTGGTGGTGTACGCGACGTCCAACCGGCGTCATCTCGTGCGCGAGCACTTCTCCGATCGCCCCTCGCCCGATTCCGAAGAAGTACATGCCCGCGACACGCTCCAGGAGAAACTCTCGTTCGCCGATCGCTTCGGCATCACGATCACCTTTCCCACGCCGGACCAGGCCTCTTACCTCGCCATTGTCGAGGCGCTGGCGCGGCGGAGTGGCATCGAGCTCGAGCCGGCGGCGCTGCGCTCGCGGGCCATCGAATGGGCCGCGTGGCACAACGGCCGCTCGGGACGGACCGCCCGGCAGTTCGTCGACTATCTAATCGGAGAATTGGGAGTAGCGAGTAGCCAGTAGCGAGTAGCCAGTTCCCTTGGCGACTGCCTACTGCCTACTCCCAGTTGGCTACCCTTATCCGTGAGCATCATGAAGCCACCTCCGCCGGTGCCCTGGAGCATCCTAAAGCAGGAGACGCTGTACCAAGACTCGTGGCGCACGCTGCGGCGCGACCGGTTGCGGCTGCACACGGGTGAAGAGAGCGACTACGTCTTTCTCGAGACGGCGGCGGCGGCGTTCGTCGTGCCGCAGCTCGAAGACGGACGGATCGCGCTGCTCCGCCAGTACCGGCACCCGCTGCGGGCGTGGGTGTGGGAAGTGCCCGCCGGGTCGCTCGAACCAGGAGAGACGCCGGCCGCCGCCGCCGCGCGCGAGCTGGCCGAGGAGATCGGCGGTCGGGCGCGTACGTGGCGCCGTCTCGGCGCTTTCCCCACCGCCGTGGCCCACGTCGTCGATCACACCACGTATCTGCTGGCGCAAGGTGTCGTGCTCGGCGAGGCGAAGCGTGAGCTGCACGAGGTCGCCGAGCTGCACGCCGTCCACCCAGAAGACGCGCTGCGCCTGGCGCGCGGCGACACGCCGGCGGCGGGAGGCTCAGTCATGAGCGCCCACAGCGCGCTGGCGCTGTTGCTGGCTGAGCCGCACCTGGGCGTGAAACGTGAAACGTGAGCTTTAGATGCGGCGCTTTTCGGTGAACGTGTCCCGTTGGCCGCATCATGCGGCCCTGAAGTTCACGTTTCACGTTTCACGCTTTACGTGCTCGTCAGAGGCTTCTGGTATCTATGGTATCTGCCGTGCCGCGGGCGCTTTGCCGTTGAGCCGGGGTGCGTGTCATCCGTTTGCGCTGCTCCTGGTCCCCTTACCCCCGTCCCCTCTCCCACGCTGACGCGGGGAGAGGGGAGTCCGTCGTTCCCCTCTCCCCTGGTGGGAGAGGGGCTAGGGGTGAGGGGGAACCGCGGCCGCGCACATCGGTGACGTGCACCCCGGCGAGTGCGGCGTAATCGGTACGGCCGTCGTGGTCCGGCAGCGCGCCCACGGGGTGGCGATGGCCGTGCCGGTACCCCTCGTGGCCCCGCGGCTGCCGGGCGATGCGGATCAGACGATAGAGCGCGCCCAGGGCGATGCCGAACACGACGTGGCGCGCCAGCTCGCCGGCGGCGGGAAACAGTCCCCCGCCGAGACCGATGCCGAAGATGCCGGCCTCGAGCAGCGGGAACATCACGAGTCCCGATACGAGCCAGGGGACGAGGGCAAACTTGAGGCCGCGCATGCCGGCGCGGCCACGCAGACGTGGCTCGAAGACAAACGCGTAGACGATTGCCCATACGAGCAGCGCGGCAACTTGGAAGGGGATCGACGCGGTGAGGCCGGCCAGGATTAACCGGTGCGGCCCGATGCCCGCTCCGGGGCCGGCGGTGCCGGGAAGCGTCGTGCCCACCTCCAGCACGCGGACGAGCGCGCGCTCGGGTGGCGACTGGGCGATGAGTCCCAGGAGCTCGAGCGTCCAGGTCACCACCAGCGCCATCAGCGCGCTGGCGCCCAAGCCGGCGAGCAGCGCGGCTTCGAGCGAGCGACGGCGTGAGGCCGCCAGCCGGTACGCCGGCGCGACGACTTCCCGCGCGCTCCGGCTGAGCCGGTAGAGGAACACGCTGGCGACGACGAGCAACACACTGGTCAGCAGGAAGCGAATCGGCAGGCCACTCACCCGCACGATGTTGTACACCGCCGGGCCGCCCCACATGCCCAGGACGAGAAAGATGCCGATGTAGACCGACGATCCGACGATCATCGCCGGGACGAAGAGGCGGTACGGGATGCGAAAGACGCCGCAGGCCAGCGGCGCCGCCAGGCGCAGACCGGGGATCTGGCGCCCGATGATAATGGCGTAGGGGCCGAGGCGGGTGACGAGCCGCTCAAGCTGGGCGAGGCGGTGCGCGTTCAGGCGCATGAGCCGGCCGTACCGGAAGAGCAGCGGCCGCCCGCCGCGGCGCCCCACCCAATAGAGAACCGATGAGCCGGCCAGTGTGGCCACCTGCCCGATGAGAAAGGCTTCGAGCAGGCTCATGCGTCCCTGCGCCACGCGGTAGCCGGCGAGCGCCATCGCGGCGTCTGCCGGCAGTGGCATCGGGATGCCGCTCTCTTCGACGAAAATGGCGAGGAAGATCAGGAGCGATTCGTGATGGGTGAGCCAGGCGAGGACGACTTGCCACGTCTGTTGAAAGCCGAACGGCAGATCCCCATTCACAAACGTTGCCTCCAATACTACCGAATGTGGAACGAAGGACTGATATTTGAGGGCGCGAGGGTAACCGTTCCGCCGTTCTCACCGCAGAGTCGCAGAGTCCGCAGAGTGACGCAGAGCGATAGCATGTGACTCTCGTCTCTCTCGGAGCGTCTCGGCGCTCTCTGCGTCTCTGCGGTGAACGCTTACGGCGCGAGGGCGATGGTAGAGGTGTAACCTATGGGTGTGTCCGAGCAGTTACGGTTCCTGTGGCAATTCGTGCGGCATCCGAAGGAGGTGGGATCGGTTGTTCCCAGCTCGCGATACCTGGCGTGTGCGGTCGTCGAGCACGTATCGCCGAGGGCGCGTTGTGTTGCCGAGTTCGGCCCGGGCACCGGACCCATTACACGCGTGCTCCTCGAGCGGCTTGGGCCGGCGGCCACGGTGTTGGCATTGGAGATCGATCCCGCGTTCTGTGCCGTGCTGCGACGTGAGTTGGCCGATCATCGCCTGCGCGTCGTCGAGGCACCGGCGCAGGAGCTGCCCGCGCGCGCCCGCGATCTCGGGTGTGCCGTCGAAGCGGTCGTCTCCGGGTTACCGTTCGCCAACTTCCCACCGGCGCTGCGCCGCGAGATCGTGACGGCGGCGCACGATGCGCTCGCACCCGGCGGCGTCTTCGCCGGGTACGGCTACGCGCCGTTTGCCCTGCCCCCGGTGCTGCGTGCCGTCTTCGGCAACTGCGCGACGAGTTTCGAGTGGCGGAACATGCCGCCGGCGTTCGTTTTCGTGGCCCGGAAACTGAGTTCCGAGTTCCGAGTTCCTGGTTCCTAAACTGAAGCCAAAGTGGAACCCACGGGTCTCGTCACTTTGCACTTTGCACTTTGCACTTGCTTTAGGAACTACCGGACACGGAGCGTCCGGTCAGGGTCGATCGTGCCGTAGGGTGGTTCCTGGCCAGGGCTTCGTCGCTCCATCCAGATGAAGAAGATGACCGATAGGACGAAGAAGTAGGCCAGCGCGCCCGGAATCCACATGATGAGACCGCCGAGCTGCTGGTCGGCGAGTGGCTCGATGCCGAAGATGCGCGGCGCGGCCCAGTACGTCGGGTACACCGCCTTTTCAGAGAGGGCGATCAAGGCGCCGATCACCGTTGGCGGCAGCGACTCAAAGAACAGGTAGAGCACCTGCCCGCCGTACGGCAGCCGCGGGAGCTCCGGCAGCGGGCCGAATACCGGCCACCAGGTGATCAGCGCCAGGCCCAAGAACGCCGCGTGCTCGATCGCGTGTACCGGCAACGAACGCAGCGCGAGCTCGTAGAACGGCGGTACATGCCAGACGGCGAAGACGAGGTTGAAGAGCAGGAAGGCGGGCGCCGGTGTCAGAAGGCTGGCGCCCGCGCGGCGCACGGCGGAGAGCCGCAGCAGCGGACGCAGCATCCACCCCGGCGTGCCCAGCAGGAGCAGCGGCGCCACAGCCTGCGTCAACACGAGGTGCTGCACCATGTGGGCGCTGAGGAGGTAGCGCTCACCCATGGCGTGTAGCGGCGAAAGCAGCACGAGCGCGGCGAGCAGGATGCCCGCAAAAAAGGCAACTGCCTGCCACGCCGTCAGCCTGCCCCGCTGTTCGGGACCAAGCGCACCCGGCGGCTGCCAGCGCGGTGGTGGCCCGCCGAGGCGCACGAGCGCTGTACGGTACCGGCCGGCGGCCAGCACGTAGGCGACGGTAAGCGCAGTGAGCCCGGCGATGATGCCGGGTTCGAATTGCCAGCGGATCGAGTCGATGGCCGTACCAAAAGTCTAACTCGGTGTAGAGAATCAGCTCCCCGCGCCGGTGGCGGTCTGGCCCTGCGTCTGGCGGGCCGCGGCGGCCTGATCGAACGGCTCACGCTCGTGCGCGAAGAAGAGCGCCATCAACGTGACGATCAGCGATACGGCCAGGATAAGGCCAACAAGGAAGAACGTCGAGAAGACGCGGCTGTCGAACTTCAGGTGCATGTAGAAGAGCACAATCAGCGCGCCCTTCGCCAGCGCGAGCGTCAGCAGCACCGGCACCTGCGGGATTTCCGGGAAGTAGGTGACGCCGACCTCGAGTGCGGTGAGGATGAACAGCACGACAAAGATGCCGGCATACAACGCCGGCTTCGGATGATGCTCCTCGACGTGGCGCGGTGCCTCCAGAGCCGGCATGCCGGCGGCGGCACCCTGTACGTGCGGTCGCGCGTATCGTTGCTCCATGTTGGTAGTTCCTGGTTGTTGGCTTTCAGCGGTCAGCGGTCAGCGGTCAGGTCGAGGGATAGAGCGACTTTGCCGAGAAAGGCTGATTGCTGATCGCTGACCGCTGATCACTAAGCACCCCGAGGTAAGTCTTACGTAGCATTGTGGACGGTCGCGGCGCGCTTGTCG
>JACQGX010000053.1 GCA_016199265.1 Chloroflexota bacterium | reverse complement strand
GGGCGTATGGCCATACGCCCAGGGGCGGCGGCCGGGCGTATCGCCATACGCCCCTACACGTCCGCTGCCCATCCGGAACTTCTGCACGCACCCGCAGACGGAGTATACGTGGCACGTGGCGCGTACGTCGGCTACGCTTGGGAGGCTATGTCCACGAACGATCAGACCCCTGCGGACTACGAGTTCATCCACTTCGACGTCGAGGATCGTGTCGCCACGATCACGATCGACCGGCCCGACGTGCTCAACGCGATCCACCCGCCGGCCTCGGCCGAGCTGAAGGACGCCTGGCGGCGCGTCCGCGAGGACAGCGCAATCTGGGTCGCCATCCTCACCGGCGCCGGCGACCGCGCGTTTTGCGCGGGGATGGATCTCAAGTGGGCGGCTGCGCACGCCGAGGACCGACGGCGCAACAGCACACCCGATCTCTCTTTCCACTTCGGCGGCATGGTCGACGCGCCCTCGCGCTTCGACGTCTGGAAGCCGATCATCGCCGCCGTCAACGGGGTGGCGGTCGGCGGCGGGTTCGAGATGGCGCTGGCGTGCGACATCGTGATCGCAGCCGAGCCGGCCAGGTTCGGCTGTCCCGAGGTCAAGCGGGGGCTGATCGCCGGCGCGGGCGGCGTACACCGCATCCCTCGCCAGTTGCTGCAGAAGATCGCGCTCGGGATGCTCCTCACCGGCCGGCTGATCTCTGCCCAAGAGGCATTCGGCCTCGGGCTCGTTAACGAGGTCGTGCCCCAAGGCGAGGCACTTTCGGCCGCGAAGCGCTGGGCGGCCGAAATCCTCGCGGCATCGCCGCTGGCGGTGCAGGCGACTAAACAGGCCGCCCTACTCGGGCTCGACCGCCCGCTGGCCGAGGCCATCGACGAGACCCAATACCCCGCCGCTCGGCGCCTGCGCGCCTCCGAAGACCCGATCGAAGGGCCCACGGCCTTTGCCGAAAAGCGTCCCCCACGCTGGACGCCGCTCTGAATGCCGGCCGAAGCCGCCATCGCCCTGCAAAGGCTAAACAGAGGAGGTCAAGTTCCTCGTAGTCGCCCCCAGGTCAACGGCAAACGAGGAACGAGGAACGAGGAACTGCGTAGATTGAACGGTCGCCGATGCCCATATCAGGGAAAACCCCGATGTCCGCCACCGGCCGGCTCCACATACTGGCGGTACCCCAATGGCCGGTGCGCCCGCTGGTCCCAACCCGGAGTCTGCCGGCACACTCCGCTCGCCCTGAGCTGGTCGAAGGGCGAGCGGACGGCTCTTGCGGGGCGATGAAGAATCCAGGCTCGCGCAACGGTAACCGGGAACGCACCATGAACCCTCGCCAGCGATACGTCGCCACCCTAACTTTCGGCGCTCCCGACAAGATCCCCCTGCAGCCGGGCGGGCCACGCGAGTCGACGCTCGCCACCTGGCGGACGCAGGGATTGCCGGCGGGCGCCAACTGGCGCGACCATTTGCTCGAGACGCTGGGCATCGCCTCGGAGCCGGCGCAGCCGGCGTTGAGCCACGACGTTGACTTTCGCATGATCCCCCAGTTCGAAGAGAAGGTGCTCGAGCACAAGGACGGGCATTACGTCGTCCAGGATTGGAAGGGCAACGTCTGCGAGATCTCCGATCGCTACGACGTGACGTACCTGCGCCACGCCAAGGACTTCGTCACCCGGCGATGGCTCAAGTGCCCGGTGGAAACCCGTGACGGCTGGGAGCTGATGAACCCCCGCTACGCGGTCGATGCGCCCGGCCGTTTTCCACCGGACTTCGCGCAGCGGGCCGCGCGCCTCGCGGTACGCAACTATCCCCTGGTCGTCTCCTTCTCCGGTCCTTTCTGGCAGATGCGTGAGTGGTGCGGCTTGGAGGGCCTGTGCATCTTGATGCTCGAGCAGCCGGAGTTGGTCGACGAGATGACCGCTTTCTGGACGGAGTTCGTGGCGGCCGTGCTGGCCCGGCTGTTCGCCCACGTCGTGCCGGACGAGATCCACATCTCCGAAGATATGGCGTACAAGGCCCACGCTATGATCTCGCCGGCAATGACGCGCCGCTTCTGCCGGCCCAGCTACGTGCGGTGGAGCACGCTGGCCCGCCAGGCCGGCGTACCCATCGTGGGCATGGACAGCGATGGGTTCGTCGGCGAGTTGCTGCCCATCTGGATCGAGTCCGGCATTATCCTGTGCGACCCGATGGAGGTGGCCGCTGGGAACGACATCTGCGGCTACCGCCGGCGGTTCGGCCGGCAGGTGGCCTTTCGCGGTGGCGTCGACAAGCGGGCCATGGCCCGTGGCGGCCAGGCGATCCGCGAAGAACTGGCGCGCATCGCGCCCGTGGTGCGCGACGGCGGGTACATCCCGGGCTGTGACCACGGCGTGCCAAGCGACGTGTCGTGGCCGAACTTCGTCGACTACACACGCTTGCTGGCACAGATGACCGGCTGGCTGTGACCGGCCGCCCAGGGGTGCCTGATGCCTGATGCCTGACGCGCCGCTCGAGCTCAAGCCCGATTGGCCGGAGGCCCGCCGCCGCCACCAGGCGTGGTGGAACCACGAGGTCCTGGGACGCGTCGCCCTCCAGGTCACCGCGCCTCGCGACGGTGTCCCCCGGCCGGCGGTAGCCGAACCGGCATACCTCCAGCGGCGGTGGACCGATCCAGAGTACGCCGTCGTCGCCGCCGAGGCGCGCATGGCCGCCACGTATTACGGCGGCGAGGCGTTCCCCCTCTACTGGCCCAACCTGGGACCTGACGTCTTCGCCGCCTATCTGGGCTGCCCGCTGGAGTTCGGCGAGCGCACCAGTTGGTCGGTACCCATCGTCGACGACTGGCGCACCCACCCGCCGCTTCGCCTCGACCCGGACAACTCCTGGTGGCGTCTGACGCTGGCGATGACCCACTTGGCCGTCGAGCGCAGCCAGGGACGCTATCTGGTGGGACTGACCGACCTGCACGGCGGCGTCGACGCGCTGGCGGCGTTGCGCGACCCGCAGCGCCTGTGTCTCGACCTCTACGACTGCCCCGACGCCGTGCGGCGGGCGGTGCAGCAGATCATCCCCATCTGGGTCCAGGTGTATGACGGCCCGCTGGAGATCGTCCGGCGCGCCGATCCGGACAATGGCACGAGCACGTGGCTGCCGGCGTGGTCGCCCGGACGCTGCTACCCCATCTCGTGCGACTTCGCCGCCCTGGTCTCGCCGGCGATGTTCCGCGAGTTCATCCTGCCCCACCTCGTGGCCGAGGCCGAGTGGCTCGACCACGTCATCTATCATCTCGACGGGCCCGACGCCATCCGGCACCTGGACGCGTTGTTCGAAGTGCCGCAGGTCCGGGCCATCCAGTGGGTGCCCGGCGCCGGTCGGGGCGGGAGCATGCTGAGCTGGGTACCTCTGCTGCGCCGCATCCAGGCCGCCGGCCGGGGGCTGCACCTGAGCGTTGCGGCCGGCGAAGTGCTCCCGCTGGTGCGGGAGCTGGCGCCGGAAGGGCTGATGCTCGCCACGACGTGCCGCACTGAGACGGAAGCGCGGGCGCTGCTGGGCGCCGCGGCGCACGAGACGCGCCGCCGGGAGGGGACGGCCACCCGGACGTGACCGATTCCTCACCGCCGCTGCGCAGCTTCTTCCTGGACTATCTGTGTGCATCGGAGCCTGTGCTGAGCGCAGTCGAAGCATGCATCTGTGGTTTCTGTTTTTCGTTCTAAGCGCGCACCCCGCGCACATGCTACGATGCGCACCATGACAGCGACGACGCAGACAGACTCTCGACCGCGAAACATGCTGTTCGTGTGGACGGACGAGCAGCGTCCGGACACCATCGGCGCATACGGCAACCCCCGGATACGCACGCCCAACCTGGACCGGCTGGCGCAGGATTCGGTACTGTTCGAGCAGGCGTATTGCGCCATCCCGGTGTGTACGCCCTCGCGGGCCACGGTACTGACCGGGGTATATCCGCACACCCATCGCGCGACGCACAATAACATTCCGCTGCCCGACGACGTGCCGACGATCGCCGAGCTGCTTCGGGCGCACAGCTTCATCGGCGGCTACGCCGGCAAGTGGCACCTCGGGCGTGAGATTCACCCGCAGCGCGGCTTCGACGCCTGGTGGTCGAGCATGGAAGATGGCTACACCAAAGACCACAAAGGAGAAGGCTTCTCGACGTATCACCACTGGCTGGTGAAAAGGGGGTACGAACCGCCCGACCGGGCACCCGACGGGTCGCGCCTATTCAGTCGCAGCACCGCGGCGCGGCTGCCGGAGGAAGCGGGCAAGCCGGCCTTCTTGGCAGAGGAGGCGTGCCGCTTCCTGGACACCCACGGGCACCAGCCGTTCGCGCTGTACGTCAACTTTCTCGAGCCACACATGCCGTTCTTCGGCCCGTGGGACGACATGTATGAGGCCGAGGCAATGGAGCTGCACGAGACGTGGTACCGTCAGCCGGACGCCGGCATGCCGCTGCGCCACCGGCTGCGGCGGGAGGGCTACGCCACCAAGAACCCGCACGTCAACACGAATAACGAGGCGGGCTGGAAGGCGCTCAAGGCGCGCTACTGGGGACTGGCCAGCCTGGTCGACAAGTACTGCGGCCGCATCCTCGATCACCTGGAAACGCTTGGGCTGGCAGAGAATACGATCGTCGTCTACAGCACCGATCACGGCGACATGATGGGCGAGCACCGGCTGGTGGCGAAGGGGGTGCAGTACGAAGGCGCGTCGCGCGTGCCGCTGATCATGCGCATTCCCGGCGTCGAGCCCAAGAGAATCACGACGCCGGTCAGCCAGATCGACGTGTTGCCGACGCTGCTCGACGCGCTCGGCGTCGACGCGCCGGCGCACGTGCAGGGCACGTCGCTCCTGCCGCTGATGCGCGAGGGCGACACCGCGCCGGACGAGGCCGTGATCGTCTTCGAGTGGAGCGGCGCTCACGGTGGCGTTTCGGCGGATGGTCAGCGAGTCGGCGAAGGCGCCGCCGCGATGCGCGCGATGGCGGCGCAACAGCGCACCATCCGGCGCGGCCGCTGGAAGCTGACGGTTGACGAGATCGGGGACCATGAGCTCTACGATCTCGTCGCCGATCCAGGCGAAACGCGCAACCTGCTCTACCGCGGGCCCGGCCGCGAGCCATTGGCAGAGGTGCTGGCGGCGGCGCGTGATCTCTGGGAACGGCTGCGGGCGTGGCAGGCGCGAACCGGAGACACGCTCTCCCTGCCGAGTCCGGTGTGACCGATCGAGTACGCTTCACTCACATCGCCGTCGCGCCGCCGTCGAGCGCAATGACTTGGCCGGTGAGGTAGTCGGAGGCGGGCGAGGCGAGGAAGACGGCCAGAGCACGAATATCGCGCTCGCTGCCGAAGCGGCGGAGAGGGATTCGTTCGAGCAGCGCCGCTTCGTGCTGCTCGATGACGCCTTCAGAGAGGCGCGTCGGGAAAAAGCCGGGCGCGAGCGCGTTGACGGTGATCCCGTACTGCGCCCACTCGACCGCCAGCGCGCGGGTAAGCGCGACGAGCGCCCCCTTACTCGCGCTGTAGCCCGCAGCGCTCAGCACCTCCGGCGGCAGCCCCCGCAGCCCCATAATCGACGAGACGTTGACAATCTTCCCGGTGCAAGAGCCATCCTCTCCGCCCCTCCCCCCGGCAGAAGGCTGGAGTAAGGGCTCCGCCTCTCCCCCTCTCCCCTCGCGGTTTCCCTCCGCACCAACTCCCCCTCTCCCCTTGTGGGAGAGGGGGCCGGGGGGTGAGGGGCACCTCGCCATCATGTGCCGGCCGACCGCCTGGCACATGATGAACGTGCCGGTGGCGTTGACTTCGAGCACGCTGCGCCATCTCTCGAGCGGCATCTCGGCGCTCGGCGCGCCCCAGGAGATGCCGGCGTTGTTGATGAGGACGTCGATGCGCCCAAACCGCTCGAGCACTTGGTCGACAAATACCCGCACCTGTCGTTCGTCCGAGACGTCACACTGCCCCGCTAGGCACTCGTAACCGGCCGCTTCAAAGGCTTCGCGTGCCGAATCGAGCCATTGCATCCGCCGGGCGGAAATGGCCACGCGCGCGCCGGCCTCGGCCAGCGCCCACGCCATCTCCTTGCCGAGGCCGCGGCTGCCGCCGGTGACGATCGCGACTTTGCCGGTGAGGGAGAAGAGATCGAGGGTGCCCATATCAATGGCTCAGCGCCCCGCCGGCGCCTTGCCTTCGGCCGCCCAGAGCAGGCCGCGGCGGACCATCGCCAGCGCCTCTGGGACGTCGAAGACCTTGGCGACATGGCCGAGCGAGGTATAGAAGACGCGACCTTTGCCGTAGCGCTTCGTCCACGTCACCGGCATGACGGCGACATCGTCGACCTCGTCGCGGTCGACCGCCGCCTGCGCCTCCGGATCATACCCGTCGCCGGAGGCGGCGGTGCGGGGGAAGTGCGTCGTCGCCAGCACTCGCACACCGGGATCGACGTGCATGAAGTACTGCTCGGACGTGACGCAAAAGTCATTCAGCCCCTCGGTGATCGCGCTCTTGTTGGGACCGATGCGTACGCGGTAGCGGGCAGCGCTGCCGCCGGGGTGCGACACCCACTGGCCGCCGGTCATGAACTGGTACTCGACCTCGATGCGGAACGCGTCGCACATGCCGCCGTGCCAGCCGCCGATGCCAACGCCCGACTTCACCGCTTCGAGCAATGGCTTGAGTGCGCCTCGCTCGAGCGGCTGTTTCGTGTCGCCCATCGTCCACATCGGGACGATGAGGTCGAGGCCGAATAGCTTCTCTTGATCGTTGAAGGAGTCGAGTGTCTCCGAGATCTCGACGTCGACTCCTTCGCGGCGCAACTCGCGCGCCACAATGTCGGAAGTCTTGACCGGCTCATGGCCCAGCCAGCCGCCGCGTACGATGAGTGCTTTCATGGTGCGTATCAACTCCTTCCGTGGAAAACCTCACCCCCGGCCCCCCTCTTCTGGGTGGAAAGCGGGCCGGCGGTGAAGTTTGTCTTCATACCAGCGCCTCGAACTCGCGGATGCGTTCGCGGCAGACCTCGAGGCTCGATTGCCAGAAGTCGGCGGAGCGGATGTCCATGCCGAATCGTTTGCCGAGGTCGGCCGCGCTTTCCAGGCCGGTGGACGATAGCAGATTGTCGTAGCCGGCGCGGAATTGGTCCGGGTCCTCCCGGTAGCGAGCGTAGAGCCCAAGCCCGAACAGGAAGCCGAACGTGTAAGGCCAGTTGTAGAAGGGGTAGCTCATGTAGTAGTGCGGTTTGACCGCCCACATGTAGGGGTGGAGTGCCTCCTGATCCAAGCCATCGCCGTAGGTTTCGCGCTGAGCTTCAAGCATCAACGTGTTGAGCTCGTCGATGGTGAGGTCGCGTTCGATGCGCCGCTCGAAGACACGTTGCTCGAACAGAAACCGGCTGTGGATGTCGACAACCACCTGGCAGGCGTCCTGGAGGTTGCCTTCCAGGATGCTCAGCTTCTCGGCACCGCTGGTGCGCGCCATGGCGGCATTGGTCACAATCGTCTGGCAAAAGATGCTCGCGGTTTCGGCCAGCGGCATCGGCGTCTCGCGCTGGATGGGCGTGCGCTTGGCGAGGTTGACGTTGTGGTAGGCGTGGCCGAGCTCGTGCGCCAGCGTCTGGACGCTGTTGAAGGACGGCTCGTAGTTGAGGAGCACCCGCGACTCGACTCCGCGCACCGGCATGCAAAAGG
>JACQGX010000052.1 GCA_016199265.1 Chloroflexota bacterium | reverse complement strand
TGCTTGCCGGCCTCGAGCGCAGCGCGCGCGATGGGGCCGTGCGCCGGCATGGACGTCACCACGAGGACCAGATCCACGTCGTCGGCATCAACGACCTCACGGTAGTCCTTGGTCAGCCGCGGGATATTGTACTGCTCGCCCACCTCTTGCAGGGCCTGTTCCGACAGATCACACGCCGCCACGACCTCCACCAGGCCGCGGAAGCGCAGTTGCTCCGCGAGCCGCATGTATGGTCCGCGCATCACTCTGCCGCAGCCGATCACCCCGATTCTGATCACCTCTGCCGTTCGCTGTCCCATGCTCTCTCTCCTTTCGAGTCTGGTGTGTCCCAAACCCACTTCTGTATCAACTTCTTGATCGGGTTGTGCGGCCAGTGCACGGCAGGCATGTGCGACCGCTGCTCCCGCGTCTTGTGGGATTGTTGCCACTCTGACCGGCACCTCCAGATGCCAGTGGGAGCGTTATCTCAGGAGGCTCTGGACGATCGGCGCGATGCGGGCCGTGGCGGCCGCCGCCGTCTCCTGGCCGTTCTCGAACGCGCCCAACTCGCGGTTGATCGTGCTATCGATCTCCGGCCACTTCGGGTGCTTGGGCGGCGCCAGCAGACCCGCCACACCCTTCGCGAAGAACTCGTTCCATTGGCGCGGGATCTGTGAGGTGAGGTACTCCTCGCTCTGCAAGACCGAGAGGCGGGCGACGACGCCGCCAGGGCCCAGCGAGTAGTGCTTCTTCTGAAGCTCGGCACTCACAAACCACTTTGCCGCCTCCCACGAGAGTTCGGGGTGCTTGTTCGGCTGGAGGAGCGCCAGGCCATTGGACGGCATGGTGAACTTGCGGCCAGCCTTACCCCTGGGATGCTGAGCGATACCAACGTGGGGCTGGATGAAGCCCTCGGTGCCGGCGACCCAGCGTAAGTGCGGGAGAAACGCGAGCCCGCCGGCCATGAAGCGGGCAAGAGCGCCTTGCTGTTGCATGTCTTGCGGGGTGGTGGCGCAGCGATACCGATAGCGCAAGTCCTGGTACGATTGGAGCCCCTCTACCGCCGGATCCCGGTCCAGGGTATAGCGTGTCGCGGCCGCGTCCAGGATCTCGCCGCCGTTGCTCAGCACCCAGTTGCGCCAGTTCCAGCCGATGTCCACGCCGAACACTGGCTGCCTGCCGTTCGCCTCACCCGGCCGGGTGAGGCGAACGGCAGCTTCGCGGAACTGCTCCGCCAGTGTCCAGTTCTCGGTCGGGGCGGTGACGCCGCCTGCCTCGAGCAGAGTCTTGTTGTAGTAGAGCACGGTCGGGCCGCCCGCCCGAGGGAGCGCCACCTGCTTTCCCTGGACCGCGAATGCGTCCCAGATGTTGGGCGCGAACTCCGCCTTGCTGTTGCCCCGGTCTTTCGCAATGAAGCCGTCGAGCGGCAGCAGGAGGTTCTGGCTGACGTAGAAAGCGGGCAGCGTGACGCCCAGAACGATCACGTGCGGCGGTGTCCCCGCCGCTGCCCGGGCGAGCACCTTCGCCTGCTGGTTACCGTCGAGCTCAACGCTCAGCGTCACACCTGGATGGCGCTGCTCAAAGGTCTCGCGCGCCCAACCGGTGTTGAACTGGTTTTCGACGCTGCCGCTTGTCTCCCAACCCACATCAATCGTGACCGGTGCGGGAAGAGCGGTCGCCCTCGGGGGCGTCCCGTCTGCTTGCCCGGTTGCCGCGGTCCCACCGCCGGTCACATTGCAGGCCGTGGCTATCAGCAGCGGGACGCCGCCGACTGCGCCGACGACGAGGCGGCGGCGGGTTGCCGAGCGGCGTGCTCCCCTTCCGATCATCTTGCCGGTGTCCCCGGCCGTGCTAAGCCCCTTGCGACCCATGCGAACTACCTCCTTATTCTGCTTACACTGCTTACTTTGCGCGTTGGCGTGCTACTCACGGCGTGGGCGAACTCGCGGTGCGCCCAACGCACGGCGTGCGGTCCCTCCGCTGCTACCTCTCGCAGCGGATCGGGACGGCCGCCGAGCTGTGCTTCTTCCCAGGTCCGCAGCCGACGTTCCAGCTCTTCCAGTACGTCTGGGCGAGCGGCCGACACGTCGATCTCCTCGCGAGGATCATTGTTCTGATCGAAGAGCTGTGTCAGCGGCCAGTCGAAGAGGCCGCCGTGGTAGCTCTTGATCAGCTTCCAGTCGCCGCCGGGGCGACCGACCGTACAGAAGGCGCGCTGGGCGCTCCAGAGTCCGTGCTCGAGGACGACGTAGTCTCGCTTCGGCTCGGGCTCGACGCCGCCGCGGGCCAGGCCGAGAAAGGAGCGCCCCTGCCAGCCCGTCGGAACATTCAGGCCACCGACTTCGCACAGCGTCGGGCCAATATCCATCGTGTAGCACGCGGCGTCGACGAGCGTGCCAGGTGTGATGCCACCGTTCGGCCAGCGAGCCACCAGCCAGATGTGCGCATCCGTCTCGAACGTGCCCCAGTGGTCGCCGTAGACGCCGTGCTCGCCCTGGTTCTCGCCGTGGTCGGTCGAGATGAGGACGAGCGTATCGTCGAGTACGCCCGTCGACTCCAGGATGTCCAGCAGTTGGCCGACGTGCTCATCGCAGAAGGCGATCTCGGCGTCGTACATCGCGAGCCAGCGGTCGAAGTCGCGGCGGTTCAGGATGCCGAGCGACTTGGCGGTCTGGGGAAGATCGCCGTACGTCTCCACGTCGTGGCGGATACGCTCATCGGTCAGCCACGACGGCAACTCGTGCCGCAGCATCCGGTCGACATAGGCCTGGGGTGCGGTGTAGGGCGTGTGCGGATCCCAATAGTGGACATACAGAAAGAAGTCGCCCCGTGCGTGCTCCCGCAGCCAGGGGATGGCGAACGCATTGATGTCGGGCGCCTCGACGTGCTGAGCATGCAAATCCCACCGCGGTCGGAAGTAGCTTTCCCACCCCCTCGTGAACCAGGGCGCCTGGTCGGCGAAGGTCGAGACGACGGCGGTGCGAAGCCCCCGAGGTCCAAGTTGCGCGGACAGGTGCTGTTGAAGTTGAGGGATCTGCGCGCTGCTGCCAGCGCGGTCAGGCGGCGCACCATAACTGCCTATCTGCTCCCCTCGCGGTCCGTGCGTGAGTAGCCCAGTCCTGATCCCCCAGCGGCCGGTGAAGATGGAGGCTCGCGCGGGGACGCACGGGGTGTCGGCGGCGTACATGTTGGTGAAGCGGGCGCCGTCGCGGGCGATGCGATCAATATTCGGCGTCGTCGGACGCGCATAGCCGTAGCAGCCGAGGTGATCCCGGCGCAAGGAATCCAGGTCGAGGTAGAGCACCTTCACGGCCATCACCTGGGTGTTAGTGGACCTACGGGTATTACTACGGAAGCCGTGTCAGGCCGATCGTCGCGCCGCGGCACTATGTCGCATATCCGGTTTCCCGTGCGCCCGAGCGCTCCGGTACCAGCCGCAGCGCCGGCTGGCGTCAATAGCAACTGATACATATTAGACAGCCACTATGATATACCAGTACGGGCGCGGAGTCAAGTAGTCAGGATATCCTGGCCACGGCTGATATATTGATATATACTGATGTTGGACGAGGAGTGGCCGCATGGCCGACGCGAAGCCCCTGTACGCGCAACTGAAAGAGGAGATCATCGCTGCCATCGCCCGCGGTGAGCTGGCGCCGGGTGATCAACTGCCGCCGCAGCGGACGCTGTGCGACCGCTACGACATGAGCCACATGACCGTCCGCCGCGCCATCAGCGAGCTGATCAACGAGGGCGTGATCTACGGTGTCCCCGGGAAGGGGCTGTTCGTCGCCGCGCAGAAGCAGGAGGCGGAGGCCGGGCCGCTGGTGGGCTTCACGGAGGACATGGAGCGACGTGGCATGGCGGCGTCTAGCCGCGTGTTGGCGGCCGAGCTGGTCGGCGCCTCGACGATCCTGGCGCGGGCCTTAGATGTTCCCATTGGCACGCAGCTCGTCTACTTGCGGCGGCTGCGGCTGGCGGACGGCGAACCGATGGCCATACAGACCACGTACCTGCCACACGCCCTCTGCCCGGGCTTGCTCGACCACGACCTGGAAGGCGGCTCGCTGTACCGGTTGCTGAGCTCTGTTTACGGTCTCCGCCTCGCCTCGGCCACAACGGTGGCCTCGGCCACTCTGGCTGGCCCAGAGGCGGCCGCGCTGCTCGGGTTAGCCCTTCCTGCTGCGCTGCTGGTGACCGAGCAACTGAGCTATCTGGAGAGCGGGCAGGCGATCGAGTTCGTCCGCTCCGTGTACCGAGGCGACCGCTACCAATTGCGCGTCCGGTAGGCAGGGGCGGTCGGCTCGGTGTGATGGCAAGTTCATTGCTCTTCGACGAACGGGGTCAGCGGTTGCGACCAGTCCAACCGCCGGATGATCTCGCGCCACTGCTCCGGGTGCAGGGGATGGCGGTACACCGGCTGGAATCCCAGCTCCAAATAGATCTTCACCGCACCGAGGCGGTGTTCGCCCGTGCCCAGGCGCACGCGCCGGAAACCGCGCTCCCGGAACCGTTGGAGCACGGCCAGGCACAGCGGATAGCCGAGCCGGTGGCCGCGGTGCTCGGGCAGCACGCAGACCATGTGCAGGATGCCGAACTCCTGCTCCTCGGGGTTGGGCAGCCAGGCGCACGCCGATCCAATGGGTGTCGCCTCGGGACCGTAGGTGATAAGGAAGAGCCCGTCGGGATCGAACTGCGGGCGCGGGCAGCCGGTGAGCTTCTCCTGTGTCTTGGCGGCGTCCCACTGGCGCGGCTGGCCCTCGTTCATCGTGTTCATGATCGCGGCCCAGGCTCCCTCGTCGCCGGGGCGGTACGTGCGGAAGCCGTAGCCCGCGGGCAGGGCCGCAACCACGGGCTCCAACGGCGGCAGATCGTCCAGATCCGGCCGCAGCATGCGCAGATTGGGACGCTTTGCTGGGGCGGTAGGCTCGTACGGCGTCACGCGGGCGCGGCGTTCGGCTTCCATTACGATGTGCTCCATATCTCGGCCCCAGTTCACCGGTCTATCAGGGGCGACACATCGGCAACGTAGAGTTGTCGGTGACCTTCGTGAACCGAGTCGAAGCAAATCTGGGTGCCGTCGCGGTTCCATCGAGGATGGAGGTCGCAGCGGATCTCGCCAGTGATTTCGGGCGGCGAGTAGAAGGCGCCGACGTCGATCCGGCGGCCGCTCAGGAGGTCGTAGAGGATGAGCGTGCGATAGGGGTGGTCGGTGCGCGGGTACGTATCGGTCAGCAGCCACATGCCATCGACCGAGTAGCTGCAGTGACCGTCCTGCGTCAGGACGCCTTCTCCTAGCACCTCCACCTCGTCGGTGACGCGGTCGCGGAAGACAAGATAGCGGTTGCCGGTGCCACGGTTGTAGGCCCAGGCCAGGACGTGGTCAGGATCACGCCAGTCGAAATGCGACACGACGCCGTGGGAGGCGACGATGGCGACATCGCTGCCATCCGGGCGGGCGGTGAGCATGCGGTGGAAGCGCTCGCCGCCGACATGCGTCTGCCAGCGGTGCAGGAAGACGAAGCGCCCGTCGTCGGGCGAGAACTGGAGGTGGTTGAAGCGATGAATCTTGCCGTCGAACCGCTCGTCCCGCTCCAACTGCGCGACCTG
The DNA here is from genome assembly GCA_016199265.1 of Chloroflexota bacterium. GTDB lineage: Bacteria > Chloroflexota > UBA11872 > UBA12225 > UBA12225 > JACQGX01. Next base: position 3,556 of record JACQGX010000052.1, on the reverse strand, counting down.
GGCTATGGGGATGACGAGCCGGTGCTCGCCGGTGACGACGTCCATCCAGTAGATGCCATCGTCGGCGGGCTCGGGCACGGCTTCCCAGGGATCGGGGATGCCGGCGTAGCCATAGCCCGGGCGCTGGTGTTGCAGGCGTGAGAAGTTGAGGGTCACCGCCTGTGCACCGTCGCGGCTCAACGCGTAGATCGGGCGCGGCAGCGTGCGCACCACTGCTCCCGTGTCGGCGTCGCGTACCACGGCGACAAAGCGGGCGGTGCGACCGTCGAAGTCGTCCCAGCCGCGGGGAGTCGCGCGTTCCGGCTGCTCGCCGGGGTCGAGCCTATCGTTGTAGATCAGAGTGGGTGTGGCGGCCACCCGCCGCTCCGACCTCAGCCGGCTGGCGACATGGCCGGTGGCGTGGGGCACGGGCATCCAATGCAGCATGCAGCCCTGCTGCCAGTTCCAGGCGCGCGTCTGGGCGATCGGCCGGAAGCGGCCCGCATTCACCAGATCGACGATACCGATAGTGGCCGTGTCTCCCGCCGCGGGCGGCCGTTCGACGAAGTCGCTCTGGAGGCAGAGAACGTAGCGGCCGCCGCCGTCCCAGCAGCTCTTGTCGTAGTAGCCGAAGTAGTGGTGCGCGGGCGGGTGAGTGATCCGACGCAGGGGTGCGTCACACCAGGACCTGTTCTCGGCCGGCGATGGGATGTCTTTGGCCTTATCGCGTTCCATAGCTCCTCCTTCTTTCTTCTCATCCCGCTCAGCGTGCCGCCTGCTTCCCGGCGGTGCGCCATGATCGATCGGTGCAGCCGCGGCCGCTCACCACGAGTCACAGCCGCTGCATCGCCTGGTCGATGAGCAGCGACGCCCGCCGCACCACCAGCGACGCGGCGCCGACGCTGCCGGCGTCCGCACCCAGCACCGACACCAAGAGGCGCGCGGACGCGAAGGTGGACGCGAGGGCACGTTCCTCGACCTCGGCAAGGAACGGTTCGAGCAAGGTCGGGCCGGCCTCCGTCAGCGGGCCGCCGAGCACGAAGCGATCTGGGTTGAGGGTGTTCAGCAAGCTGGCCGCGGCGATGCCGAGATGTCGCCCGGCCGCGCGCACCAGCCGCACCGCGATGGGATCGCCCTCGCGCGCCGCCCGCGCCAGCTCCAGGGTGGTCAGGGCTTGGGGATCAGGTGCCCGCCGGCGCAGCCCACCGCCGTCGTGCCCCGCCGCCAGTGCGGCCCGCGCCTGCTCCAGCAGGACGGCCCCGGAGGCCACCGTATGCAAACAGCCGCGGTTGCCACACTCGCACGGCGGGCCGTCCGGCAGGATCGTGACGTGGCCCACCTCGCCGGCGGCGGAGGCGGCGCCGACGTACAGCTCGCCGTCGACGACGATCCCGGTCGCGATGCCCCGTCCGGCGTAGAGGTACACCAGATGGCGCGCCCCGACTCCGGCACCGCGGAGCAATTCGCCGAGGGCGGCCGCCTTGCTGCGGTTGGCCACGAACACGGGCAGGCCGGTGCGCTCGCGCAGCAGATCGGCCAGCGGCACGTCGTGCCAGTCGTAGCTGACGGCGCCACGGACGCGCCCGGCGTCCATGTCGACGGTGCCCGGTGAGGCGAACCCGATCCCCAGGAATCGCCGGCCGGCAAAGCCCGTGCGCAGCCGGGCCACGGCCGCCGCCGCCGCCGCCACGGCATCGCTCGGGGCCAGCGAGTCCGCCAGCACCTGGTCGCGATGGAGCACCGTCCCGTCCAGGTCGGTGACCACGACCGTCAGGTCGCGCTCGCCCATCTCGATGCCAATGGCCAGCCACGCGTCCGGCACGAACCGCAGTAGTTGGGGCCGCCGGCCGCCGCTGGAGGTGCCAATGCCGTCGTTCGCCAGGATGCCGGCCCGCTGCAAATCATTGGCGATGGCGTAGGCGGCGGCGCGGCTCAGCCCCGATTGGTTGGCCAGCGCCCGCCGCGGCATCGTCCGTAGCGTGCGCGCCAGGTTGAGGAGCACGGCCCGGTTAGCCGCGCGCAGATCTTCGACTCGACCCGGCGCTGGGCTGACAGCCATCAAGTTGATTTCCTCTGAGCATCTCATGGGCCTGCGGCCCACCACCATGTATGAAGACGGTTTGTTTTCGTAGGAGCGGCGCTGAGTGTCGCGATGGTGTCGCGATCGCCTCTAGGACAGCATTATACACTGGGCTCATCTTCGTCATTGACAAAGTGGAAGTTAGGCTGCTAGACTGGGCGCCAGGAGGTCGCTCCAGTGGTGCTGCGGCTGGGAATCGTCGATTGCGACACGAGTCACGCGGTGGCGTTCACCGAACGCCTGAACCACGCCGGCGTCGGCGAGGCGCACTGGGTGGACGGCGCGCGGGTGGTGGCGGCCATCTCGCTGCCCTCGCTGGTCAGCCCGGAGCGCGTGCCGCGGTTCACCGCCCGGCTGCGGGAGCTCGACGTCGAGCTTGTGGAGCGGCCCGAGGATCTGCTCGGGAAGATCGACGCCGTGCTGATCGAATCGGGCGACGGGAACGTGCACCGCGAGCGGGCCATGCCGTTTATCGAGGCCGGCGTGCCCACCTGGATCGACAAGCCGTTCACCTGCTCGACGGCCGACGCGCGGGCGCTGGTGGCCGCTGCCCGCGCGCACCGCGTGCCGCTGCTCTCGGCGTCGGCGGCGCGCTTCGACCTGCCGGTGCAGGATGTGCTGGCGCGCCGGGAGACGATCGGCCGCGTGCTGGGGGTGGACGCGTCGACGGGGGCCGCGACGCACCCACGCAATCCGGGCTTCTTCCACTACGCGGTACACGGCGTCGAGGCGGTCTACGCGCTGCCGGGCGCGGGTTGCCGGCGCGTGCGCTGCGTCCACCACGAGGGGACGGACGTGGCGGTCGGCGAGTGGGTCGGCGGGCGCCTGGCGACCGTGCGCGGCATCCGCCGGGGCGCGGCGCGGATGGGGTTTGTGGCCTTCGCCGAGAAGGAGGTGATCGTGGCCAAGAGCAGCGGGTTTGGCTACTGGGAGCTGCTCAAAGCGGTCGTGCGCACGTTCGAGACGGGCGAGAGCCCCGTCTCCGGCGAGGAGCTGATCGAGGTGGTCGCCTTCCAGGAGGCCGTCCTCGCCTCGATGGCCCGCGACGGCGCACCGGTCGCCGTCTAAGCCAAGTGCCAAGTGCCAAGTGCCAAGTGCCAAGTGCCAAGTGCCAAGTGCCAAGTGCCAAGCATGCCCTGAGCGCAGCCGAAGGGTGCGAAGTGAGGCGGCCTGCGGGTTCCACCTGTTCTTCGGTGTTGCGGGCACTGTCGAAGGTGGAGAATGTGATGTCGGGCAAACAGTCCGTGCGCGACGCCCTCAAGGAAGCGTCCGCTCAGAGTCAGCAGGTGCTGGATAAGTGGCGACGTTAACCGCACATGAAAGGACCATTGCCGTGAACGAGGCACAGCAGGCGCGGCTGGCGATGCGCCGGGGGGAGTGGACGGGGCGGACGACGTTCCGGGTGCCGGGGTACGTCCAGTGCAACCTGGTGATCCTGCCCAAGGCGGAAGCGTACGACTTCCTGGTCTACTGCCAGCGCAACCCTAAGCCCTGCCC
>JACQGX010000063.1 GCA_016199265.1 Chloroflexota bacterium | reverse complement strand
CGAGACAGAGATCGTGCAGGCCGTCCAGGCGCTGCTCGGCTAGACGGTCCCGAGTTCCGAGTTCACTGGTACCCAGTCCTAGCTGCTAGCTAGGACTGGGTACCTGTGAACTCGGAACTCGGAACTCGGAACTTTCCGTATGGCAACCGCAGTCAAGATGCCCCAATTGGGCATGACGATGACCGAGGCGAAAATCGTCCGGTGGCTCACGGGCGAGGGCGATCGGGTGACCAAGGGCGAGCCGGTCGCCCAGATCGAGACCGATAAGCTCAACGCCGAGGTCGATGCGCCGGCCGACGGTATTCTCGCCCGTATCGTCGCCGCCGAAGGCGAGACGGTGCCGGTGGTTGGCCTAATGGCCGTCGTCGCCGCCGAGGGCGAGAGCGAGGCGGCGGTCGAAGCGGTGGTGCAGGGGTCAGGCGTCAGGGGCCAGGGACCGGTGACGGCTCCGCCTCTCCCCCTGGGAGAGGGGGCGAGGAGCCCTCACCCTGGCCCATTCGCGGAGGGAGAGGGGGCGAGGAGCCCTTACCCTGGCCCATTCCCAGGGGGAGAGGGGATGTCCGCCGCCGCTGTTGCCGCAGACCGCACCTCTTCCATGGCCGAGGTTCGGGCCTCTCCGATCGCCAGGCGGCTGGCAGCGGGTCTCGGTGTGGATCTCTCCGGCATCGCCGGCACGGGACCAGGCGGCCGCATCGTCGAAGCCGACGTCCGTGCGGCGGCCAGACCCCCTCTCCCTTTGGGAGAGGGTTGGGGTGAGGGCGGCCGCGCCCCTGCCACGTTGGCGGCCGAAGCCGCAGCCGTCGGCATCGAAAACGGCTACGTCCGCGCCTCGCCGATCGCCAAGCGGCTCGCGCGAGAACATAGGATCGAGCTGCACGCGATCCGTGGTACCGGCCCGGAAGGGCGTGTGATCGAGCGCGACGTGCTGGCTGCCCTCGAGGCGCAGGAACGCGCCGCACGTGTGCCGGCCGTCGCCGCGCCCGGCCTGCTCACACCGCGCGAGACGATCAAGCTCGACGGTATACGCCGCCTGATCGCCGAGCGCATGCAGCGCTCGCTGGCGGAGAGCGCGCAGCTCACGCTCACCGCCGAAGCCGATGCCACTGCGCTCGTCGAGCTGCGCGGGCATCTCGTGCCGGCAGCTCGGGTCTATGGTCACCGGCCGCCGACGTATACCGATCTGCTGGTGGGGATCGTCGCTCGCGTGCTGCGTTCGCACCCGCTGCTCAACAGCAGCCTGCAGGCGGCAAACGGCGTCCAGGAGATCGTCTGCTGGAGCGAGATCAACGTCGGCGTCGCCGTCGCGCTCGAACGCGGGCTGATCGTCCCCGTCGTTCGCGGCGCCGACCAAAAGCCGCTCCAGGTGATTTCGGAGGAACTAGGCGACCTGGCCGAGCGTGCCCGCGCCAACCGTCTCTCGGTCGACGACCTCCAGGGCGGGACCTTCACGATCACCAACCTGGGACAGGTCGAGGTCGACGCGTTTACGCCGATCGTCAACCCACCACAGTGCGCCATCCTCGGCGTTGGGCGGATCGCCAAGAAGCCGGCCGTGTACCAGGACCAGCTCGCCATTCGCCACCTGGTCACCCTCTCGCTTTCGTTCGACCACCGGATCGTGGACGGCTACCCGGCGGGCGCGTTCCTGCGGGACGTGAAGCGGGCGATCGAGGCGGCGGCAGTTGGCGATGAGACGCTTTAGACAAGACGACGACGGAGGCACGCAATGGAATCGCCTATTAGCGCAAGCAGCCGCGTCCATCGTATCGAACAATTGCAGCAGCAGCTCTCCGAGGCCATACAGTGGGCGCGACGAGCAATGTTGCCGGTGATCATCACCGACGATGGTCGCCCGGTGGCCGCGATTGTCGAGTTCGCCGAGCTCCGCCGTCTGTATGCGCTCGAGGATGAAATGACCGACGCACAGATGACTCGAGCCTTTGAAAAGGCCGAGGCGAGGGGCGAAGTCGAATGGCTGACAGACGAGGAGATGGACGCGTTCCAGGAGGAACTCATAAGGGAGAGTAGGCAGCGTGCCGCCAGTATGAGAGCCGCCGACTCTAACGTTGCCGGCGGGTAAGATGCATGCCGGTCAGGATTACATGGGCGCCGCGCACGGCACCGATCCGACACAGCTCCCGTGGGCGATGGCGCTCTCGCGCGCCGGCATCCACACGGTGACGTTCACGATGTTTGCCCAGCGGCACCTGGCATGGTATTTCTTCGCCGGCTGGGACGAGATGCACCGTCACAGTCAGAAAACGGGCAACGAGATTGCCGCCGAGGTCAACCGGTAGCCTCACAGCCATGCTGCTCGACATCCACGCCCATGAGCCGGTGGGCATTACTTTCGACGACTACGTCGCCGCGCTCGAACGCTTCGATTCGCGTGTCGTGCTGGCGCATCTGGGCTCGCGGACGGAGGGGTGGAAGCCGGTGCCGAGCGTGGAGCACTGGCGCGAAGGCAACGACCTGTGCGCCGATCTGGCGCGACGGTGCCCAGAACGAGTGATCGGCTACTGTTACGTCAATCCGGAGCACGGTCGCGAGGCACTCGCCGAGATGGAGCGGCGCCTGGCCGGCGACGCACGCCACTTCGCGGCGCTCAAGCTGTGGGTCGCCGTGCGGTGCAGCGATCGCCGGCTCGATCCGCTGATGGAGTTCTGCGCGGCGCACGACGTTCCGGTGCTGCAACACACGTGGGTAAAGGTGGGGCCGGGCGGACCGGGATCAGCCAATCTGCCGGGAGAATCGACGCCAGAAGACCTCGTCGCGCTGGCCCGGCGTCACCCGCGAGTGAAGTTCTTCGGCGGCCACACGGGCGGCGATTGGGAGTGGGGCTGCGCCGCGTTGAAACAGGTGGATAACGTGTGGCTCGACATCGGCGGCGGCGAGGCCTCGGGCGGCTACATGGAGGTGGCGCTCCGCAGCGTCGGCGCCGGGCGCATCGTCTTCGGCACCGACGTCGCCGGCCGTTCGATCCCGTCGCAGCTCGCAAAAGCGCTGGCGGCGCCGCTGCCCGAGGCCGATCTGGCGCGCATCCTGTGGCGCAACGCGCTGGAGGTGCTCGGGAACAGGCTGCCCGAGTTGTGGCGGGAGTACTACCACCGGTCGAGCCAAGACCCAGCGCTCACGAATTCGGCCGATCTGTCGTTATAGACCGCGACCAACGTCGTCGTAGACCACAACCGGCGCTACGAAGTGCTGTGCCGATCACGCTCGCAGAAGGACCCAGGAGTGCTCGTAAACCACATCGTTCGTTCGATTGCGCGTTCCCTGGCGATTGCGCTCACCGGTCTTGCCCCCACGCTGGCCGCCTTCGCTGCGCTGCCGGCGGCCGCCTCGAGCGAGCCGCTGGCCCCTGTCCTGGCGTGGCACTACCCGCAATTCAGCCAGGGAGTGCAGACTGATCTGGAGTACGCGGCCGCCGCGGGTATCGACGCGCTGGTTGTGTCGGAGACGGGAGCGCGCGACCTAGGCGGCTACCTGCGCGCCGCGCGCGACACCGGCGTCCACATCACCGCCGGGATCGAGCCGCAAACGTATCCCAGCCCAGACGCGCTGGCGCAGCGCCTGGGTGACGCGCTCACTTGGGACGCCGCCGATCCTTCGTTCCTGTGGTACCAAGGCAGGCCGGTGCTGATCTTCTGGCACCCGCAGGACGTGCCGCGCTATCCAGGCATGTCGGCGCAGGAGACGTGGTTGACGATCCGCAACGCCGTAGATCCGGAACACACCAGCATCTGGATCGCCGAAGGCGGCGACCCGAGGAGCACGCTGACGTACCTACCGGCTTTCGACGGCCTACACCTCTACAGCATCGCCTGGGCAGCCGATCCGGCCGGACAACTGGCGAACTGGGCCAAGCGCGTGCGGGACTACGACCCATCCAAGCTCTGGGTGGCGACGGTGATGCCCGGCGGTTACTGGGGCAGCGGCAGCGATCCATCGCAGTGGAAGTACCGCGACCGCCGAGACGGCGACTACTACCGCACCACCTGGTACGGCGCCATCGCGACGAACCCGGCGATGGTGATCATCACGAGCTTCAACGAGACAGGCGAGCGGACGGAGATCCACCCGAACGGCGAGTGGGGCACGTTGTATCTCGACGTCACGCGCGAGATGGGTGACCTGTGGCGCTCCGCCTATGCCGAGCCGGTGCTGGCGGCCGGAGGCGAGCAGTAGGGGCGGCCGGGCGCTATCATCGTGGCGATGAAGTACGCGACTATTCCCGGACTGGATCGGCCTGCATCGCGCCTGGTGCTGGGGTCGATGGCTTTTGGCCCCCAGAACCAGAATCTGGCAGGCGCGATGATCGACTACTTTCTCGCCGCCGGCGGCAACCTGATCGACACGGCTCATGTGTACCGCGGCGGCGGGAGCGAACGCGCGATTGGCGAGTGGCTGCGGCGACGCGGCCGGCGCGACGACGTGATGATCCTGACCAAGGGCGCGCATCATGCGCCGGATCGCACCAAGCGCGTCGTCCCCGACGAGATTGCGTTCGATCTGGGCCAGAGCCTCGAGCGCCTGGGCACCAACTACGTCGATCTGTACCTGCTGCACCGTGACGATCCCGACGTGCCCGCCGGCACGATCGTCGAGGCGCTCAACCACCACCGAAACAAGGGCCGGATGCGCGCCTTCGGTGGCTCGAACTGGACGCACCAGCGGATCGAGGAGGCCAACGCCTACGCGACGGCGCGCGGGCTGCAGCCGTTCACCGCCAGCAGCCCCAACCTGAGCCTCGCCGTGCCGAACGAACCGATGTGGCCCGACTGTATCTCCATCTCGGGCGACCTGGAGGCGCTGGCGTGGTACCGGGCCACCCAGTTTCCCCTGCTCTCGTGGTCATCGCAGGGTGGCGGGTTCTTCTCCGGCCGGTTCACGCCGGAGAACACCGAGGATGCCAACATCGTGCGCGTCTACTACGGCGAGCGGAACTGGGAACGCTACCGGCGCGCCGAGCGCTTGGGCAAAGAACTCGGTTACTCGCCGATTCAGCTCGCACTGGCCTGGGTACTCAGCCAGCCGGACCTCGTCACGTTCGCCCTCATCGGCCCGCGGACGATGGACGAGCTGGAAAGCAGTCTCGCGGTGGCCGATCTGACGCTGACACCCGAACAGGTGGCGTGGCTCAGTCTGGATGCGTGAAACGTGAAACGTGAAACGTGAGCTGTGATGCGACACTCAATAGAAAGCGGGCCACGCTGCCGCACGGTGACCCGCATGTAGGGGCGAAGCATTTGCAGAGGCCGACCCTGAACGTTGCATCGATGCAGCACCGGTGAGTCATGCACCGGCGTTCCGATCACGGCGGCAGATGCTTCGCCCCTACGTGCCCTGTCCGTGAACGGCACGCGTCAACGCACGATGCTGCCCCGAAGTTCACGTTTCACGTTTCACGCTTCACGTAGTTACCTCACGAGCTATGGCCTGGGAAACTGTGGAGGTCGACGCCGACGGCGTGCGGCTGCACGTGAGGCGGCTGGCCGCGGCTGGGCCGCCGGCGATCTATCTCCACGGGTTAGGCGTATCGGGCATGGCCTGGCAGTCGTTTGCGCGGCGGTTGGTCCCGGCGTGGTCGGCGATCGCGCCCGATCTGCGGGGACACGGCGAGAGCGAGAAGCCCGCCGCAGGGTACGAGCCGGCGGACTACGCGCGCGACGTCGCCGCGTTGCTGATACGGCTGGACATCGAGCGGGCGCCGGTGATCGGCCACTCGCTTGGCGCGCTCGTCGCGTTCGCGCTGGCCAGGGACTTCCACGACACCGTTGAAGCACTCGTCCTGCTCGACCCGCCGCTCGATCGACAGAAACCGGACGTCGAGCAGGTGTATCGCTTGCGTCACGCACTGCCGGGCGAGCTCGAGCGGTATCTCGCGACACCGGCGCTCGCGCCGCTCTTCCGCAAGGCGGCCGATGGGGCGTTCGAGGCGCTGCTGCGGGCACCCCGCGGGGCGCCGTGGGCGTGGGCCGCGGCGTCCGCGATCACGGCACCGGTGCTCGTCGTGCAGGCCGATCCGGCGAAGGACGGTGTACTGGGAGACGAGGCCGCCCGCCGATTTGTGGCCCGCTTGCCGCAAGGAGAGCTGCTATCGATTCCGGGGGCGAGCCACGCCGTGTTCGCGAGTCACCCGGCGCACGTGGCAGCGGCGGTGCTGAAGTTCTTGACGAAGGACGATTGACGAACGACGAAGTGGTCATCCGTGGACGACCTTCTTCGTTCTTCGTTTTTCGTTCTTCGTTCTTCGTCTGGATAGCTACTGTCGCACGGTGTGCATCGGCATGATGACGTGCGTGTAGTCGGCGAGGCCGAGGCCGCGGACGATGGCGGGCGAGAGCGGGCCGGTGATCTCGAGCGCGACTTCATCGGTGGGCAGGACGCCGAGCACGTCGGCGAGGAACTCCGAGCTGAACGAGATGTAGGTCTCTTCGCCCTCGACGGTGGCGTCGAGCTCGCCGTGGTTCTCGCCGACATCGGCGGCGGTCGCCGAAAGCGCGACTTTTCCCGGGGTGAGCCCACCTTCGGCGCCGGGGGTGACGTCAAGGCGCACGACGTTGGCGGCGTCGCGGGCGAAGAGCGAGGCGATTTTCGTGGCGGTGATCAGTTCGGTCCGCTTGGCGATGAGCTTGGTGGTGTAGGTCTTCGGGATGACGCGCTGGAGGTCGGGGAACTGGCCTTCGAGCAGGCGGCTGACGAGGTGGACCTCCCCTTGCTCCGAGCGGACGCGAAAGATCACCTGTGCCCGGTTGGGCGTGACGGTCACCTCGACGTCGTCGCCGCCGTCGCCGAGCAACCGGGCCAGCTCAGAAAGCGAGCGCGCCGGGATGATGACGTCGAGTGGCTCGGGTAGCCCGCGGTCAAGCTCCGCCTCGCGCCGCGAGAGCCGGAAACCATCGGCCGCCGCCATCGTAAGCTTGGTCTCCTCCAGGCGGAGGTTGACGCCGGTCAGGACGGGGCGCGATTCGTCGCGCGCGGCGCTGAACGCCACCTGATTGATCATTTCCTTGAGCATGCCGGCGCCGAGCTTGATCGTCGGGCGGTCGTCGGCAGCCGGGAGTGGCGGGAACTCTTCCGGATCGATCCCTCTGATGTTAGCGTTGTAGCGTGCACATTCGAGGCGCAGCGTGTAGCTGTGCGCGTTCGACTCGAGCGCCACCGGCTGGCCGGCCGGCAGCGAGTTGACGAAGTCGGTCAACAGGCGGGCCGGGACGGTAACCTGCCCCTCGCCGTCTACGCGGCCGGGAACCCAGGTCGTGATTCCGATCTCCAGATTGGTCGCGGCGAGCTTGAGCCGCTCGCCATCGGTGGCGAGCAGCACGTTGTTGAGCACGGGCAGCGTCGTGCGCCCGCCGACGGCGCGACTGACGATGGCCAGCCCGCGACTGAGATGATCCTGGGCACACGAGATTCGCATAGCAGCGCCCGTCCTTTCGGTCAGTTCGACCGGCCGTACTTCGCGTTCCTGATCGATGATACTCACGTGATCGTACCTTCTCTACTTCTTCCATCGAGTCTACTGTGCGGCCGCACAAAGCGCCGCATCAGGTCCGGCGTCGAGCAACAGATGGCGGATGGCGGTCAGGTCGCGCTGCACGCGTTCGTCGTGCTTCAACAGCGTGGCGATCTTCTCGCACCCGTGGAGCACGGTGCTGTGGTCGCGCCCTCCGAGGTGGGCGCCAATCTCGGCCAGGCTGGCGATGGTTTGTTCGCGCAGCAGGTACATCGCGACCTGCCGCGCCAGTGCCGTCCGGCTGTCTCGACGCTTCCCGACGATTACGTCGAGCGGCAGGCCGAAATAGTGTGCAACCGCGCCGATAAGCTGAGCAGGCGTCACGCGCTGCCGGGGAGAACGGGTCGCACGATGCAGCACACCGGAGAGCGAAGCCGCGACGAGCTCCGGCGTAAGTGGCAAATGGGTCAGCGCCGCCGCCGCCGCCCGCGTCAGCGCACCTTCGAGCTGCCGGACGTTGCCTTCGACCTGGCGAGCAATCACCGTGAGCGCGCTCACGGGCACGGCAATTCGGTTGGCTTCGGCTTTCTTACGGAGAATGGCAAGGCGCAGCTCGGCGTCGGGCAGGCCGACGCCGGCGACTAACCCCATCTGGAAGCGCGAGCGCAGCCGTTCGTCAAAACCGATGAGCGACGCCGGCGCCATCTGGCCAGCGAGGACGATTTGCTTGTTTGCATCATAGAGCACGTTAAAGGCGCGGTCGAGCTCGGCCTGTGCTGCGGCGCAGTCGGGCGCACCATCGCTGCCGGACTGCCCGCCACTGCCGTTAGGGTCGACGGCGGCCGGCGGCGCAGCCAGCGCGTGGACGTCGTCGAGCAACAGGACGTCGATTGCGCCGTAAAGGCTGCGAAAGGCGGTAAGCTGCCCCGACTGCGCCGCCCGCGCGCACTCTTCGACGAACGCCTGGCCGGTAACGTACCGCACGCGGCGCTCCGGCCGCATCGCGCGCACGTGGTTGCCGATGGCGTGCAGCACGTGTGTCTTGCCGCAACCGGCGTCGCCGTGGATGTAGAGCGGATTGTATGAGAGGCCGGTGTTCTCGGCGACGGCGCGGGCGGCGGCGCAGGCGAACCGGTTGGCCTTCCCGACGACAAGGCTGCCGAAGCTGTAGCGCGCGTTGAGGCCGCTAGGCATCTCGGGTGGCCGTGGCGCGTGGCCGGCCAAGGCGATGGGAACCCCCGACGCGCCGGGCGCTGCACCACCGGCCGGCGGTTGGCCGCGGTCCGAGGCCCCACCGAGCCCGCCGACGACGACGAACCGGACACGCACCGCGCGCCGGCCGGTGGCGCGGAGCAGCGCCTGCTCGACGGCGCCTCGGAAGCTGCGCTCCAACCTGTCACGGCCGAACGCGTGTTGGGCGCCGACGACGAAGCGGTCGCCATCGCGGGCGAGCAACTGGGTACCGCGCAGCCAGGTGGCGAAGCTCGCGGGAGAAATCGCGGGGTCCCGCTGCAACTCGTGCAGCACCGCCTGCCATAGGGCAGCGTGCCGCCCGCCGGCGGCTTCGGTCGCGGCTGGCGAAGCGGCCGCCTCGGCCGCTTCGCCCACCGCCGCCGGCAAAAAGATATCTCTTGTCTCGGTCGCCTCAGTTGCCCTCGCTGCCTCGGTTGGCTCTATCGCAGTAACGCCGGTCATGATGGTTAGTGGTCGATGGTGCTCCGCTGAGTCTGAAACGTACGGCATCGGCGACTGTTGCTCGACAGCACCAGAGCGAGGGCAGCCGCGCTGCACTGTGGGTCTTGTGGCCGGTATGCTGGCACCATGTCAGGCGAACGCCTCATACAGGAAGTGCGGCCTCCGCGCACCATCGAGGTCCACCGGCGCCGGGACGGTGTGGTAACGCTGGGCGATCGGGTGACGCTCGAAGATAGTCCGCAACTGCTGCGGTTGTTGATGCAGCGGAATGCCGGCGCGCCCGCGCCGCTCGGACGCGCGATCCACCCGATGACGACGGTGCCGCTCGGGCTGGCGATCGACGCCGCGATCGAAGCGGCCGGCGGCTACGACGTGGGAATCACGACACTACGCTACTGCCAGTTCTCGATGGAGGCATCGACCACAAACCGGCGTGCGCTGCGAAGCACGGCTCAAATCGTGCAGCTTGGCCGGCGCCACGTCGAAGCCGCCGTCGAGGTGTGGGAGGAAGACCGGTTGATCCTGCAGGGTCGGGTGGGGCTGGTGCGCGTCCACGGCGGGCGCGCGAGCCCACTGACCGATCGGATCGCCGTCAAATAGCCGCGGCGGGCGAAAACCGGTAGACTGACGGTTTCGGCACCCTGAATTCGCATTACGTTCACGACTATCGCGACCTCCACGACATCGAGTTATGAGAGTACTCGTCACCGGCGGCGCAGGGTTCATCGGCTCGCACACGGTCGATTTGCTCCTGGAACGGGGGTACGACGTTCGTGTGCTCGACAATTTACAGCCGCCCGTTCACCGCGAGCGGCACTGGCCGGACTACGTACCGGCGAAGGCGGAGCGGATCGAGGGCTCGGTCGACGATCCAGCGGCGTGGCGGGAGGCGCTGCGGGGCGTGCAGGCGGTGATGCACCTCGCGGCGCACCAGGACTATCTGCCAAACTTCAGCCGCTTCTTTCACACAAACGCCGCCGGCACGGCGCTGCTGTACGAGTTGCTGGTGGCCGGCCCTGCGCTGCAGAAGCAGGTCAAAAAGGTGGTGGTCGCCACGTCGCAGGCGGTCTACGGCGAAGGGCGCTACCGCTGCCCGCTCCACGGCACCCAGTTTCCGGGCCAGCGGCCCTTGGCGCAGCTCGAACGGCGCGAATGGGAACCACGCTGCCCGGTGGGCGGCGAGACGATGACGCCGGAACCGACGCGCGAGGACGATCCGCCGCAGCCGCACAACCAGTACGGGATCAGCAAGCTGTCGCAGGACCTGATCTGCCTCAACCTCGGAGCACGCTACGGCATCCCGACGGTGGCGATGCGCTACAGCATCAGCCAGGGGCCGCGCCAAAGCTTCACGAATCCGTACTCGGGCGCGCTGCGCATCTTTGTGCAGCGCCTGCTGCACGGTAGGCAGCCGATTGTCTATGAAGACGGCCGGCAGTTGCGCGACTACGTAACGGTATGGGACGTGGCGCGGGCGAACGTGCTGGCGCTGGAGGACGCCCGCGCCGATTTTCAGGCGTTGAACGTAGGTGGAGGGCGAGCACTCACGGTCTTGGAGTACGCCGAGGTCGTCGGCCGGACGCTCGGGCTGACCGTTTCGCCGGAGGTGCCCGGTCGCTTCCGCGTCGGCGACACGCGGCACGCCATCTCGGACATCTCGCGGCTGCGCGCGCTCGGGTGGGAACCCCAGCACACGCTCGAAGAGGCGGCGGCGGGGTACGCCGGCTGGGCGCGCGTGCAGCAGGACTTCCGCGACTATTCAGATGAGGGCGCCGCGGCGATGATCGAACAGGGCGTGGTGCGAAGCGCCGGCTCCAAGGGAAAGTAATCGACCGATGGGTTTTGAACAGATAGGACCGGCGGCGCGGGGACTGCGGGCGCCGGACGGCGGCCCGATCTTGCGGCAGACGTACGAGCCGGTCCCGCTACCAGAGGGCGTGGTGCTGGTACCACAACGCATCTTGCCCGACGACAGCGGCGGCACCTTCAAGGAGGTGGTGCGTCTCAACGAGGGGATTGTCGCCGCGCCGGCGCTGCGCGGGCACGGGATCTCGCTGCGTCCGGCACAACTGAACGTCTCGGTCATCACGCCGGGGACGCGGCGCTTCTGGCATATCCACCCGTCCCAGAACGAGTTGTGGACGGTTTCGATGGGCCAGCTCAACGCCGGCATCGTCGACTGCCGCGAGCACTCGCCCACGTTCGGCCTCCGCGCGAGGCTGGTGCTGACGCCCGAAACCGGGCTCTACATCCCGGCGGGTGTGGCGCACGGCTACGCGAACGAGTCGGCAGCGCCGGTGGTACTCCACTACCTGCCCGATCGTCAATGGGCCGGCGGCGAGGACACCGAGGAATGGCGTATCCACCCCGACGACCTGCCGTTTGACTTCGTGCTCGCGGAAACGCTCTAACAGGCCACGGTGCCTCGCCATTGGTCAGATGGCTAAGACGGCAGCACTGACCCTGACGTAAACTGGAGCGGTGCGATACCGCATCCGCTGGATGAGCCCTGTTGCACTCGCGAGGCACGGCGCTGCCGCCGGCGCCCTTGTATCACTCGTGCCCGGCGTAGCGGCCGGGACTTTCACGATGCTGGCGATACACTCGCTGCGCGTGTCTCTGGAATCGTGGCGCTCGGTACGCCTCCCCCTGCCGATGACGGTCCTCCCATCGCTGAACTTCGTGCACCTCCTGCGCCTGGATGGCGTGCTCAACTTCGTGCGGGCGTGGGACGCAGAACCATGGCTTGTGGTGCTCGGCGTCGCGGCCACGGTGCTGGTGCTGGGTGCGCTGGGCGGCGCCGCCGTTGGGTTTGTCACCGCGACGCTGTTCAATGCCGGCGCACGATCGAGCGGAGGATTGGTCGTGGAATTGGAGGCGCTCCCCTCACCCCCCGACCCCCTCTCCCACCAGGGGAGAGGGGGAGAGGCGGAGCCCTCACCCTAACCCACACTCGGGCGGAGCCGGTTGGCAGACGGGGCAGAAGTAGGTGCCCCGACCGGCGAGGAAGGCGCGCACGATGCGCGGCGCTTCGCCGGCCGCGCCGGAACGCTGTGCTGTAGCGCCGCGGGATGAGCCATCCGATGATCCGTCACGCGAGCCACCTCCGGCACGACCGACACAGTCGGGGCAGGGTTGTCCGGCGCGGCCGTGGACGCGAAGGAAGTCGCGTCCTGACTCGACGTCGGCGACGGCGCGGCCGTTCTTGACGATGGCGCCGCCGACGGGTACCGCGATATCGAGCACGTGCTTGATGGCAGCGTGGAGCCGCCGCACATCGGCAGGGGTGAGGTCGCCGGCACGGAGCATCGGGTGCAGGCGAGCGGCGTGCAGCGACTCGTCGGCGTAGATGTTTCCGAGACCGGCGAGGCACGTCTGGTCGAGCAGGGCAGCCTTGATCGGGCGGCCCTTGCGCGCCCGAAGGCGAGAGACAAGCACGTCCGGCGTAAAATCGGGCGCCAGCGGATCGGGCCCGTAGCGATGCGAGGCGACGAACTCGCTCACCTGCGCAGCCGGCATCAATCGCAGCCAGGAGAAGCGGCGCTGGTCGTTGACGAAGAACGCCGCACCACTACCGAGCCAGAGGATGAAGCGCGTCGAGGGATCGGGCAGCACGGCGCCGGGCAGCGGGTAGGGATGGCCGCCGATCAGGCGCTCGCCGGTGACCGATTGGTAGACGCCCTGGCCCGCGATCTTCAAGTGGAGCGCGAACGCGAGATCGCCGGAAAGCGAGAACACGAGGAGCTTGGCGTAGCGGTCGATGGCGAGGACGGTGCGGCCGGCAACGGCGGCTTCGGACAGGCCCTCGGCTGGATGCCAGAGCTTGGCGTCGCGGACCTCCAAGCGCTCGATGCGCGCGCCCACCAACCGCGGTACCAGGCGACGGCGCAGGCCCTCGACTTCCGGCAACTCAGGCAAAGAACTGCCCCACCTGGCACGAGAATCCGGACAGGAGCGGCGATGACAGCACGTCGTCTTCGTACAACGTGGCTTCGAGGCGCAAGGCCGCTTCGTGGCGCCGGTAGATCTCGAGCGTACGAAGCTGCCGGTCAAGAATCCAATACTCGCGCACGCCGCGTCGGGAATAGAGCTTGAGCTTGGCGTCGCGATCGCGCTGTTCGTTGTGCCGGCCGGGGGAAAGCACTTCGACCACGAGATCCGGCGCATCGTGAAGCTTGCCGTCATCCCCGAGCACCAGGGGCAGCCGGTCCTTACCGACCCAGACGACGTCGGGGACCACATCATCGTCCTCGGCAAAGATCACGCCGGGGGCAAGATTCGCTTCGCCAAGACCGGCCTGGCTGTTCCAGGATTCGAGCAGCGCGAAAACTCGCCCGCATGTGCGCTGGTGGTGCCAGCTTGGTTGCTTGGACACGTACAAATCTCCGTCGATGACCTCGTAGCGCTTGCCGTCGTCGGGCATCACCTCGAGGTCTGCTGAAGTAAACCGTAGTGACGTCGCCATGGCACGCCTCCTATAGTTGGATGGTACAGCAGAAGGCCGTTGGAAACGGAAGCGGGCGATAGCGGGGGACAAGGCAAGATCGATGCGAACAGGAAAACTTCCACCGGAACTCTTGGCGCAGCTTCTCGGCCGGATTCCGCGGACGGACCCACGGGTAGTGCTCGGCAGCGGGATCGGCGAGGACGCGGCGGCGATCGACTTCCTGGCGGCGCCGGCGGGTAGCGCAGGAGGCAGCATGGCCGGTGGCGTGGCGGGCGGCGTCTTTGCTGACGAGCGCGGCGAGCGGCTGCTGATCGCCAAGACCGATCCGATCACGTTTGCGACCGATCTAATCGGGTGGTACGCCGTCCACGTGAACGCGAACGACGTGGTGTGTATGGGAGCGACGCCGCGCTGGTTCCTGGCATCGGCACTGCTGCCGGAGCGCTGGACGGAGGCCGACGTGTCGACCCTGTTCGACCAACTGCTTGCCGCATGCAAGGAGATCGGCGCCAGCCTGGTGGGCGGGCACACCGAGGTGACCGCAGGCCTGGACCGGCCGATCGTCGCGGGCTGCATGTTGGGAGAGGCGGCACGGGACCAACTCGTCCGTACCGGCGGGGGGCAACCGGGTGACACGTTGCTGCTGACACAAGGTGTGGCGATCGAGGGCACGGCGGTGCTGGCACGCGAGGCGGCTGAGCAACTGGCGCGGGCGGGGATGGCGCGGGAGGCAATCGAGCGCGCGCAGCGGTTTCTGTTCGAGCCGGGGATCAGCGTCGTCGCGGCGGCGCAGGCACTGCGGGAGGCGCTGCCGGCGGGCGCGCTGCACAGCCTGCACGATCCGACCGAGGGCGGGCTCTCGGCCGGGGTCTGGGAGGTAGCCGAAGCGTCAGGCTGCGGCGGCGTCGTCGAGTCCGGCGCGATCCGCATCTTCCCCGAAACGTCGCACGTCTGCGATGCGCTCGGACTGGACCCGCTGGGCCTGCTGGCTTCCGGCGCGCTCCTGGCGGCGGTCGCGCCGAGAGCAGCGGCCACGGCGGTCGACGCGCTCGGGCGCAAGGGCATCCCAGTGGCTGCGATCGGCCGGCTCACTCCGCGCGAGGAGGGTCTGCGGCTGCGTGAGCCGGACGGTCTGCTGCGCGACTGGCCGCGGTTCGACCGCGACGAGGTGGCGAGGCATTTTGACCGAGTACCTGGTTCCTAAACCAAGTGCAAAGTGCAAAGTGAGGCGGCCTGC
Organism: Chloroflexota bacterium; assembly: GCA_016199265.1. Classification (GTDB taxonomy): domain Bacteria; phylum Chloroflexota; class UBA11872; order UBA12225; family UBA12225; genus JACQGX01. Next base: position 45,844 of record JACQGX010000063.1, on the reverse strand, counting down.
GGGTTCCACCGTGGCTTTGGTTTAGTTCCGAGTTCCAAGTTCCCCCCACCCAACTAGGAACTCGGAACTAGGAACTCGGAACTAGGAGAATCTTGCCTTCGGCTTTGCGGCGGGCGTCGGCGAAGGCTTCCTGCCACTGGGTGAGGGGGCGTTTGCTGGTGACGAGGGGCTCGGTCTGAACGGCGCCGGAGGCGATGAGTTCGAGGGCGTGCGGCCAGGCGGTGGGGGTGCTCGAGAACGAGCCGAGGAGGCGCAGCTCTTTGAGGACGAGCGTGTCCATCGAGGCCGGGACCGGCTTGCCGTAGAGACCGATCTGGAGGACGGTGCCGCCGCGCGGCGCGAGGCGCAGGCACTGGTCGAGCGATCCGGCCGCCCCGGCGGCCTCGATCACAAGATCGGGCGCGCGGCCGGAGGCAAGGTGCTGCACGGCTTCGACGGGATCGTGGCGCTGGACGTCGACGAGCAGGTCGAAGCCGAGGCGGCGGGCGAGGGCGAAGCGGGCGTCGTCGGCGCTCGTACCGAGCACGACGATCGACGCACCGGCGGCGCGGGCGGCCTGCGCGCAGAGCAGCCCGATGGGGCCTGGCCCCGAGACGGCGACCAGCGATCCGGCGGCCGGTTGTGCGAGCTCGAGCACGCCGTGGACACAGCAGGCGAGGGGCTCGGTCACGGCAGCCGCTTCAAACGAAACCTGCGCCGGCAGCGCAAGAAGACTGGCTTCGGGGACGACGAAGTATTCTGCGAAGCCGCCGTCGACGTGCCCGCCGAGAAACCGCCGCTCGGGGCAGAGGTTGGTCCGGCCGGAGCGGCACAAATCGCAGCGGCCGCACGTGCTGATGGTGGTGCGGGAGGTGACGCGGTCGCCGGGGCGCCAGTGGGTCGCGCCGGCGCCGACGGCGGCGACGGTGCCGGCGGTCTCGTGGCCGATAACGACGGGGGGCACGACCTTGTACTCGTCGTCCTGGATGTGCAGGTCGGAGCCGCAGATGCCGGTGGCGCTGACCTTCACCACCACTTGCCCTGGGCCGGGCACCGGATCAGGGACCTCACGCAGCTCGAGGTGGCCTGGACCCTCGGCAACTTTCAACAGGGCCTTCATGGCGTCTTTCCGACCAGTATACCTATGATAGCGAACGGTTCCCCCTCACCCCGGCCCCTCTCCCACCAGGGGAGAGGGGAGTCGCCGGCAAGGGATGATCCGTATGGGACTGTAGAATCGGCAGCGGAGGCAGTGAGTGAGCGTACGGATCGGAATCGCCGGCGTCAGCGGGTATGGCGGCATCGAGTTGTTGCGGTTGTGCCTCGGGCATCCCGCGTTCGAGGTGGTGTACGCCGCCGGCGAGACGTCGGCCGGGCAGCGGCTGCACGAGCGATGCCCGCACCTGTACGGGCACCCGGTGGGCGATCTGGTGATCCAACCGTTCGTCCCGGAGGAGCTGCCCGACCTCGACGTGGTCTTCGCGTCGCTGCCGACGGGGAAGTCACGCGAGCCGCTGGCGCGGGTACCGGCGCGGACGAAGATTGTGGACGTCGGCGGCGACCATCGCTTTGTGGACGGCTGGGAGTATGGCCTGACGGAGTTGCCGGGAGCGCGCGAGCGAATCGCCGCCGCGACGCGGGTGGCCGATCCGGGCTGCTACTCGGCGACGTCGCTGCTTGCCCTGGCGCCATTGGTGGCGCGCGGCCTGATCGAGCTGGAAGGGATCATCATCGACGCGAAGAGCGGTGTGAGCGGGGCCGGACGCGGTGGCGCGAACGCCTACGGCTACGCCGAGACGAACGAGGACGTGGTGGCGTACGGGCTGCTGGGTCACGACCACCAGAAGGAGATGAGCGAGGCGCTTTCACGGCTGGCGGGCGGCGGGCGGCGCGCCTCGCCGACCTTCACGCCGCACCTGATTCCGATGACGCGAGGCATTCTCTCGACGTGCTACGGCCGGCCCCGCGGCAGCGTGGCGACCGAGCAGGTGGTGAAGGCGGCGCGTGCGTTCTACGCCAGAGAGCCGTTTGTGCGGGTCATGGACCACCAGAACGGCCGGAGCGCGCACACCAAGTGGACAGCGGGTTCGAACTTGGCGTTCCTGACGTACGTCGTTTCGCCGGTTTCGGGTCTGGTGATCGCAGTGGCGGCGACGGACAACCTGGGCAAGGGAGCAGCCGGACAGGCAATGCAGAACGCCAACCTCATGACCGGGCAACCGGAGACCGCGGGGCTGGGCGGCACCGCGTCGTGGCCGTGATGGGACTGTGATGGGGCCGAGGGCCTGGTCCCTTGTGGGAAACGGAATGGGATAGGGGCGTTGGCGCGAGCCGGCCGCGACGGCCTCGGCGATGCCTGTTGCAGGCACGGTGTATGAATTGGGCAGAGGAGGACGCACCGATATGGAAGCCGTGGATACGAGACGGGAGAGCCAACCGGCGGCGGGCGGGCCGCTGGTGAGGCCGACGGGGCTGGACCACGCCAATCTGCACGTGCGCGACGTGGAGGCGTCGCTGCGGTTCTACACCGAGCTGTTGGGCCTGGCCGTGCGCAGCGTGATGCGGCGGGACGAGGCGGGACGGCCAACGTTCGTAGAGCTTGGGGCGGGCGATCAGACGGTGTTTCTGATGGAGCGACGTGACTACCGGCCACCGGCCGACCGAAGCGCGCGGGGCTTGAACCACATCTGCCTGCTGATCGAGCCGGCCGGCGCCGAGCGCCTCCAGGAGGCGTTGCGGGCGCGCGGCGTGACTATTCGGGGCACGCGAGAGGGGCACAATCGCCAGGGACGGCCAACCTTCTCGGTGTACGTCGAGGACCCGGACGGCCACGGCGTCGAGCTGGAGCAGGTAGTGGAGTAATGGCACCACACTCATGGTCTGGGAGACTGTCCCGAAGTGAGCAACGACCGGGTGCAGGCAATTGTTCCGGCGGCGTAGATGTCCTGTAGGGGCGTATCGAGATACGCTCGACCGCCGCCCCTGGGCGTATGTCGATACGCCCAGGGGCGGCGGTCCCCGGAAGTTTGGCCTGCACCCGCAACGACCTGTGACGGAGCGACCCCGCCGGGGGCTGAAGCCGCCCGGCTACGCAAACGAAGAGCCTGCCCTGAGCGCAGTCGAAGGGACGCTCAAGCGCCCTGGACCGAGCCTGCTTGAGCTGGCTTGGTTCACGTAGCCGGGCGGCACCCCCTCGCTGCGCTCTCAGACCCCCGGCGGCGGTGGCGGCCGTACCATCCGGCTCCGTTCACTGATCTTGGGACGCTCTCTGCTCTGGCTTCATTCTGTCAGGCATTGATTACACGATATTGGACGTTTACCTGACGGGTCAGCCCACTCAGTAGACTCCCCTTGCTCGATTAGCTGTGTTCGGCCCGATCGTGGAGCGTGACCGTGCGGCCGGTGCGGGCGGATTCGTAGGCGCCGAAAATGGCGCGTAGGACGTGCAGGCCCTCGGCCGCGGTGATGGGCGGCGGCGCCTCGCGGAGGCTGGCGCGCAAGCATTCGCGGACGAACGGCGTGTAGCCGCCGCCGGCCGAGTCGTAGCGGAACTGCCGGTTGGGCGATTGATTCATCTCGGCGGCAGGGCTGTGCCAATCGAGCGTGCGGGCGGTGTGGTCGAACCGCAGCCAGCCATGAGCGCCCCACAGACTCAAGTCAAGCTGCTTATTCGAGTCGAGGACGTAGCCGGAGGTGAGCGAGCCGTAGGCGCCACCGGCGAAACGGAAGTTGACGACGGCGACGTCTTCGACGTCGATTGGGCCACCGCCGGCGTTTCCGGCCATCGCCTGGACCTCGACGATGCGCTCGCCGGTGAGGAAGAGCAACAGGTCGAGCCAGTGGATGCCGAGCCAGATCAGGTGGCCGCCGCCGGCCTCGGCTCGGCGAAACGACCAGTCGCGCGTCCGCTCGTGCCAGATCCGCGTCTGGTCGGCCAGCGCCAGCGCGCGGGCCGCGTAGAGGCGCCCAATCCCGCCGTCCCGGACGATGCGACGAACGTCGGCGGCCCAGGGGCCGAGGCGATTACAGAGGGCGAGCATCAGTGGCGTGCGGCGCTGCTCGGAGAGGTCGACCAACCGGGCGAACGACTCGGCGTCGACGCAGGCCGGCTTCTCCGCCAGCACGGGAACGCCGGCGTCGAGCACCGGCCGGATCATCGCCGGGGCCTCGGCACCGGTGAACGTGGCAATCGCCATCGCCGGCTGCTCGTGCTCGCGCAGCGCATCGAACGAGGGGTAGGTCCGAACCGGCTTGTTCTGCACGATCCGGCGTGCCTCGTCAAACGTTGCGCCGTCGGGATCGACGATCGCCGCGGCGGTGATCGTGTCGAGGTCGCGGATCGCTTCCAGGTAATAGCTGCGGTGACGGGCGCTGGCGCGCTGGAGGAGGGCGACGGTTGCCATGATTGTCAATCCACCGGTGTTGTCGTGTGACGCCGATGATACCTCCTGAGCCGTGCCGGCAGGGGAAAGCGGTGCGAGCAGAAATCCATGACAGGCCCGACGTGCCCTTCGACGGGCTCAGGCCGAACGGGCCGCCGGCTCGGGGCGAATGGTGAGCCGGCGAGAAGCCTCGTCTCTCTACTCAAGTAGTCTTGTGCCGGTGGCAGATGCAAAAGGAAAGCCACGGTGGAACCCGCGGGGACCCTCGGGCTGACGCCATTCAGCGTAGGCCATCGGGCGTATGCCTATAGTCCCGATCGGCACCCGGGCACATCGGGGGCGATCTTTACTCTGTTGACAACTGCGCGGGCAGTGAACGCAGCGTAGTAAGGACGGTACGAACCCGGATGTCAACCGTGCAGCACAACGCACGCCCTCCAAGCTGGTCGGGCTCATCGGTCGCGGCGCCGCGCGCCGCGCGCCCGCTCGTCGAATGGCGGTTCCCCCACGACGCCGGCTACGACCGCACCGGCCAACTGCCACCGCGGGCCGTGTGCGCCATCGTCGAATGGTGGGACGACGAGCCGGCGGCGTAGCGCGCGGCGGGCGCGCCGCGCACGGTCGACGCTCGAGCGGCGCCGCCTCCCGAGTGGACCGCGAAGGCGCCGAGTGATGAACCGATGAGCCTGCCCCCTACGGCACGGGCCTTCCTCTACCTGATGGTGCTCCTCGCCGCCGGCCTCTATGGCTACTGGCATCAAGTGTGGCGCGGCGTGTGGCCCGGAAGCGACCCCGCGAGTCTGCGGCTGATGGCGCTCTTCTTCGCACTGGCGGTGGCGGCGCAGCACTTCCCGCTGACGCTCGCCGCACGACAGCACGTCAACGTGGCGATCGCGCCCTATTTCGCGGCGCTGCTGCTCTTCGGCGCGCCGGCGGCCCTGCTGCTGGTGGGCGCGAGCCAACTCGCCGGCGGCGTGACGCTCGCGGCGCGCCGGTACAACACCACCGCCAAGCGCGTGCGCGGTCTGCGCAGCGTGGCGTTCAACACCGCACAGGCGATGAGCGCAACCGGCCTGGCCGCGCTCGTGTACTTCGCCTTCGCACCGCAGGCGGCGCCGGCGCAGATCGACCGGATCGAGAGTCTATGGGCGATCCCGGCAGCGGCGGTGGTGATGTACCTGGCGAACAGCTTCGCCGTCGCGGCGATCGTCGGCCTCCAAATGCGCGACAGCCCGCTGCGCGTCTGGCTGAATGGGCGGCGGAAGGACGGGCTCCAGTTCGCCGGTCTGCTGTTCATTGGGCTGGTGACGGCACGCACGGCGGTGCACGACGCGTGGTTCCCCTTGGTGATGGTGCTGCCGGTGGCGATCATCTACCTCTCGCTCAAACGGACGGTGCAGCTCGTCGAGCAGACGATCGCGGCGGTGGAAGCGATGGCCGACGTGGTCGACCGGCGCGACCATTACACCTACGAGCACTCGCGGCGGGTGGCCGATTATGCGGTGCGGACGGCGCGCTGCTTCGGCATGGCGCCCGAGGACGTCGAGCTGATCCGGCTGGCGGCACGCGTCCACGATCTGGGCAACGTGGGTATCCCAGACACCGTGCTGCTCAAGCCGGGACGGCTGACCCCGGACGAGCAGGCGATGGTCCGTGAGCACCCGCGTATTGGCTGGGAGATCTTGGCGCGCTTCCCGGAGTACGGGCGCGGCCGCGAGCTGGTGCTGCACCATCACGAGCGATTCGACGGCACCGGCTATCCGCACGGCGTGGACGGCGGGCACCTGCATCTGGGGGCGCAGGTGATCGCCGCGGCCGACGCGTTCGACGCGATGACATCTGACCGCCCGTACCGGCCGGCGCTGTCGCTCGACGAGGCTTTTGCCGAACTGCGGCGCTACGGGGGTACCCAATGGCACCCCGATGTCGTTACTGCTCTTGAGCGCGCGATCTGTGGGGGGCCGGCGCCAACACCGGCAACGCCGGTCAAGGACCGAATCGCCGGCGCCGCAACCTCCGCAGCGGCGTAATCCGGCAGTCGCAGCCGGCAGTCGCGAGCGTGAAGCGTGAAACGTGAAACGTGAGCTTCGAGCCGGCGCTCGTGCGCGACGTACGGGTGTCGGTCGCTTAGGGGCGAGCGGTTGCGACGGTCACAAAGGAAGCAGAAACGATGGTGGCGATTTCGGTTCGCGGCGTCTCCAGCGCGGCCGGCATTCCAGATGTGAGCCACGCGTCGCAGGCCGCGCACGCGCGGATGCTGCGCGAAGCGCCGGTCGATGGCCCCGGCGAGGTGATCGAAGCGGCGGCGGCGCTCGAGCTGCTGGATAACGGGCAGGTCATCAATTGCACGCTGACGGGCGATCGACTACTGGTGGGAGCGCCGCCGCCGCTCGATGCGGCCGAGGTGCTCGCCATCGACGCGCCGGCCGGTCAGGTCAGTCTCTTTCCCGAACGCCTGATCCGGAGCATGATGCCGTTCCAGAAGGTGCAGCTCGACTTCACCGACACGAGCGGGACGTATCTGCTCAAGGGCGTCATCAGCCGGATCGTGACGGACGCCGCGCCCTACATTGTGGTCGACGTGAGGGAGACGCGGCTGCGGCAGTTGCGGCGGTTCGTGCGCGTTCCGGTGTTGATCGGGCCCGAGCGCTTCGAGGTACAGGCCGCGCCGGACGGGTTCGGCGAGTGGCGCGCGACCTCGGGCGAGATCGTGGACATCTCGGTCGGCGGCGTGGGACTGCTCGTGGGCGAGCCGCTGGAGACGGGCGCGAGGGTACGGCTGGAGTTCGAGCTGCCCGGCCGGTTCGGGAACATGGTCGTCTTCGGCAGAATCGTGCCGCCGCCGGGGCCGGCCGAGGCACGCACCCAGCCGCGCCGCGAGCAGCGGCTGGCGATCCGCCGGGGCGTCATGTTCGAGCCCTTGAGCGCCGGCGAGCTGAGGCGTCTGCAGCGGGCACTCTACCACCGGCAAGTGCAGTTGCGCCGCTTGAGCGACGCGCCGCTGGTGCGGCCGGAGGCAGCGGTGCCAAGCACGGCTGCGGGGCGGAAGAGGTGGTGGAGAAGGCTGTGGGGGCGGTGAGACGAACGACGAGCGACGAGCGACGAAATCGGTAGTCGACGTAGGGTGCAGGCAATTGTTCCGGAGCCCCTCCGCTCGCCCTGAGCTTGTCGAAGGGCGCCCTTCGACAAGCTCAGGGCGAGCGGTACGTTTCCCGGAAGTTCTGCCTGCACCCCTCGACGTACGCCCTGTTCGCCCTTCGTTCTTCGTTCGTTCAAACGTCGCGGCGGGAGAAAATGAGCGTGGTGAGGCCGAGGGCGGCCGCGGTGTAGAGCGCGGCGTAAACGCCCATCCAGACGCTGGGTGGCTCGACGACGCCGAAGGGGCCGACGGAGAGCTTGATGCCGAGCGCAGGCAGCGGATTGGGCGGCTGGACGGCCGACGCACTCATCTTCCAGAGCGCGTCGCTGGGCAGGATGAGGCTGGCGACGATGCCGGTGCGCACCATCGCCTCGATTTCGGCGGCGACGCCGATTTGCTCGACCATGCCGGCGACGTTGGCGGCGACGTAGACGATGAACATCGCGATCCCGGTGGCAATCGCCGGCGCAAAGGCGCTGCCGATCATCGTGACCGAGAAGAGCAGCATCGCCTTGAGTGTGAGCAGGGCGATGCCGAGGGGGAGATTGGACGGCACGTAGCCGGCGTGCCAGTAGATGATCGCCACCGTCGCGCTCGCGGTCACGGCGACGTAGACACTGAGCATGGCGGAGCCGCCGAGCCATTTGCCCAGCACAACCTGCCAGCGGGCAATGGGCTTGCAGAGGATACTGTGGAGCGTGCCCTGCTCGATCTCCTGGGCAATCGTACCCGCAGCCAGGAAAATGGCGAGCAGCCCGGCGATGTTCGAGACGGCGAAGAGCCCGGCCAGCAACAGCTCGCCGACCGCGAGCAGGCGCACGTCGACACCCGATTGCAATGCAAGGCGCACGATGGCGCCGCGCGGCGTCTGGGTGTAAATCTCATTGACCGCCCAGCCGGTACCCCAGGCGTATACGGCCAGAATGGCGAGCGTGAGCGCGATGGCGCCGTAGAGCGCCTTGCGCCGCACGGCCTCGCGGAAGGTGAGGTTGGCGATGCGCAGCGTGTTCATGCGTTTCGTGTCTCAACCGACTGGACGAACAGGTCCTCCAGGCTCATGCGGCGGGGCACGAGCGCCCGGAGGCGGCCGCCACCGCGCACGATGGCCTCGGCGATCGACGGCAGCTCGCGCTCGTCTTGGATCGCCAAGCGCACGACGAGCGTGTTGTCACCGGTTGCGCCGCCCTCCACCGTGTCGGCGGTAGCGGCGGTGTCCGGCCGGTGGACGGCGGGCCAGCGGGTTTCGAGCGCGTGGAGCAAAGCGGGCGATGGGTGTTCGAGGTGAACTTCGGCCTCGTAGGCGCCGGCGACGAGCTCGGCGAGCCGCCCCTGGCGCACGACCCGGCCGCGGTCGATAATGGCCACTCGGTCGCAGACCATCTCGACCTCGGAGAGCAGGTGCGAGTTGAGAAAGACGGTGATGCCACGCTCGCGCAGGCGCCGGATGACGTCCCGCACGTCGCGCCGGCCGAGCGGGTCGAGCGCGGAGGTCGGCTCGTCGAGAATGACGAGCCGGGGATCGCCGATCAGCGCCTGGGCGATGCCGATACGCTGCAGCATGCCCTTGGAAAAAGTACGAAGCACGTCGTGCGCCCGGGCGTCGAGGCCGGCGAGCGCGAGCACCTCGGCGATACGCCGCTCGCGCTCGGCCCGCGGCACGCCGTAGAGCGAGGCGTGAAAATCGAGGAACTCCTCGGCGCGCTGCCACTCGTGAAAGCGGAACAGCTCGGGAAGAAACCCCAACCGCCGGCGGGCGCGGGTGTCGCCCAGCGGGTGGCCGAGCAGCCACCCGGTGCCGGCGGTGGGACGGACGAGGCCGACGAGCATTTTGACGGTGGTGGATTTCCCGGCGCCGTTGGGCCCGAGGAAGCCGAAGACTTCGCCCGGGGGCACGGCGAGAGAGAGGTTCGCCACCGCGACCTTGCGCCCGTATTCCTTGCGTAGGCCGGCGGTCTCGACGGCAAGGGGCGTCGTGCCGCCGGCCGTGCCGGCGGCACGTGCCGCCTCCGGCCGTGCCGGCGTTTCAACGCGTATCGCTGCGACCATACGTTACTTTACCGGCGCGAGGGAGCGCGCGGCGGCGAGGAGGTCCTGCTCGGTGCCGGAGGTCGACATCGCGTAGAGCGCGCCGTCCTTCTGCCAGATAAGGACCGGATGCGGGCCCTCCCCCGTGACCAGCGTCGCCGTCACGCCGTCGACCTGGACCTGCGTTGCCGTGCCGCGCGTAATCGGGAGAGGCAGCGTCTCCTTCCAGTTGGCGAATGCCAGCAACTGACCGGCGATCGCCGGTGGCACGGCGCCCGAGCGCAGCACCTGCTCGCGCAGACGGTCGACGTCGACGTCTTGTGGCACGTCGAGCGACGGGCTCTTGAGTTGAATGAAGGCAAGGAACGGCCCCGCCGCCGGTGCGCTGCCGCGTAGTTCGGACGGTTTCTGGCCGTCGAGTCGGGGTGCGGGAATACGCCCGCCTTTGGCGCCGCTCGGGCCACTACCGGCCGGAAACGGGTCGCCGTAGAGGACGAGCGCCGCCGCCGGTACCGCGCCCCGCACGGTGCGACCGTGCAGCGCTTGTAGCTGGGCCAGGAGCGCGGGGTCCTGCACGCCGTACTCACGCGCCGCCGTCGCCAGCTTCTGGCCGTCGTAGGTGAACGAGAACGTCACGGGGTCGGAGACCCAGACGCGCGGCCCGCCCTCGACGTGCGCCGGCAGCTTCGTCGGGCCGCGCAGCGCGAGTCCGGTAGCCTTCGCCGCCTCGGCCGGCGACAAGACGCGGATGGCCGGCTGCTTCGGCCCGGTGTACGTCCCGAGCGTCAGTACCTCGTCGAAGTCCGGCAGTGGCATGCCCCGTATCGCGGCCAGATCGATCTTGACCGGCTCGACCTTCTGCACGCGGAACGACTGGAGCGCGCTCTGCGCGAACGACTGGACGGCCGGCTGGGAGACCGCCGCCGCGACGAGCAGCGCGGCCGCGCCCGCCGCGCCCCAGAGCAGCGACCCGGGATGCGCAGACATCGCCGGCCGCAGCGCGGCGCGCCAACCGGCCACGGCCGCGGCGAGGCTCCCACGCCACGAATCGTCGTGGGTCGAATCGCGTCGCGCGCGGGCCAGGACGGCGCCGGCCGGCGGCCGCGCATCGGGCATGGCCAGCGCCCGGCCGGCGTCGGCGTCGAGTAGATGCAGGCGGCCGTGGACCAGGGCACCGTCCATGCGCAGGTGCATCAGGCGCTCGGTACACGCGCGGCACCCCTGGACGTGTCCGGCGACCTCGATGCGCCACGACTCGGCGATCTCGCCGTCGAGATGCGCCTTCAACAGCGCTTCGTCAAAGCCGGCCGCACAATAGCGCCGGATACTTTCGAGGCTCATGGTGATCTCCCAGATTAAGACGACTGAAAACTGCCTACTGCCTACTGCCTACTGCCTACAAGCCGCCGCGCTGGGCGAGATAACGTTGTTTGAAGGCACGCTCGGCACGGGCGAGCAGCGTGCCGACCGAACCGGGCGCGACGCCGATGGCGGCCGCGATCTCGGCGTAGCTCAGGCCCTCGGAGCGCAGGATCAGGCAATCGCGCTGGCGCTCGGGGAGGGCGATCAACACGCGACGGACGGCATCGCGCTCGTCGGCGCGGTTGGCTTCTTCGAGCAGCGCGGCGTCGGCGATGGCACCGCGATTGGACCCACGCGAGGGATCGCGGGCTACCGCGTCCTCACGGTTGCGCCGGCGGCGCTCCGACCGCAACGCGTTGTAGCCGCGGTTGAGCGCGACGCAGAAGAGCCACGCCCGGAGCGGGGCCGAGCCGGTTTCGGGCGGTAGCCGGAAGAGCTGAACGAAGACGTCTTGCGCCAGGTCGGCGGCCGCGTCGGCGTCGCCGAGCAACTTGGCAAGCAGGCGGTAGACGCCATCCCAGTGCTGCTCGAAGAGCCGGGCGAAGGCAAGCTCATCCCCGTCACGCAACCGGTCCAAGAGGTCGCGTTCTTCGATCGTCGGGCTCGCGTCACGGATCGCCGCATCAACCGTGGCCACGGCCGGACGGGTCGCCGGCATCACGTGCGTGCCGGTCAGGGCTCGTTGCACTCTTGCCTCCTCATGCTCTGTAGTAGTAACACCGCCGCCGGGCCGTATTGTGACAGTGCGGCACCCGGCACGGCATTGCCGCTACAGTTAGCGTAGCGAGCGCACGTAACGTCGTCGGTTTCATCATCAGATACGCCGCAGGGGCCGCACGGGCCACGCGAGTCTCAGATCCTGCGGGTGCTTGGGCCACGCGAGGCGGCGCTGCTGGCCGCGGAACGCGACCTGCTGGCCGAATTGCGTGAGACGCTGGCGGCATTGGGCGCCGGCGAGCGCGACCTGGCACCGGTACGCCAAGCGGCAGCCGACCTGGAGGACCTGGTTCTGGTGGTAGTGGTCGGCGAGTTCAACGCCGGGAAGTCGGCGCTCCTGAACGCGCTACTCGCCGGGCCATACGTCGAGGAGGGGGTGACGCCGACGACGGTGCAGGTGACGATCCTGCGCTACGGCGAGGAGCCGCGCGAGCGGCACCTGCCCGGCGGCGTCGTGGAATGGGCGCTCTCGGCACCTCTGCTGCGCGAGCTGTCGATCGTCGACACGCCGGGGACGAACGCGGTGTTGCGCCGCCACGAGGAGCTGACGCGTGAGTTCATCCCGCGCAGCGACCTGGTGTTGTTCGTGACCTCGGTCGATCGCCCCTTCACCGAGTCGGAGCGGGCGTTCATGGAGGAAATCCGGGGCTGGGGCAAGAAGATGCTGATCGCGCTGAACAAGATCGATCTGCTGCGCGACGAGGCCCAGGTCGCCGAGGTGCAGACGCTCGCCGACGTGACGGGGCTGCTCGCGGCGGGCGTGCTCGCCGGCCTCGGGTTCTTCATCATTCCCCTGCGGCGCCGGCAGGCGCGCGAACAATTCCGAGCCAGGACCGATGGGTTGCGAATGCGGCTCAAGGACGGCATGCTCCGCCAGTTCGAACCGGAGCTGGAGCGGTCGATCCAGCGCATCCGGCAGGTGCTGGCGCCGTATACGCGGCGCATCGGCGCCGAGCACGAGCGCCTGCAGGGAGCGTGCGAGCGGCTGACGGGGCTGCAGACGCGGCTGGGCGAACTGCGCGCGCGGGTCGAGCGGGAGCTGTTGCGCGGGTAGTGCGCTGCGCGGACGCCGAGCCGTGCTATAACAGCGAGGGACTGAGGGACTATGGAAGAGCGAAGTGATCTGGCGGGACTCGTCCGCGGGATTTGGGAGTGCCGGCCGGCGACCTGGACGGACGACACGACACACCACGCGTCGATCGCCAATCGGCTGGGCTGGCTCGACGTGGCTTCGGATCTGCGGCACCGGGCGGATGATCTGGCGGCGTTCGCCGGCGAAGTGCGCCGGGAGGGGTTCACGCACGCGCTGTTGCTCGGTATGGGTGGCAGCTCGCTGGCACCGGAGGTGCTGCGCCGCACGTTCGGCGTGCGTCCGGGATACCTGGATCTGGCGGTGCTCGACTCGACCGATCCGCACACGGTGCTGGACTACCAGCGCCGTCTGCCGTGGGACAAGACGCTCTTCATCGTCTCGACGAAATCGGGGACGACGACGGAAACGCTGTCGTTTGAGCGGTTCTACTACGAGCACGTGCGACAGCACGCGGGGGATGGGCCAAACGGCGCGGGCAGGCAGTTCATCGCCATCACCGACGCCGGCACGCCCCTCGAGCACGAGGCCGCGCGGCTCGGTTTTCGGCGGACGTTTCTCAACCCCGAGGACATCGGCGGCCGCTACTCTGCCCTCTCGTACTTCGGCCTGGCGCCGGCGGCGCTCATCGGGGTAGACGTGGCGGCGCTGCTCGACCGAGCGATCGAGGCAATGCGCGAGTGCGCCGCCGAGGCGCCGATCGAAGACAACGTGGGCGCACAGCTCGGCGCCGCGCTGGCGCGCGCGGCCGCGAACGGCCGGGACAAGGTGACGCTGGTCTACGCCCATCCCTTCAAGAGTTTGGGCTACTGGGTCGAGCAGCTCATCGCCGAGAGCACCGGAAAGGAAGGCAAGGGACTGCTTCCGGTGGAGGGAGAGACGCTCGGCCCACCGGACGTGTACGGTGACGATCGTATTTTCGTGGCCGTGGGTGTGGATGTCGAGGCGGCCGAGCGGCTGCGGGCGCTGGAGCGGGAGGGGCACCTGGTGGTGCGCCTGCCGGCGGCCGGCCCGCTCGACTTGGGCTACCAGTTCTTCACCTGGGAGTTCGCGACGGCGGTGGTGGGCGCGTCGATGCGCATCAACCCGTTCGACGAGCCCAACGTCCAGGAGAGCAAAGACCATACGTCGCGCGTGCTGCAGGCGTACGAGACGGCCGGCCGGTTGCCGGCTGTGCCGGAGGTCGAGGTAGGCGACGCAGCAACGCACGCGCTCGCGACCCTGCTCCGGCAGGCGCAACCGGGAGATTACCTGGCGGTGCTGGCGTTTGTGCCGCGGACGAAAGAGACGGAGGCGGCGCTGAGCGCGTGGCGCTTGGCGCTCCGCGACCACCTCAAAGTCGCGACGACGCTCGGCTTTGGGCCGCGGTACCTGCATTCCACCGGCCAGTGGCACAAGGGCGGGCCCGATACCGGCGTGTTCGTTCAGCTCGTCTCCGACGACCTCGAGGATGCGCCGATTCCCGGCGCGCCGTATTCGTTCGGCACGCTCAAGCAGGCGCAGGCGATCGGCGATCTACAGGCGCTGCGGGCCCGCGAACGGCGTGTCCTCCGCATCCGTCTCTCGGGCGACATCCCGGACGCGGTGCACGCGCTGGCCGTGGCGTCGGTACCGCTCTTCCCAATCTGGGAGGCTGCACAAAACGACGAGCGGACACGGTAAGCGGGCGGACACGGTAAGGTTTATGGGTATGCAACCCAGAGATGGCTTCGCCCAGTTCGATCTCGATCAGACCGGCGCAGGCGACGATACCGATTCGATCCGCGAGCGCCAGCGCCGCCGGCGTGACGCAGCGCGCGTGCAGGCCGACATGGAAGCGATCCTGGCCGTACCTCCCGAAGAAGAGGAAGAGCCCGAGACGGCGCCGCCCGGCCCGGCCCGGGCGAAGGTGTTCGTGGTGTTTCGCGGGGCGGCGTGGGAAGACCCAGATGGTGAGCTGCGCGAGAGCGACAGCATTGCCGAAGTCCACGGCACCGAAGACGGCGCACGCCGCGCGGTGGCGCGGCTGAAGCGGGACGACGGCGACCGCATGGACGCGTGGTACCAGCCGTACTCGGTGCAAGAGTGAGAGAGCGGGGAGAACGGCGAGGCGGCGTGGTAGAGTCTGGCCTGGCGAGACGGCAGAGTCGCGCCGCGTAGGCGTAAAGCAGGAGAGTATGAGCAACGTCGAGGGCACTGACGGCGATAACCTGTTGGCGTCGCTGGGCCTTAGCCGCGGCGAAGCAGCCGAGGTCCTGCACCAGCATTTGATGGCGCGCCGGCGCCGCGTGCGGCGACCTTCGAGCCCAGCGACCTCAGAGGAATTGGTGCACGTGCTGCGCACCTACGCCGCGCGCAAGGCCGCCTTCGGCGAGCTCCTGCGGCAGGGGAAGCTGCCGCCGTTCCGCACCGACGCGTCCTGACCGGCGAACGACGAACGACGAAGAGTCTGCGGATGCGGCGTTTGGTTCGTGACGCACACCCATGGGCGTTCCGCTGGGCGTTCCGCAATAGAGCGGGACAACCGTCAAGTCGCTCTCACGACCTGATCGAGCGCGCGCCGGGCGGCCGCGACGAGGGTGTCGCCGGCTTCCGGTGCCCAGCCGGCGGGGAAGCCATAGTAACGGCTAGCGCTGTCGACCTCGTAGCCGCCGAGCGGATACGCGTCGCGGTCGGGGACGTAGCCGACGTTGTCGTTTGACCAGCCGGCGACGAGCGTCCGTGGCGCGGCGAAGGGTGACGTCCGTTTAATCGTGCGTCCCAGGCTGCTGAAGATCTCGCCGGGCAGGGCGACGACGGCGACCGGCCCGAAGCGAATGGCCTGTACCTCGGCGGTGACGACCGGAGGCTGTTCGTTCCCGTAGTGCAGGCGCAGCAGCCGCAGCGGGTAGTCGATGTGCGTGACCATCGTTCCGCGGTAGCCCGGCGACCCGGGCGCTTCGCGACTCAGGCGCTCTTTGCCGGCCGCGAGGAGTTTGGACGCCTCTCCGGGCGAGCGCAGGCGCTGGAGCCGCAGCGGCGCCCACTCCTGCGCGGCCGCCACCGTGGCCGCGCCACCGGTCGACGCTTCTACGTCTACCGCCTGTCCGAGCGCGGCGAGCGCCGCCTGCGCCAGACCGAGACCGAGGGCGTCGCGCGCCTCGCGCCCCCGGGCATCCATGCCCGCCGGGTTGACGTCGCCGCCGCAGCCGTTGACGTACAGCACCGGACCGGCGCCGGCGGCTTCGAGATGGGTGCGCAGCGGCGCCACGTAGTCGGCCGAGGCGCCGCGTTCGCCCGAGCCAAGCGCGACCGCGTGGCAGGCGAAGGCGACGATCGTCGCGAGCGGACCCGCCTGTCCGGCGGCGCGCTCGAGTCGCACGACGGTGAGCTGTGGATCGTACGCTTCGGGCCGGCCAGCGCGGCGGTACACTCGATTGAGCACCAGTCCAGGGGACACGTCGACGGTGCCGATGCGCAGCCGCACCGGCTCGAGCGCCCGCGCCGCCTCGATCACCGACCCGGCCAGGCGGTCTTCGAGGCCGGCGAGATAGGCCGGGTCGGGGATGCCGATGGTCGTCAGAACGCCGGTTTCGGGGCCGCTGTGGGTATGGCTGCAGTTGAAGAGCTGCGCTTCGGGTGCGATGCCGGTCGCGGCCGCGACTCGCCGCCGGACACGCGCCACCATATGGCGGCCGAGGCCGATGAGGTCACAGGTCACGAGCGCCGCGCGGCGGGCGCGCGCGCCCTCGAAGACGAGCGCGCGCGCTTCGAGCGGATCGAGCACGCCGGTGCATGGTCCGCGGCGGGCGATAAAGCCGGTAAGGTCGATCCCCGCCGGCGGCGTGATGTCGAGCGCCGCGTAGCCGGCGCGAAGCGGGCCGATACCAGAATTCGTCATGGCCATACGCAGGCGAGCAGGCCGGCGTGAAGGCGTACAGGGGTCAAGCGACCTTCAGCCGCCCATGCGTGGCTGCCTTCGGCTTGACTGCGATCTCGATATCGCAGCCGAGGGTAGTCAGGCAGCGCAAGAGACGCTCAACCGAGAAGCCATCGAGACGGCCACGCAGCAACGCAGCAACCTTTGACTGGCTGATACCGAGCACCTCGGCGGCCTGCACTTGGGTCAGCTCGCGTTCAGCAACAATCCTGCTGATCCGATAGACGAGCTCAGCCTTGAGATCAAGCTCGTCGGGGTCAGGAAGGTCCAGATCGGCAAAGACGTTCCCGCTGCTTGGCGTGCTGGCTACCTCACTCGGGCGATGGCTCATCACTTCTTTCCCTCCCGTTCCGCGTAGAGCTTCTGGGCCCATTGGAGCCGGGCCTTGACAAGCTCGATATCGCTTCGCGCCGTCTCTCGACCGCGGTTGGGAATTCCCTCAGATCATCAATGCTGGAGCCGATCCATTCCAGCGGTTTCGCTCGTTCCATCGGGGAGTATCCCATTTGGGGAATAGTCGGTCAACGAGACGTGCAGTGGAGGCTGCAGAGCGCCGTGCTCTCACGCGATGCGCGACTTGAAATCCAGACATGGTACGCTTCCGCCGACTCCCCCGCTTGAGGGAGAGGAGCCGAGGGTGAGAGCCGTTCGCCTGGACGGCGCCTGTACGATTTCTGCGAACGGAGGCAGAGATGAGGAGAACCGACTGGAGACGATGACGGAAGGACAAGCGAAGCGAACGATGTATGACGTGGTGGTGATCGGCGCCGGGCCGGCGGGGGCGCAGGCGGCGGTGTCGGCGGCGCACCAGATGCGGCACGTGCTGGTGCTCGACGCCGGGCCGGTGAGCCACCGCAAGGGGCGCGCATACTGGTCGAAGACGGTCGAGATTATCGATGCCCCGGCGTTTCCGGGCATCAGCGGTATTAAGTTCATGAAGGCGTTGCGCGAGTGGATGGCGGCGCGGCCGGTGCGCACGGTGTCGATTTCCGGCCGTGCGCGCCCGGCAGGTATCGAGTTACGTGCCGGCATGATGCTGCGGCTGACACGCACCGCCGCCGAGCCCGGCGAGCGCGCCCCGGCAGGGCATCTCTTCGAGCTCGAGGTATCGACCGCGCCGCTGCGGGACGAGAAGTCGCCGCAGATCGAACGGTTCATCGGGCGCACCGTGGTGATTGCGTCCGGCTTCGACGACGTATGGCCGGACATCGAAGTCGAGGAATCGGCACGGCGGCAGTACCGGCGCTACGCCTCGGTGTTCCGGTTCGCGGGCAACCGCAAGGGGTGGCACGTGTGCATCCGTTGCGACGGCCACCTGCACGTTGACGAGAAGCTGGCGATCCTGGCCACCGGCGACCTCGCATGGGGGATCGCGCGTGGCGCGCAGGACTTCACGGAGAAGCTAGCGATCCTCACCAACGGGCGGCCACACGGCTTCACCGCGCAGCAGCTCGCGACGCTGCGGGAACGAGGCATCCCCCTTGTCGAGGAGAAGATCGTGGCGCACGTGGGGAAGGGCACCGACCTGCTCGGCGTGCGCCTGGAGAGCGGGCGCGAGCTCTTCTTCGACGGGTTCATGCTCGACCTGGGGCTGGTGCCCAATACTGAGTATCTCCGGAAAGAGGACGGCTGGTCGTTACAGGAAGACGACGAAGGGTTGCTCGTCGTGGACGAGGACGGCCAGGTGCTCGATACGAAAGGGGAGCCGGTGCCCGGGCTGTTCGCCGCCGGTGATATTGTGGCGGGACAACGCAATTTGATCGCAACGGCGTTTGCGCTCGGGCAGAATGCCGGTCTGTCGGCGTCGGATGTGCTGCGGGAATGGTGAGAAGAGAGTCGAGAGTAGAGAGTCTAGAGTCGAGAGTGGCTACCGGTTGACCGGTTGGAGGCAAGCGATGGCCGACGGGCGTGGGGTGAGCGGCGTGATCCTGGCAGGGGGAAGAAGCCGGAGGCTGGGAATCGACAAGACGACGATGTTGTGGCCGCCGGTGGACGACGGTGGTGAGACGGAGGCGGGTGGGACCGGCAGCCGGACGTTGCTCGAGGTGACGGCGAGCAGATTGGCGGAGGTGTGCGACGAGGTCTTGCTGGTGGCGTACCGCGGCGCCAAGCCCCTGCCTTACCGGACGGTGCCGGACCTGTATGCCGGCGGCGGTAGTCTTGGCGGGATCTACTCGGGGCTCGTTGCCGCGGCGCACGAGTACGCGGTGGCGGTGGCGACCGACATGCCGTTTCTCAACGTGACACTGTTGCGCTGGATGCTGGCGCAGCCGCGCGACTACGACGTGCTGGTGCCGGTGCGTGACGAACCCGAGCCGCTGCACGCGGTGTACTCGAAGGCGTGCCTCGAGCCGATGCGGCGCCGGCTGGATGCGGGCCGGCTGAAGATTGCCGGCGTTTTTGAAGACGTGCGCGTGCGTTACGTCGATGCGGCGATATTGGCGTCGCACGATCCGGAGGGGCTGTCGTTTTTCAACATCAATACGCCGGAAGACTTGACGCAGGCACGGAAGGTTCTGCGTCGCGAGTGATCCGGCGCAAGCGCAGGCGAGGGAGGCACTGGGCACGATTGGCACGACTCGTGCATTACGGTGAGTGAAACGATATGGAACCCAACGAACACACGGGACGAGGCGAGTGCAGGTGATGGATCGAGACGACTTCCGCAACCGTTACCGGCACCTACAGTACGGCGGTGGTACGATGGCTCGCCGTCGAAGCCGGCCGCGGTGCGAGCACGTGCTCGAGGCGGAGACGAGGTTGGCCAACGCGCTGGAGTACCTCAACACGCTGAAGTGGTCGGCCATCATGGGAGGTCCGTACGATTCGGAGGAGTACGACCGCGCGATCCTGGCGTACCGGCGCGCCGCGCGCGCGGCGCAAGTGGCGCGGCACGTGGCGCAGACGAGCGCGGCACAGACGCCGGCAGCGGCCTGATCGGGAGGGTGTCCCTCACCCAAACCCTGTCCCTTTGGGACAGGGGCCTCACGTAGTAGACGCGGGGCGGACGTCGTGAAGGCGGAGCTCGAGGGATTCACGGCCGTTCCAGGTGGAGACGTCGAGCGAGTAGATGGCGTCGACCCGACCGGCGCGGGCAAGCGTGGCGGCGCGTGGGCCGAGCTCGGGCCCAAAGGCGTGCAGCACTTGCCGGCCGAACCGCAGACGGAGCTGGAGGTGCTTGGCACCGGTGCCAACGGCGCGGGCGCCCATGACCGGCACACCGGCGGTCATGAATGACGGTTGGGGATTGCCGGCGCCGAACGGCCGCAGCGGCCGCAGTGCCTGGTGCAGCGGCCATTCGACGTCGAGCGCCGACAGCGCGCAGTCGGCAGTGAGCGGCGCCGCCTCGCCGGCGCCTTGCTTCGCCGCGCCTGCTACGAGCCGGTCGACGAGCGCGTCGAGCCGGTCCGGATGAACGGCGAATCCGGCAGCCTGGGCGTGGCCGCCGAACTCAATCAGCAAGTCGGCGCACGAGGTAAGCAGGCCCACCAGGTCGAATCCTTGGGCGCCGCGTCCCGAACCGCGGCAGGCGTCGGGGCGCACTTCGACGAGGACCGCCGGCCGGCCGAATTCCTCGGCAAGTCGTGCGGCGACGAGGCCAATCACTCCCGAAGGCCAGTCCTCACCGCGCAGCACGAGCACGGGCTGATCGGCCACCCGTTCGGCCTGCGCCCGCGCCGCGACGAGCACGCGCTCGGTCAGTTGCTGGCGCTCCAGGTTTTTCTGTTCGAGTGTCAGCACAAGCTCGGCAGCGCGCCGCTCGTCTTCGGTCAACAGCAACTCGAGCGCCAAGGTCGCGTCGTCCATGCGGCCGGCGGCGTTGAGGCGAGGACCGATGATGAACGCCACGGTGCGCTCGTCGAGCGCCGGCCGCCGCTGTGTTGCGCTCGACCGGTTCATGAGCGCACGGATGCCCGGACGCGGCGCCTGCAGCAGACGGTCGAGGCCCCACTGTACCAGCGTGCGATTTTCGCCGAGCAGTGGCGAGACGTCGACGATCGTCCCCAGGGCAACGAGGTCGATCAGGTCCTCGGCGCGCGCGAGGTCGAAGAGGCCCTCGAGCGCGAGCGCTTGCACCAGCTTCCAGGCGACACCGGCGCCGGACAGTTGCTTGAACGGATAGGGACACACGGACTGCTGGGGGTTGATCACCGCGCATGCCGCGGGCAGCGCCTCTCCCGGCAGGTGATGGTCGGTGATGACGACGTCGACGCCGAGCTGGTTGGCACGCTCGACGGCCTCGAGCGCGCGGGTTCCGGTATCGCCGGTGACCATCACGCGCGCTCCGTCCGCCGCGAGCTTCTCGATCGCCGAGGCGTGCACGCCATAGCCGGTGGTGGTACGCTGGGGGATGTGAGGTGGCAGCACGCGGCCACCGGCGGCGCGCAAGCCTTCGTACAGGATCGCCGCCGCGGTCACGCCGTCGACGTCGAAGTCGCCGTGGACGGCGATGATCTCGCCGTCGCGCAGCGCGCGCCGCAGCCGGTCGATGGCCCGGTCCATGCCGTAGAGGGAACGAGGGTCGTGCAGCGCCGCGCCGGATGAGGCCAGAAAGGCGCGGGCAGCCGCGGCAGAGCCAAAACCGCGGTTATAGAGCACCTGGGCGACGATTGGATGGACTTCGGGCAGCGAGGCGACGAACTCCGGCGGTGCCGCTGGGGCGACCGCCCACTGGCGGTTCTGGATGACGACCATGCTTGTCAGGGAGTATAACGAGGAGAGAGCCTTCAGCCCTCACACTGGGCTCTCAGCTTTCAGCCGTCGGCAGGGCGACGATCGAAAACCGATCACCGAGAGCCAAGCTCCTTGACCGCTGACCGCTGACCGCTGACCGCTAAGAAACGAGACAACTATGAAAGTGTCACTGAAGTGGCTGCGAGATTACGTCGACGTGACGCTCACAGCCGAAGAGCTTGCCCGCCGGCTGACGATGGCGGGCATCGAAGTCGAAGGTATCCAGCACACCGGCGGCGAATGGGACAACGTCTGGGTGGCGCGCATCGAGAAGATCGAGCCCCATCCCAACGCCGACCGCCTCACGCTGGTGACGGCAGACTATGGGAAAAGGCGCACCATTCGCGTGGTCACGGGCGCGAGCAACATAAGGGAAGGCGACATCGTCCCGCTCGGGCTCGTCGGCACACGGTACCGGGACGGCCACACGAGCCCGACGCAGATGAGCGTGCTGAAGCGGACGAACGTGCGCGGCGTTACCTCCGAAGGGATGGTTATGTCCGGTTTCGAGCTGGGGCTCAACGACGACCACGCGGGCATCATGATCCTGCCGCCCGACACGCCGGTCGGCATCCCGCTGGCCGAGGCGCTCGGCGATAGCGTGATCGAGCTCGACCTCAAGGGCCGGCCCGACTGCCTGGCGATGATCGGCGTCGCCCGCGAGGTCGGCGCGCTCAACGAGCAACCGGTGCGCGTTCCCATGGTCGATCCAAAACCCTCCCGCCCGCGCCGGGATGATGAGCCGCTGGCCATCGAGATCGAAGACCCCGACCTCTGCCGGCGCTACACCGGCGTGCTGCTCAAGAACGTCAAGATCGGCCCCTCCCCCGCATGGATGCAGGAACGGCTGCAGGCCGCCGGCATGCGCCCCATTAACAACGTCGTCGACATCACGAACTTCGTGATGCTCGAATGGAGCCAGCCGCTGCATGCCTTCGACTACGAGACGATCCGCGGCGGCAAGATCATCGTCCGTACCGGGCGCCCCGGCGAAGTGCTGCGCACGCTCGCCGAAGAGCGGCCCGACATTAGCCTGACTCCCGAGCAGCTCGTCATCGCCGACGCCGAGCGCCCCGTCGCACTTGCCGGCGTGATCGGCGGCGCCGACACCGAAGTGCGCGAGACGACGACCTCGATCCTCCTCGAGTCGGCCAACTTCAAGCCGGCGAGCATCCGGCGCACCGCGCGCGCTCTGCTGCCGCGTCCTACCGAGGCGTCGCGCCGCTTCGAGCGGGGCATCCCGCCCGAGCACACCATGCCCGCCGCGCTCCGCGCCGCCCAACTCATGGCCGACCTCGCCAGCGCAGAAATCGTGGGCGAGCCGGTTGACGTCTACCCCAATCCCGACCAGCGACCGGTCATCCGCATCGCGCCCGGCGAGTTCGAGCGACTGCTCGGCGTCGCCTACGCTCCGGCGACGATCGAGAACATCCTCGACCGCCTCGGCTTCATGTACGAGAAGCCCGACCCAGTCGCCACCCAGGGTGACTACATCGTCCACGCGCCCGTCTGGCGTATCGACATCGAGCGGTCGGCGGATCTCGTGGAAGAGGTCGCGCGCATCGACGGCTACGACAGGATTCCCACCTCCGTGATGCGCGGTGAACCGCCCGTCCCGGCGCAGAACTGGCCGCTCTTCTGGGAGGCCACCGCGCGCGACGTCCTGGCCGCCGCCGGCTTTGCCGAGGTCATCACCTACACGCTCACCAGCGAAGACCGCGAAGCCCGCTGGCCGCTCGCTGCCGGTGAGCGCGCCGACGGCACCATCGCGGCACTCACCGACGATCGCATCGCGCCGCACGGCGAACCGGTGCGGCTCGCCAACCCGGACAGTGCCGACGAGACCATCCTGCGCCGGTCGGCCCTGCCCAGCCTGCTCGAGTGCTTGCGCGGCAATCTGCGCCACGCCGATCGTGACGTGCATCTTTTCGAGCTGAGCCGCATCTACGTCCTCCGCGACCACAATCTGCCCGAAGAGCGCCGTGTCATCACCGCAGTGACCGGCCAGTACCGTTCGGGTCCCACTTGGGGCAGCCCGCTCGAGAACGACTTCTATTATGTCAAGGACGTGCTCGAAGCCGTGCTCGAGCGCCTGGGCATCGAGGGCCACGGCTACATTCCCATCCAGCACCCCGCCTTCCATCCGCACCGCACGGCCGCCGTCGTCCTCAACCACCGGCCAGAAGCCGCCGGCAAGAAGCCGGTTTTGCCCGAAGACGTGCTAGGCGTCGTCGGGGAGATCGATCCCGAGGCACGCCGCGCGTTCGACGTCGACCAGCGCTGCTACGTCGTCGCCGTCGACTTCGACCGCCTGATCGCCCACGCGACCACCGAACGGCAGTACCACCCCCTGCCCCGCTTCGAGTCGGTCGTCGAGGATCTTGCCTTCGTCGTCCCGGACGAACTGCCCGCCGAGCGCCTCGTCGCGTCGATCAAACGCGCCGGCGCGCCCCTCGTCGAGACGGTCCAGCTCTTCGACGTCTACAAAGGCGAGCGCGTCCCCGAAGGCACCAAGAGTCTCGCCTACACCGTCACCTACCGCGCCGACCACACTCTGACCAACGAGGAGGTCGCGGCGCTGCGGCAGAAGATCGTCCAAGCGGCCGAGCGGCAAACGGGCGCCAAGCTCAGGACCTGAGTCCCCTCTCGCAATACGTACAACCTTGGCGCACCGATCTCGCACGAGTATCATGGTCAAGAGGGGAACGATGACTCAATCACCGCGGCCCATTCGGATCGGCATGGTGGGACACGGCTTTATGGGCAAGGCGCACAGCCACGCCTTTCACGATCTGCCGCTCTTCTTTCCCCCGGACGACCTGGGCGCCTACCCGGTCTTGCAGGTGATCTGCGGCCGCAATGAGCCGGCGGTGCGGGCGGCGGCCGCGCGGTACGGCTGGGCGCACGTCGAGATCGACTGGCGCCGGTTGGTCGAGCGCGACGACGTCGATCTCGTGGACATCGTCGCCAGTAACGACGTGCATGCCCCCGTCGCCATCGCCGCGGCGGCTGCCGGCAAAGCGATCCTTTGCGAGAAACCGCTCGCGCGCACGCTCGCCGAGGCGCGCGAGATGCTTGGCGCGGCGCAGGCGGCCGGCGTGCCGCACATGGTTGGGTTCAACAGTCGGCGCTACCCGGCGGTGCAGCTCGCCCGGCGGCTGATCGACGAGGGCGCGGTCGGCCGCGTCTACCACTGGCGGGCGCAGTTCTTCAACGAACGCTTCCTCGATCCGGAGCTCCCGCTAGCCTGGCGCATGCAGGCGGAGACGGCCGGCAGCGGCGCGCTGGGCGATCTGGGCTCGCACGCCATCGACTTAGCCCGTTTCCTGGTTGGCGATATTGCCGAGGTAGCCGGCGCGACCGAGGTGTTCGTGCCCGAACGACCGCTGCCGGGGCGGCCGGGCGAACGCGCGCCCGTCACCGGCGACGACGCGGCGATCTGGTTGTGCCGCTTCGCCAACGGCGCGCTCGGTACGTTCGAGGCGAGCAAGCTGGCGGCGGGACATAAGACTGATCTCTCTTTCGAGGTCAACGGCAGCGCCGGCGCCTTACGCTGGCACTTCCAAGAACTCAATTCGTTGGAGCTCTACTCCCGTGGCGATCCCCCGCACGCCCGCGGCTGGCGCCGCATCCTGGCGACCGAGCCCGAGCACCCCTTCGCCGCCGCGTACTGGCCCGCCGGTCACCCGCTGGGTTACGAGCACTCGTTCATCAACCAGGCCGCCGATCTCTGCCGTGCCCTGGCGCAGGGCCAGCCACCGTCCCCAGATTTCGTCGATGGCGCCGCCTGCCAGGCGGTGATGGATGCCGTGCTTCGCGCTGCGAAGTCGCGCCGCTGGGAGAGCGTGGAGGCGGTGTAACGTTGCCGGTATCGCCGGAACATTCCACCCGAGGGTGGTAGCGGCGCGCGTCATGGATGGCGCGCGTCACTCCTCCGTTGTCGGCTCAGCGGGTTCAGCGGGTGTGGCAGGCGCCGCGCAGGCTATCGCCTCCAGGCGCTGTACCTGCTCCTGGAGCCGTTCGACTTCCGCCACGAGTTGCGGCACCGCGTCCCGCGCGCGGGTGATGAAGAGCGCATCGGCCTCTGAGAGTACGAGCCGCGTCGCTCCCGCGACTGTGACGACATCCAGGACCACCTGCCGGGCGGTGGTACTGGAAATCGGCGCCAGCGGCGTGTCGCGCCGGCGCGCGACCCGGTGCAGGTGGAAGGTGACGAGCCGCGTCGTCTCCGCCACGTAATCGTGGCCCTGGCCGGTATCCCAGCGGCGGTAGAGCGAGACTTTCGTGTCGCGTCGTTCCTCGCGGATTGGGGGGCCGTCCTCGCACAACTCGCACTGCCCGATGGGCAGATGCTTGAGCTGCCAGATGAGGTCCGGCTCAACGCGGTCGCGGTCGCGCCAGGTGGCCCACTCTCCCTCGCCGGGGTTGGCCGGCGCCTCGGCGTAGTCCACCCCCTGCTCCCATGGGCCGGGCGTGGCGCGTGCCTCCCAGGCCTTGATCGCTGCGAGTTCTTCCGGCGTCATGTTGTCCCTCCGTCCAGCGGCAACCGGATGGTGAAGGTCGAGCCAGCGCGCTCTTGGCTGTCCGCGGGAGGCCACCTCATGCGTGTAGAAGGTGTGCGGGAGCGGGGTCTGGCGCCGCGACGCCCAGGGTTCCGGCAACCCGATCTGGCTCTTGAAGAACTGCCGGTCCGCGTCCGGTAGTGTGATGAGTGCCACCGGAGCGCGGAGCGCGTTCGCGGCCAGGCGGGTGAGCCGGTCAAATGCGTCGTCCGGTGGGGTGTCGAGCAACGCCGTACGGTAGAGGGCCCGTAATCGGGCCTCCTCAGCACCGGTGGACTTCCCTGACCTAGCGGTGCGGCGAGTGAATGTGTTCATGGCCGTGCTCCCAGACACCAGATGTCAGAACGCACCAGACGGTCTCATGCTCTGGGAGGCAGCGTCATCGCGAGCGGAGCGAGCCAGCGATCGTGGCGCCGGCAACCGGGGCCGCGCCGCGGCCAGTAGGTCACGACGGACCTGCGCCAGTTTGCGCTCGAGTTGCGCTGCCTGCTCTCCCGGAGGATGCGCGGCCAGCGCACCTTCGAGGGAGGCGGCGTACGCCTGGAGTCGCTCTGTTCGCGCGTCCAGATGCCGCTGCACCTCGGCGCGGCGCAGTTCGTCGCTCTGGATGGGCGGGCGCGAGGACCTATGAGGGTTGGTGGCGCCAAGTGCTGGACGAGCCGTGAGGGCCGCGGCGGGCGGCGTGCCCCCTTCGGCAGGGACGCTGCCGGTTACCGGCTCGTCGTTCTGGTGACTAGCTGGGACGCCCTGTACGACCGTCTCCCGCGTAGGCACCTCTGCCGTCTGCGGCATCGGCTGTTCCCCTTCTCGCCTCGGCTCCTCGCACAAGGCGTCACTGTGCCGAACGGGCGACCCGTCGGGCTGAGAGGGCGGATCCAGCACGGAGAACGGAGTCTGTAGTCTCGGGTCTCCAGGGCAGGAGCGCGTCACGTGCACACACGGCCCGGCCGCCGTGCCCTAGCGGTCGCGCTAGCTTGCTGGACGCAGCGCACGCACTCCAACAGTACCACATTTGGCACAAGAGTACGACAAGATCTCCCCAGCAGTGCTTCGTCACCGGGCACTCTGGCGATTCCTGCGCCGAGCTGTCGCAACGACGCCACATGGCGCATGCCATGGTTGCCGGGGACTCGGCCAGGCAGTTCGCGGCCGCTTACACGTTTCCTGCTGATGGCTCGGGCCCGGCAGGCGCCACTCGCCGTTACGTGCGAGCGGCCGCAGCCGGCGCGCTCAGCGGGGCGGCACCAGCATCGCCTCGTAAAAGCTCCCACCGCCGGCGCTGCCGCCCGACATGAGCCGAATGGTGCCCGCATCGTAGAGCGCCTCCACGTCGGCCTGGAACTGTGGATCTTGTGCATCGGCGACTCCCACGGCGCGGGCCAGGTCCCCGGCCTTCATCCACGGGGTGTGCCGTTTGCTCTGCGCGCCGAACGCTCGCAGTGCCTCGACGATGGCGGCCTGGCCACAACTCGTGGCAGCAGTCACGACCGCAGCAGTAGTTTCCATCGGCTCATCCGCTCCCTTCAACGGACACTCGCGCCCTTGCCTCAACCTACTGATCCCTGTACAAAGGTCCAAACGCCGCTACCGGATCGTCCTAGGATGGCGTGTCTAGTTGTATGTTGTATGCGCAGTGACCAGTTATAGCCAATTATGGCCAATGGCACCACGCAAGCCGTGCTATAGTCAAACTATCTCCCCGTTGTGGTGAGATCGGGCGACGCGGTACCCAGCCCCCGTCGCCTTTCGCCTCGCTGGGGTTTCCCGCCTGCCTGCTCGCGCTCTGGTACCGGCTAGGTTTCGCCGCGCTACGGCGCTTGTTGGCCCGCGGCGATTGGGAAGCGCGGTGCCGGCGCCGCCGGCACAGGGTCGCTACGGAAGGGCTCGTCGGCGGTCAGCGCTGGCCCAGCCCGTGCGCCGGCGCGAGGCCGGCTCGAGAGCGAGCGACAGCCCACCGCACAGGAGAGGAGACAAGCAGATGGTGACGACCACACCCAGTGAATGCGAGGCACCGCCGATCGGCACGCCGGTCGCCGGCCGCGACGGGGCCATCGGGACCGTTGTGGGCAGGCGCACGGGCGGCGCGCCGCCCGAGGCCGCCTACCTGCTGGTCCGCCAGCCGTCGCGGCTTGGGCTCCGGCACACTGTGCGCCTGGTCCCCATGGCGTGGGTACGCACCGCGCCAGGCCGCCTCACTCCGGTCGTGCTGAACGCCGAACGCACGGCCGTGGCCCGCTGCCAGCCGGTGCGCCGCGACCTCGACATCCGTGCCGACGTCCTCGACGCCTTGGCGGCCGACCCGCACCTGCGGCCGCAGCGGCTGAGCGCCATCGGCGTGGCCGTTCGAGACGGGCTCGTCACGTTGACCGGGCACGTAACGAATGCGACGCGGGCGCGCGCGGCGCGGGCGTGCGCCGCGGGCGTCCGGGGCGTCCTGTGGGTGCAGGACGAGACGGTTGCCGACGAGCACGTCATTGCCGGCGTGGCGGAGGCGCTCCTTGCCGACCCAGACACCCGCACCGCACACCTGGTGGTCACCTGCCGGCGCGGCCAGGTCGCGCTCAGCGGCCTGCTGCCGTCGGAAGCGGCCAGGACCACGGCGAGGACGCTGGCCGGCGCGGTGCCCGGAGTCGCCGGCGTGCGCAACGACACCATCGTACGGCCGGCAACAGTATGACGCCTAGAACACATCTGGCACATCAGGAGAGAACGCGGGCCGGAGGTTGGGATGCAGAGGTTGACGTCTGGGGCGCTGGCGGGAACGGCGGCGCAGGTGGACGGTAGCGCGCCCAGCGTACCCGGAATACCCACCGCGCCAGCCGCGGCCGCAGCCGAGGCCACCGCAGAGCGTCGCTGCCGGCGCTGTGGCGCCGCGCTGGTGCGTAACGGGGCGTTCTATTGGCACGCGACGCCGCAGTCGCGCTGCCCGGTCACAAGCTGGCCCGCCACCAGCGTCGACGGGGCCGACGGCGCCGAAAGGCTCGAACGGGCCACCGTCAGCGCGGCACCGCCCACAGCAGCCGAAGCGGCCGAAGCGGTGGAAACACGCGCAGTGCGCACGGAACCCACGGCGCTCGCAGAGTCCACAGAGTCCACAGAGTCCACAGAGTTGCACATGCCCGCCGGTGATCTACCGGGGGACGAAAACGCGCCTTGATACCCGGAACCAGGTGCGGGTACAGAGCGGCCCACAGAGCCCGTAGAAACCATAGAAGGAGCAACGACGATGTCCAAACGCGGCGGTAATAAGGCCAAGGCCAAGCGGCCGTCCAAGCCACCCATGCCCAATAAGGGGCCCAAGCGCAAGTGAGGCAGCCCTCGTCCCGTTGCGCCTACGGACGGTGGCCATCCGCGGACGGTTGGCAAGGAATGGGGACCGGGTCAGCATCGTAGATGGGTAGAGGCATGTTTCGTGCGGTCAGCCGAGAAGAACTTGTAAATGCCCTGACCCACGGCATTGGCGTGATCTTCAGCCTCGTCGGTCTCTTCGTCTTGGCCTACCGGTCTCTCTGGTACAACAACGTTGCCCACACAATTGCCGTGTCCGTGTATGGGGTAGCGCTGGTCAGTGTCTTCGCATCCTCGACACTTCACCACATCACCACCGAGCAGCGACTGAAGCGGATCTACCTGTGGCTCGACCATTCGTGCATCTATGCCCTGATCGCCGGCACCTACACGCCGTTCATGCTGACCATCCTCAAGGGGGCGACGGGAATCGTGGTCTTGAGCGCTGTCTGGGGTTTCGGGGTCCTTGGCATCTTCGCCAAGACCATCTTGAAAATACGATCCGACCTCATCTCCATCCCGTTCTACCTGCTCATGGGATGGATGGTCGTCTTTGTGCTCCAGCCGTTCTCGAGCCTGATCGATCCGAGCGGGCTCGTCCTGCTGCTCGTCGGCGGCCTCTGCTACTCACTCGGGATTGTCTTCTTCCTATTGAAATTGGCCTACGCGCATGCCGTCTGGCACGTGCTCGTTTTGGCCGGCAGCGCCCTGCATTACGTCTGCGTGCTGCTCTACGTCACACCGTCGTAGCCCAAGTTCGGCCACGCTCCCGCGGCGCGGCCGGTTCGGGTCGGCCCGACGAGCGCGTCCCCGTCACCGGTGACGACGCGGCGGTCTGGCTGTGCCGCTTCGCCAACGGCGCGCTCGGCACGTTCGAGGCGAGCAAGCTGGCGGCCGGCCACAAGACCGACCTCTCGATGGACGCTCGAGCTGGGAATGGCCGTCGTCCAGAACAATCCGCTCGGCCGAATGCCGGGGTTGTAGTCGTGGATCTGCCTACCGGAGTCAACTGATCCCTCATAGAGGTCCAGTCAGAAGAATCCGAACGTGCCACGGTGATGCCTGCCATCCAGCCCGACGTACGTCCCGTCCATGTATCGGACGTCGACCTCGAAGGCCAGAAGGACCGTCGCTACCACGAACTGGCGGAGAAGCTCGATCAGGGCATCCTTTCCCCCAAAGAGCGGAACGAACTGCGCGCGCTCGCCGAAGAGGCGGCCC
Organism: Chloroflexota bacterium; assembly: GCA_016199265.1. Taxonomy (GTDB): domain Bacteria; phylum Chloroflexota; class UBA11872; order UBA12225; family UBA12225; genus JACQGX01. The sequence goes on along the minus strand of JACQGX010000063.1, from coordinate 15,447 downwards.
AACTGACGTTGGAAAACGCGCGCGCCCTGCTGCGCCACCGCGATCCTGCAGCCTACGCCGCGGCACTAGCGGAGGAGAAGTCTGGGTTACACCGACGCGCGCGGCGCCCCAATGACATTGGCCGGCAGGACTCGCCATGACCGGTCCAGTAGCCGTTCCTGGTGTATCCGTTCGTCGCCCGCGGGGCGCAGCACCGGTGCGAGTACTGCCGCGTTCGCGTCTATCGTGGGTATTACTGAGATCGGCCGGGCCACGGTGGCCGTGCTCCGGTTGAATGGACAGTGGCGGCGCCTGGCGCGGCGCATATGGCGGCAAATGGGGCTCATTCCATAGATGCCGTAGATCTCTCCCGCGCACTCGGGGTCGCCGGTCCGGTCCGCTCTGCCTCTCCTAACGACGAAGCTGTCGGGATCGTACTTGTTCTTGACGGCGACCAGCCGCTCATAGACTGCCGGCGGGTACGCGGCGCGTACGGGGTCCTCGCCCTCGTCGGCGATGAGGTTGACGTAGGCACGACCGGTCATGAACGGCCGGAGGGCGCCGAACCGCTTGCGCGTCCAGCCGATGTTCCGCTCCGTGTCTGCCGGGTCGGTCCAACTGGCGATGACCTCGACGCCGTACTTCGCATCTCGATGGGCGTACGCCGTATCGAGCGGGCCGACCCGGCTGACCGCGCCCCCAAGCGGTTCGACATAGAGGAGTTACCAAGAATCATGCTCAGGAACGCAAGATGACTACGCCAATGTCAACGCATAGTGTCGAGGCACGCGAACTGGGTCGCTTCATTGTGGCCGATCCTGCTATCTGCCACGGCCAGTTGACCTTCCGTGGCACCCGCATTCTTGTGAAGCACGTCCTGGAACAGGTTGCCATGGGCATGTCGTGGGACGCGGTCGCGGATAAGTGGCGCGGCGCCATCACGAAGGAAGCGATTGCCGAGGCAGTTCGCCTGGCCAGCGATGCGCTGGTCGCGCGCCAACACGATCTCCTTGTGGAGCCGGCAAGGGCGTGAACGTTCTCGACGAGAACGTTCCAGAAAGCCAGCGACGCCTGCTCCACGGTTGGGGGCATTCACATGCGCCAGATTGGCTCCAACCTTGGGCGTCAAGGACTCAAAGACGAACAGATCGTTCCCTTTCTGGTGTGGCTCCGGTGCTAAGCACCCCGATGGAAGTTCTACGCACCATCTGGCCGGCTCTGTATCTGGCGGAGGCGTGTAAATCCTGCGCACAACTTCTCTCAGGGTGCTTAGTCTTGCTTGGGGACGATGATGACGCTGATGGCAACGCCGTGTTCCACGAGGAAGTCCGTCGATCGTTCTGCCAGCGAATGTTCCAGTTCGAGGTCATCCTCCACGGGGATGCGAGCCCAGATTAGCCAGGCGCTTGGCTCGTGTCCTGGTCCAAAGCGGAACTCGGCGTCTGGATAGCGGGCGCGAACCATCGCAGTGAGCTGATCAAGGTAAGCGGCAAGGCTCTGCTCGGCCTCGGCCGTGGTTTCCGCTCGTTGCTGTAGAACCACGAGACTCCTCCCAGCACGCTGATGCGCCACTACGGCGCTCCCGGCAGCACCGGCGTCACCGGCCGTCCCGGAATCAGCCGCAATCCGTCTGTGAACCCCTCCGGACGCCCTTCCAGCTCCTCGATCAGCGCCCGGCGCCAGTGTGCCACCCGCTCCGCCCGTTCCGGTCGGCGCGCCAGGTCGTGCAGCTCTTGTGGGTCGTCGTCCAGGTCGAATAACTGCTCGTCGCCGGAGCCGCTCAGCCAGACGTACTTTTCGTGGCCGTCCGTGATCCAGTGGATGCTCTGCCCCAGGCTTGTATGTTCGCCATGCAGATGAGTGCGCCAGGCTCGATCACCATGTTCGGTCGTCGGAAAGCCTGTCCTGAGCTTGTCGAAGGATCGGTCGTCGGTCGTCGCGCCACGGGCGATCAGGAGGAAGCTGCGGCCTTCGACCGAGTCGGGGATCGGCAGGCCGGCACAGTCGAGGACGGTGGGCATGACGTCGCGCAGCTCGACGACCTGGTTCGGCGTGCTGCCCCGCTTGATCCCGCTCCACGCCGGTCCCTTCAGCAGCATGGGAATGCGCGCCGACCCCTCGTAGGGCAGGCTCTTGCGGAAGAGGTGGTGGTCGCCCATGAGCTCGCCGTGGTCGGACGTGAAGCAGATGTAGCTGTTCTCGCGCAGCCGGTACTCGTGCAGCACCTCGAAGAAGCGGTTGAGCTGGTGGTCGATGTGCGTCATGTGGCCGTAATAGCCGGCCCGCGCCCGTCGTAGGACGCGCGGGTCGATCTGTCCCACCGGTGCGGTCGGATCGTAGGGGTTGGCCCAGCGCGCGTACAGATCGACCCAATCTCCCACCGGCGGGTCCGGCATCGGCTCGTGGACGTACTGCTCGAACGCCCACGCCGGCGGATCGTACGGTGGGTGCGGCCGGTGGAAGCTCAGGTAGAGGATGAGCGGCTTGCGCGGGTCGCGCCGGCGCAGGAACTCGATTGCCTGCGTCACGACGTAGTTGGTCGGGTGCAGGTCTTCCGGCTTGTCCCACGGCCGCGCCACGACCGAGTTGCAGTTGACACCGTGCTCGAAGTAGTCGGCATCGGGCCGCCCCGTCCGCTCGCGCAGCCACGGGATGTAGTCGTCCACCAGGCCGTAGTCGCGCTCCCGGTTGCGCGCGCAGTGCAGGAAGCCGTCGTGCAGGATCACGTTTTGGAAGCCCAGTTGGCTCCGTTCCGGGTAGACGTGCATCTTGCCGATGGCCTGCGACTGGTAGCCGTGGCGGGTGAACTCGCCCGCCAGCGTCGTCTCATAGTCCCACGGCACGCCGTCCTTGTAGCCGACGCGCCCGTGGCTGCGCTGGCTCAAGCCTGTCATGAGCGCAGCGCGCGCCGGGATGCAGCTCGGCGTCGCGGTGTACGCCCGCGTGAAGCGGGCGCCGCCGAGCGAGAATTGATCCAGGTACGGCGTGTGCACCACGGGGTGGCCCGCGACACTGAAGCAGTCTCCCCGCCACTGGTCGACGCAGATCAAGATGATATTGGGACGTTCAGGCATGTGTTTCCTCTCCTCAAGCCAGGCCTACCCCCTGGGCCCCCTCTCTTAAGGGACGGCGAACTGTAAAGCGGTGCTATCTCGTTCCCCTTCCCTTGAGGGAGGGGGCCAGGGGGTAGGTCCCTCAACCGGTAGCATAACGGCAGGTGATGGTGAGCGCGCAAGCCGATGTCCGGCGGGTGGCGCATGAGGCCGCGCAGGTGCGCGACGCCGTCGGGCGGGTTGTCGTCGGCAAGGAGGAAGCGGTTACGCTGCTACTCGTCGCCCTGTTCTGCGAAGGTCACGTGCTGATCGAGGCTGTGCCCGGAGTCGGCAAGTCCACGCTGGACAAGACGCTGGCGCGTGCGCTCGACATCTCTTTCTGATGGCTGGCCCGCGGCTTGCAGCGCAACGGGGAGAAGACTCTGGAGGCAAGCCGATGGAGCTCACGAGCAAGGCCTTCGAACCGGGCGGACGCCTGCCGCTCAAGTGCACGAAACTCGGCGCCGGCACTACTGCCGCCCGCCCCTTTGCCACCGATACGACCGCCACCGGCGCGGTGGCGACAGATCACGTCCCCGCCGGCGCGCCGGCCGCCGAGGCGGTGGCCTCCGGCGGCGCTGCGCCAGGCATGGCCGGGCGCTTGACCGAGGGGATGCCGGTGTTCGGCGCGGAGGGCGAGCAGGTGGGAACGATCAAAGAGGTTCGCGATCGCGACTTTCTGCTCGATCGACCGATGCTGCGCGACGTGTTCGTGCCCGTCGACTCTATCCGCGATGCCACCGGCAGCCGGGTCACGCTGAGTATCCGGGCCGGCGACATCGACGAGATGGGCTGGGAGAGCCCGCCGACGAAATGGGCCGGGACAACCCTATGCTGATGGGGGCGGCTCCCGCGTGAGCAGACCAGATCGCCCTTTCATATCCCGCCCAAAGTGGACTTAGACGGTAAACTTTAGGGGCACGGCTCACGTCCGTGCTCTTCGTCGTTTTCCGCCTCTGTTTCGGCGGAGGGCTTTCCGCCGCCCCTCATTATTTCGACATCCCATGGACTCTCGCGCCGTCACCACACTCGAATTCGACAAGATCCGCGAGCGGCTCGCCGAGCGGACGTCGTTCGCCGCCGGGCGGGAGCTGGCGCTCGCGCTCGAGCCGAGCAACGGGCGACGCGCCGTCGAGTATGGCCTGCGTGAGACGTCCGAAGCCAAGCTCATCTTCGAGCTCCAGCCCGACTTCTCCGTGCGCAGCGCCCACGACGTGCGCCACACCGCCGCGAACGCCCGCATCGGCGCGCTACTCGAACCGGCCACGCTCCTCGAAGTGCAGGACACGCTCGAAAGCGGTACCTATGTGCGCGGCGTACTTCTGCGATTCGCCGACCGGGTACCCATCCTCGCCGATCGGGCCCAGACGATCGATCCCTGTTCGATCGTCTTGCGCGCCATCAAAGACAGCATCGGCGAGCGCGGGCAGGTCCTCGATACCGCCTCGCCCGAGCTCGCGCGCATCCGCACGCAGCTCCGTACCGCCTACAACCGGCTGATGGACTCGCTCCAGCGCATTATGGACGCGGCCGCCTCGCGCGGCCAGCTCCAGGAGCCGCTCATCACCATGCGCGCCGGCCGCTACGTCGTCCCCGTCCGCGCCGAGGCGCGCAACCAGTTCCGCGGTATCGTCCACGATCAGTCGGCCAGCGGTGCGACCGTCTTCATGGAACCGCTGGCTACCGTCGAGCTCAACAACGAATGGCGGCGCCTGCAGCTCGAAGAAGAACACGAAATCGAGCGCGTGCTGCGCCATCTCTCTGGCCTCGTCGGCCAGTTCTGTGACCGGATCATTGCCAACGTCAACACCATCGCCGCGATCGACCTCGCGCTCGCCAAGGCCAAGTACGCTTACAGCCTGCGCGCCGTCGAGCCGGTCTTGGAAGAGAGCTGCTCGTTTCACCTCGTCCAGGCCCGGCACCCGCTCCTCACCGGCAACGTCGTGCCCATCGACATCCGGCTGGGCAGGGGCCAGACGCCGGTGGCCGGGGAAGACCTCCCTCTCCCCCTGGGAGAGGGCTGGGATGAGGGCTCCGCCTCTCCCCCTCTCCCCTTGTGGGAGAGGGGGCCGGGGGGTGAGGGCGCCTCCAAAGACTTCACTGCTCTCGTCATTACCGGGCCGAATACGGGCGGCAAGACCGTTGCGCTCAAGACGGCCGGTCTCCTCCAGCTCATGGCACAGGCCGGGATGCACGTTCCCGCCGAGCCCGGCTCGACGGTCGCGATATTTGACGAGGTGTTCGCCGACATCGGCGACGAGCAGAGCATCGAGCAGAGCCTCTCGACCTTTTCGTCGCACATGACCAACATCGTGCGCATCCTCGATCACGCCGACGAGCGTTCGCTCGTGCTCCTCGACGAGCTTGGCGCCGGCACCGATCCGCAGGAGGGCTCGGCGCTCGCGCGGGCGATCCTCTCATATCTGATCGAGCGCAACGTTCCCACAATCGCGACGACGCACTACTCCGAGCTCAAGGCCTACGCGTATTCCCAACCGGGTGTGCAGAACGCGAGCGTTGAATTCGACGTCGAGTCGCTGCGCCCGACGTACCGGCTCATCATCGGCCTCCCCGGGCGCAGCAACGCGCTCGCCATCGCCCAACGGCTTGGGCTGCCCGAGCCGATCCTCGCCGCCGCCCGCGGGCTCCTCACCGAATCGGCGATGCAGATTGAGGATCTGCTCGGCGCCATCCAGTCCGAGCGCGACACGGCCCGCGACGAGCGCCTGCGTGTGCAACGCCTGCGCGAGGAGATCGAGACGCAGGGCGATGCGCTCGCGCGCCGCCTCGACGCCATCGAAGACGAGCGCGCGGCCGCGCTCGAAGCCGCCGCGGGTGAGGCGAGGGCGCTGCTCGACGAGGCGCGCCAGCGCATCCGCCGGGCCGAGGCGCAGGTCGGCGCCGCCGGCGGCGACCGCCTGGCCGTGCTCCGCGCCGTCAAGGACGTGCAGCACGCCGCCGAAGAGATCGTCGCACGTCCCACCCCGCACCGCCGCCGGCCGGCGGCGGTGGAAGAAACGCCCCGTCCGATCGGCGCCGGCGATCGCGTCGAGCTCCGGCGGCTCAAGGCTGTTGGCGAGGTCCTAGGCGACCCGGACGAGCGCGGCGACGTCGAGATCCAGCTCGGCGGCCTGCGCACGCGCGCCAACGTGCGCGAGCTCTCGCGCGTCACCCGGCGCGAAGCCGAGCAGCGCATCGGCGGACCGGAGCGCGGCGCCCGCGTGTCCGCCGCCGGCCGGCCGGCCCGATCGGACGGGGCTGTGCGGCTCCCCCCACCTCCCTCCGTCAGCGTGCAGATCGACGTACGCGGTGCGCGCGCCGACGAGGTCGTGCCTCGCGTCGAGCGCTACTTGAGTGATGCCTACCTCGCGGGGATGCCCTTCGTGCGCATCATTCACGGCAAGGGCACCGGCGTGCTTCGCCAGATCATCCGCGACTACTTGGCCACCAACCCGATGGTCGAATCGTTCCAGTCCGCCTCCCAAGCCGAAGGCGGTGAAGGCGCCACCATCGCCCACCTGGCCGTATAGCGCCCCCTCTCCCCGTGTGGGAGAGGAGGCCGGGGGTGAGGGCACTCCCCCTATGCCCACACGGGGAGAGGGGGCCGGGGGGTGAGGGGTTTCCCTACACCATCAAATCAAACCGCGGACGATCGCCTTGCCCCGTCAGGCGCCGCACAAACTTCTTGAGCGCCCGGATTCGGTCGGGGCGCAGCTCAAACCCAAGCGCAGAACCGAGCACGAGGCCGCACGCGCTGCCGACGAGCACGCCGGCGAGAAAGAACTGGTTGCCCGCCAGGCGGCCGCCCGTTCTCTCTGCCGTCCCTGCGTTCCCCGCCTTCACCACGTGTACCTACTTTCTGCTCGTTTTCGACTCGTTTCTGCTCGCTTCGACGCGCGCCGCCGGCCGTCGTTACTGCATCCGCAGCAGCGTTGCTGCCTCGCTCCACAGCCGCTCCAGGTGGTAGTACTCGCGCATCTGCGGCGAGAAGATGTGAACAATCACACCCCCGTAATCGAGCACCACCCAGCCTCCCTGATCCTGCTCGGGACCGGCGCGGTGCATTGGGGCCAGGCCGTATCGCTCGTCGACGCCATCCCTGATGCCGCGGTGGATCGCGCGGATCTGGCGCTCGTTTTCGCCGCTGCAGATGGCGAAGTAGTCGGCAATGATCGACAGCTTGCGGATATCCATCAGCAGGATATCGGATGCGCCCCTGTCAGAGGCGATCTGGACAATATCCTTGGCCAGAGCCAGGGGCTCGGGTTCACGCGCGACGACCCGCGGCGCAGTGAAATCTTGCCCGGTGAGTGACTCCGTTGTCTCCTCTTCCGGTAGTGGCTGAGCCATAATGCTTCTCGTAATTCTCGGCCTCAGTATAGCATCGGGTCAGCGGTCGGCTCTCAGCGGTCGGCTCTCAGCGGTCGGCAGCCTCCACCTCGGCGCAGGCTGAGTGCTGACGACTGAGTGCTGACGGCTGAAAGCTAACTGCTGTCGTACAGTCGATGGCTTCGCACGTACTCCTCTACCGACCTCGGCAGTAGATATCGCACCGGCTCTCCTTCGCGGAACCGCCGCCGCAAGTCGGTTGAGGAGATATCCAGGTCTGGGATACGCAGCAGCAGAATATGTGCCGCCCGCTTGCCGAGACCGGCCGCGATGTGCGCCGGGATCGCGAGCGGGCGGCCGGGCCGGGAAACAACCACCAGGCGGCACAAGTCAAGCAGCCGCTCCGGCTCGCGCCACTCGAGTAGATCTTGCAGCGCATCGACGCCAAGGATCAGATAGAGTGCCGCGCTGGAGTACCGCTCCACCAGCAACGCGATCGTGTCGACGCTGTACGACGGCGGCGGCCGGTCGACGTCAACCGTGTCTACCTCCAGCAGCGGGTTGTCGGCGGCCGCGCGGCGGGCCATCGCCGCGCGATGATAGGCCGGCGCCGGTGCGGTCGCCTTGAGCGGCGAGTGACCCGCCGGCACGAGCAGCACCTTGTCGAGGCGGTACGCGGCCGCGGCCGCTTCGGCGGCGAACAGGTGCGCGTGGTGAATGGGATCGAACGTGCCACCCAACACGCCAAGGCGGCGGAGCGTGCTCACTCCAGAATCGTAATATCTGCCCGCGGAATGCGCCCGCGCACTTCCCACGCCACCTCCGGCGCGGCCTCGCGCGCGTCGCGCGCCCACAGCTCGGCGCGGAGCGTCAGCTTCTCGTTCGTCATCGCCTCGACCGCCACCGTCGCCGGCGGCGCCTCGATCGCCCCATCGACCGCGCGTACCGCGCTCAGCACGTCGGCCACGAGCTGCCGCTCGAGCGCCTGCCCAACAGTCTCATTCGTCGCGCCCGGAGTGGCGCTTGGCGCGGTGCCCGGGGTTCTGCCTCCGGCGTCTGCTCTCGTGCGCGCAGGTTCTGCGACGGCCTCGTGGGCCTCGACCGGCTTGTCCTTGCCGGTCTCCCGTTTGAGCGGGATAGCGATGCGCACTTTCACCAACTGGCGGCCGTACGTGCTGCGGTTGACGAGCGTCTCGGCGAACAGCATCGCGTTGGGGATGACTACCCGCTGGCCGGCGACGGTGCGCAGCGCCGTCGTGCGCAGCTCGATGCTCTCCACCACGCCGGAGAACGTCCGAAACTCGATGTGCTCGCCGATCGAAAACGGCCGCTCGATCAGGATGTACAGTCCGGCGACCAGATTCCTCAGGACGTCTTGGAGTGCCAGGCTTACCGCCAGGCCGGCGACGCCCAATACCGTGACCACCGCCGTCGGCGCAATCCCGAGGATCGACAGAATCCAGATCGCCGCCAACAGGAGAAAGGCGAACTGGATAATCCGGCTGATCAGCAGCCGGACGTTGTCGTTGGACCGCGTACGCGCCAGCGCCTGCCGTGTCGCCCCGAGCGCCATTCGGGCCGCGACGAACATGGCGAGTGCCGCTACGATGGCAAACCCCAGCCTCGCCAGCAACTCGCCCACCTGCCCGGCGAGATACGCGTTCCACGCCCGCTCGATCAGCTCACTCATTCTTCGTCAGGGAAACATGATGGAGGACGGGGCATGAGAAGGTGCCTCCTCATGCCCCGCTCGTCGCTCGCCGCTCGTCGCTCTTCACTCGTCGCTCTCAGCCGCCGGTGCCACCGCGATCTGCGTCAACCGGAGTTGCGCGGCCGCGAGCTGCTCCCGACACCGGTGCGCCAGCCCCAGCCCCCGCTCGAAGAGCGCGAGCGATGTCTCCAGGCCAAGCGTCTCGTCACCCTCGAGTTGCGCCACGATGGCCTCCAGTTGATCGATCGCTTCGCCGAATGTCGGCGTGCCCGTTTCGAACGTGCCGGACGTGTTAGACATGCCCCGTCTCCTTCCTCGCGCGCGCGCTCTGGCCGCTCCGGGCGCTTTGCTCACTTCCGCCGGCACGTCGTTCAGCGCTGCCATCGCCGATCCCGTCGACGCGCGCCGACAGCCGGCCGTCGGCCAGCAGCACGTCGATCGCCTGGCCGCCTGTGACCTGCCGCGTGCTCCGGATCACCATCCGCGTCGTGGGATCGCAGACCACGGCGTAGCCGCGCGCCAGCACCGCCAGCGGGCTGAGTGCCTGTAGCCGGGCGTCGGCCGCCGCGAGGCGAGCTTGCGCCCGCTCGAGCCGCGCGGCCAGCGCGCGCCGCAACCGCCGCTCGAGCGCCTCCAGATCGTTCGACGCTACCCACAGTTGTGCCTTCACCGCGCGCTCGCCCCGCTCGACGAGCGCCTCGACGAGCCGCATCACCGCCGCCGCATCGGGCGCGACCAATTCGCCCGCGGCCGACGGCGTCGGCGCGCGCACGTCGGCGGCGAAATCCGCCAGTGTGAAGTCGGTCTCGTGCCCGATCGCACTCACCACCGGTACGCGCGCGGCGGCGATCGCCCACACCACCGCCTCCTCGTTGAACGCCCATAGGTCTTCGAGCGAGCCGCCGCCGCGCGCGATGACGATGACGTCGACTCCCGCACCGCCGAGCGCACGCAGGCTGGCGACCACGGTGCGCACCGCATCGGCGCCCTGTACCTGGCACGGCGCGAGCACCAGCTCGGCCAGCGGATAGCGGCGCCCGATCACGTTCCGTAGGTCGTGTAGTACCGCTCCCTGCGCCGACGTGGCGATGCCGATGCGCCGCGGCCAGCGAGGCAGCGCTCGTTTGCGCTCCGGCGCGAACAGCCCTTCTGCCTCTAGGCGCCGCTTGAGCGCTTCGAACTGCTGGTAGAGCTCGCCGATGCCCACGCGCCGGTGGTCGGTGACGTAGAGCTGGTATGCCCCGGCCGATTCGTAAACCGAGATGCCCCCACGCACGACGTATTGGCGCCCGTTCTCGAGCGGCTCGAGACCGCGCGACCGTTGCCGGAAGAGCACGCACTTGAGTTGGCTGCTGCCGTCGCGCAGCGTAAAGTAGGTATGGCCCGAGGCGTAGGTGCGCGCGTCGGCAATCTCGCCGCGTACCCACAGGTCGGCCAGCGTCGTATCGTCTTCGAGCAGGCTCTTCACGTGGGCCGTCGCCTCGCTCACGCTCATCGTGACCGGGCCCAACTGCAGGAATGGGAGCAGGTCAATCATCGCGCCATCGCTTCGTCCACCGGTGGGCGCAACCAGACGTTCCGGTCTGTCCTCCGTTCGCCCTGAGTCCGTCGAAGGGCGAGGGCGGGCCACACCGTCTGAATCATAGACGAAGCAAGGTTATCGCAAGTCTCGGCGGGGGCGACGCGACCGAACGACGCCGCTCCGGTACACTAACTAGCGATGTGGGATTGGTACAACCGGCCGGGCGGGCGCGAGCGAATGTCCGCCCGTACCGTCGCCATCGTCCTCGTCGTCGCCGGCATTGTCGTCGGCGTGATCTTCATGCTGCTGTTTATTCTCATCGCGCCGTTTGCCTTCACGCGCGTGCCGAGCTGAAGACGAACGACGAAGGGCGAACGACGAAGGATGGACGACGAAGCTCGTCGTTCGCCCTTCGTCGCGCAGACTCACGCCGCGGCCGCGCGGCTGCCGACTTTGATCGACTCCAGCTTGAGCCAGCGGTTGCGCAGCGCAATGACCACCGCCTCCGTGCGGTCGGTGACGCTCAGCTTACGCAGCACCGTCGTCAGGTGGTTCTTGACCGTCTGGTCGGAGATACCGCAGCGGCGGCCGATCTCCTTGTTTGAACACCCTTCCGCAACGCCGGCCAGGATTTCCATCTCGCGGTCGGAAAGCGGACACGGGTTCGGCACCTCGGAGGGGAGCTGATCCCGGCTCATGCCTTCCTGCGCCATGATACGTCGCGACGGCTCAGAAGTTGTGACATCACTCATCAGTATGCGGCACTCGCCACGGGCCGCTTGCTGCACCACCCCCACCAGCGTATCGCGGTCGATCGTGCGCGGCCGGCAGGCGCAGGCGCCCGCCTTGAGCGCATAGAACAAGTCCTCCTCGGCAACGCGGTCGAGCAGGACAACCAGCCCGACCATTGGCAGGTGCCGCCGTAGGGCAGCGGCAAACACATCCCAGCCACCGCTGAGCTCCCCCAGCACGACCACGTCAGGCTTCGTCGCGACGACGCGCTGTACCGCATCGTCGTCGTTCTCAATATCACCGATGACCTCGATCTCTGGGACAGCCTGCAGCGTGGCGAGCACGCCACGCCGGAAAAGTCGCTGATCGTCCACCAGCATTACTTGCGTTTGCTTCATGTTGCCGTTTGCCCCCGAGTCAGTCATTGGTCGATCGACTGCGGTCTGCCGCGGCCAACAGCCGCGGCCGGCAGCCGTGGCCGTCGTCCGGGTTTGGCCCCGGCGACTGGCCTTGCCGTTCAGCGGTACCCCGCCACATGCCGCTAAATACTGACAACCTGAGCGGGAGTATAGCAATGCCGCGCGACGAACGAATGCGAGGCGTACCGCTACGCCTGGCCGCTTGCCACCAACCTCGGCCACTCAACCGCGTCAGACGGCTGGACCGGTTGGTCCGGCTGGTCCGGTGGATCGACCCATTGGCCGCGCGAGCGAATGAGCTCGATCAGCCGTTCGTCGGCAATCGCCGCCGGCACGCCCTTTTCGACGCACTCCTTGCCGGCGTAGAGGTTCACTTTTCCGGGTGCGCCGCCGACGTAGCCGAAGTCGGCGTCGGCCATCTCCCCCGGCCCGTTGACGATGCAGCCCATGATGGCGATCTTCACGCCGCGCAGATGCCCCGTCTTGCGCTGGATGCGCTCGGTCGTTGCTTGGAGATTAAACAGCGTGCGGCCACACGATGGGCACGCGACGAATTCGGTCTTCGAGAGCCGCACGCCGGCGCCCTGCAGGATGTTGTACGCCAGGTGCGCGCGCCGCTGGTCGTCGAGCCCGCGTGTTGCTCCCAGAATCTGGACCGAATCGCCGATTCCGTCACAAAGCAGCGCCCCGAGTAGCGCCGCGCTGCGCAACAGCACCTCGCCGGCGTCGCCCGCAGGCCACGCCAGCAGATGGATCGGCGATGCGTCGCCCTGCTCCGTCAAGCGCGACTCGAGCCGGCGATACGTCCGCACGGCCACGCCCACCTCTCGCGCGCAGACCGAAAAGATCACGTTCCGACTACCGGCCTCCCGCGCGAGCACGCCTGCCTGCAACACACGCTCGACGGCTTCCGCCGCGGCGACAGCCGTATCGACCTCTCCCGCGCGCGGGACCGCCTCCAGCATGACCGGCCGGCGCCGCTTGGTCACCGTCTCGAGCGCCGCACGCAACGTCTCGGCGGCGATGCGCTCGCCGGTGCTCAACGAAACGAGATCGGCATCCTGGACTACCTGCGTGAGCTGGGGAAAATCGGGCGGCACGCACGCGGCGATGGGCAGTGATGTCTCTGGCGTCTGCGCTGCCAGCCTATCGAGCGCTGCGCGCATCGCGTGCAGCGCCGCCGCATCCGCCTCACTTGCCACCAGCACCGAAAGCACGTCGGGCCGCCGCTCGACGATGCCATCGGCGGCCGCTAGCGCCAGCGCGCGCTCGACCGCGTGGTGCACGTTCGCCAAGCCACCGGGGAACGGCAGAAAGACGCGCACCGGCTGCCCCCCGCCGGCCGCAACGCCGCCGATCGCCACCGTCTCCGCCGCCCGCCGCGTGTACTCATAGGGGTTGCGGAGATCGGGCAGCTCCGCGTGGGTTCCCTCGCCGTACCGTCGAGATGGCGAGTGGGGAAGTGGGCGAAGTCGAGCCCTCACCCCAACCCTCTCCCAAAGGAAGAGGGAGTCTTCTCCGGCCCCCTGGTAGGGTCTTGCCAGCGCAAACGCTACCGGCACCTCGCGCTCCGGATCTTCGGTCAGTGAGACGCGGATCGTGTCGCCGATGCCGTCCTCGAGCAGGCCGCCGATGCCGATCGCGCTCTTGATCCGGCCGTCCTCGCCGTTGCCGGCCTCGGTGACGCCGAGGTGGAACGGATAGTCGAGCCCCAGCGCGTCGAGGCGCGCCGCCAGCAGACGGTACGCCTGGATCATCACCTTGGGGTTCGACGCCTTCATCGAGAAGACGACGTCGTGGTAGTCGTACGTGGCGCAGATCCGCGCGAACTCGAGCGCCGATTCGACCATTCCCAGCGGCGTATCGCCGAAGCGGTTCATGATCCGGTCGGAGAGCGAGCCATGATTGGTCCCGATGCGCATCGCGATGCCGCGCGCCTTGCACTTCTCGACGAGCGGCGCAAACCGCTCCTCGATGCGCGCGAGTTCGGCCTCGTATTCGGCGTCGGTGTACTCGCGCACCGCAAAGCGCTTGCTGTCGGCGAAGTTGCCGGGGTTGATGCGCACCTTCTCGACGTGGTCGGCCGCCTCCATCGCCGCCGCCGGGCTGAAGTGGATGTCTGCCACCAGCGGTACGCGGATGCCCTTGCTCGCCAGCGCCCGGCGAATCACGCCGATGTTGCGCGCGTCCTCGACGGTCGGCGCGGTGATGCGCACGATCTCACAGCCGGCCTCCACCAACCGCACCGTCTCCGCGACGGTGCCGTCGGTGTCCATCGTGTCGGTCGTCGTCATCGACTGCACGCGAATCGGATTGGTCCCCCCGATTCCCACGTCGCCGACGTACACCGCGCGCGTCCGGCGCCGGTGATAGCGATAGGAATCCGGCACGTACCGCGGCGGTAGGTAGCCGGTGCGTGCCAGACGCTCAAACGGTGTGCTAACGGTGCCGGTCATGAAATCGTGAAACGTGAAGCGTGAGCCGCGGGGCGGTGCGTCACTCTCAACGTGCCCCGTTACCGCAGCATGCTGCACCCAAGTTCACGTTTCACGCTTCAGGTGTAGAGGTACCGCCAGCGGGATTCGAACCCGCGATCTTCACCTTGAAAGGGTGATGTCCTAGGCCTCTAGACGATGGCGGCGCGGTTCACGACGGACGACCGACTGCGCTGGCCTGTATTCGCCGCGCACTCAGATCGTCCATACCTAACCTACAGGAAAGCCACGGTGGAACCCGCAGGCCTCCTCACTTTGCATTTTGCACTTTGCACTTTTCATTTTGCACTTGGTTTAGTATACCGGTGCCAAGCAGATCTATAAGCCGCATTCTGTCGAGGGCAATCATCCCTCTTGGCCGCGGGTTGCCCCGCGGCTCTTCGCGTCCTACCTGGGACTCGGCGAGCAGCGTCGACGCCCCAACTTGGACTTGCTCCGGGTAGAGTTTGACTCTTTTCACTCCCTAGTGGCATCACCCCGCGAGGGATGTGCCACCGGGCTATCGTCTCTGTGCCACTCGTCCTCGCCTCACGGCGGACGGGTGTTACCCGCTACCCTGCTCTGTGGAGTGCGGACTTTCCTCGCTCCGGCTGTGCCGCCCGGTGTGTCGACACCGGACGGCACCGCCGGCCGCGCGATTGCCCGATCTACTTGACACTCAAACTATAGCGCGGTCGCACATGGGCTCGTGCAGCTCCGGCGCCTGACATTCGACGACGACCGGTCGCGATCGATCGCGCCCACAAAAAACGGCGTTGCGAGTCGCAACGCCGTCGGCGGGAACCTTAACCGCTGAAGAGTGGAAGAAAGGCATAGGCACCGGCGCGAGAGCGCCCTCCCGCGACTGCCGACTGCGCCATCGACTCCTGTTGAGCGTCCGCGTGTGTGGATCTGCCACCAGATGCCCCCGTAAGCCTCGTGGCCCGCCCGCAGTGGTTTACCACCGCGGGCGTCTCCCACGCCACTTACGGGGATCGACCTGGAAGCGGGACGCCACCCGCGCCGGCACCCGGCCACCAACCGGTGGTCGCGTGAGCGCGGGGACGGTCCTCGTGCTCCCTAGAAAGGAGGTGTTCCTGCCGCACGTTCCCGTACGGCTACCTTGTTACGAATTCTCCCCAATCACCGACCCGACGCTCGTCGCCTACCGCCGACTGCCCGAGGGCGG